>CAZDDH010000009.1:0-74513 GCA_964504165.1 uncultured Rickettsiales bacterium | reverse complement strand
TCACGCAGGTCAGAAAGTCGCTCAGCCGATCCTCCGTATGACGGGAGTGTCCCCAAGCTGGCACGTTTTCTCAGCCGGCTTCTGGCCCGGCGGCTGGAGCAGGGGGTGGGCATCCAGGAGGTGGGGAAGTACCGCATCATTCGCCGCATTGGCCGGGGAGCCACGGCCAACGTCTACGGCGCTTTCCAGCAGGACCTGAACCGGATGGTGGCGGTCAAGATGCTCAACCACTCCCTGGCCTATGATCAGTCCTTCAAGCGTCGATTCCAGGAAGAAGCTCGGACCATCGCAGCCCTCAATCACCCCCACATCGTGCAGGTCTACGACATGGAGCAGGCCTATGCGACATTCTTCATCGTGATGGAGATGCTCATCGGCAAGGACCTGCGTACGGTACAGAAACACAGCGGTCCGCTGGCTCCCACCACCATGGTGTCCATCCTGCGTCAGCTGAGCAGGGCGTTGCGTTACGCTCACGAACGCGGGGTGGTCCACCGGGACGTCAAGCCGGCGAATTGCGCCATCGATGACACCGGGCACGTGAAGCTGATGGACTTTGGACTGGCCTCCCGGGTTTCGATGGGGGACCGACGGGAACTGCAGGGGGCAGCCATCGGCACACCGCGGTACATCTCGCCGGAGGCGGCGATGGGTCGTCCGGTGGACGGCCGCGGCGATATCTATTCTTTGGGGGTGATGGCCTTCGAGCTACTCACCGGCAGATCCCCCTTCGACGTCACCACGTCCAACGACTACCTCGATGCACATGTGAATCAAGCGCCCGCCGATATCTGCTCCATCCGGACGGATCTTCCCGACGCCCTCGTCGAGTTCGTGGACGGGACGCTCGTGAAGAACCCCGATCGGCGTCTCACCGACTGGGACAGCATCGATACGTTGCTCCGGGATACCCCTCAATCCCAGGCGATCACCGTGGATGAACGAATGGTGCGCATCCGGTATCCGAGATCGGCGGCGGTGGAGGTGGACAGGGCCACAGCGGTGCTCGAAGAGACGTTCCCCGAGGGGACGGGTGTTCGCATTGCCTGGGCGGATCTGGAGGAGAGCTGAGATCAGGTCTCGGACGAGTCCGAGCCCCCGAGCTTGCGTAACAACGTGTTGCGTCCGATGCCCAGTGTGCGGGCCGAAGCGCTGCGGTTGCCGTCATGGACCTTCAGCACATGGCGGATGTAATCCAGCTCTACCTCTCTGAGAGACCGGATGGAGCTGACGAAGGCATCCTCGTCGACGATCGGAGCGCCTTCCGAGCAGAGCTGCGCGACGCATATCTGGTCCGGTGCGACGAGAGCCGTGGCGGACAGCACCACCGCCGACTCCAGGCAATGCTCGAGTTCTCGCACGTTGCCCGGCCAGTTGTGGGAATGGAGCCGGGCCCGCGCTGCCGGGGAGAGTTCCATGCCCTGTCGCCCATGGCGCTCACCCATCTCGAACATGAAAAAGTCGATGAGTCGATCCAGATCGGCGTGGCCACGGCTGCGTAGCGGCGGAACCGTCAATTCCACCACCCGCAGCCTGTAATACAGATCCTGGCGGAGGGCTTCGTCTTCCACCGCTTTTTCCAGGTTCCGGTGGGTGGCGCAGACGATTCGTACGTCGATGGGGATCGGGGTGGTGCCGCCTACACGGATGAATTCCCGATCCTGGAGCAAGCGCAGCAGTTTGCCCTGCACGCCCAGCGGTAGCTCGCCGATCTCATCGAGGAACAGCGTGCCTCCCTCGGCGGCGTCGACCTTGCCGGTGGCCGGCCGATCGGCGCCGGTGAAGGCGCCCCGCTCGTGCCCGAAGAGCTCGTTTTCGATGAGTTGCTCCGGCAGCGCCGCGCAGTCCACCTTGACCATCGGCCGTTTGCGGCGGGAGGAGTTGTCGTGGATCGCCCGGGCGATCAACTCCTTGCCCGAGCCGCTCTCGCCCCGGACCAGCACCGTGGCCTCGGTCGAGGCGGCGCGGGCCGTGAGCTCGTAGAGCTGCTGCATCACCGAGGACTCGCCGATGATGTTGTTGAACCGGAAGGCCAGCGGCTGGTGCTGGTGCGGCAGGATCTGGCTGCGCAACGAGGAGGCCAGCAGCAGTTCGGCGATGGACGCGGCCAGCTCCACCAGGTCGGCTTCGTCGTCCTCGTCAAAATCCCCATCGTGTTTGTTGAGCAGCTGCACCACCGCCACCACGCGGCCGCTTGTATCCACGACGGGCACGGCGACCATGCTCTCGGTGTGGTACCCCGTCACCTGGTCCATCCGGCGCGAAGCGTCGGAAGTCAGGCCCTTGGGGACCCGCACCGGCTCGCAGGTCTCGACGACCCGCCCGGCCACGCCTTCGCCGATGTTGAGGCGGATCTCCGCCACCTCGGGCAGGTCGGCCACACGGCTGATCAGCTGATTGCGGGCCCGGTCCACCAGATACAGGGTGCCGCGGTCGGCACCTACCATGGCCGTGGCTTTGCCGATGATCCGGTGGAATACCTCATCGAGGTCGATGAGCCGGTCGGCCAACAGATCGTGGAGTTCTTCGAGCCAGTCTTCCGTCAACGGTCTTCCCCGTCCATACATGCTCAAGGTGGCACGGGGAGGGTACTGCGCGGGGAGATGTGTCGTCAAAAACGGCTGCCCTTGGATCGAAACCCGGGGCACGTCAGGGGCCCTGGACATGGAAGCTGCGCGGCGCGCTGGTCAGCCCCTGGAAACCGTCGTCGTCGATGGCGGAGATCCGCCAATAATAGGGAGCCTCCCGGACCTCGAGGACCGTCTCTGCCGGCGCATGTTCGGTCCCAGGGACCAGGATTCGCGTCAACATCAGGTGGAACTCCTCGTCCAGGGCGATCTCCAGCACGTAGCCCTTCACCCCGGCCTGGTCGGCCCAGCGGAAGAGGAATTCTTCCAGCTGGGCCCCGTCCGCGGGGAAGGATGGCGAGGGGGCTGCTGGAAGAGGATGCAGGGCGTCCGGGGGTTGATTCGCCCTGGCCCTGGAGCCGTAACCCGCGCCGACCTCCAAGCCCACAGAAGATGCGGCTACCGCCACGGTGTTCTCCAGGCTTTCGAAGCGGGTCGCCGCCGCCACCCCCTCGGCCTCCTCCACGACCACGCGGAAGCGGGTACCCCGCACCCCGCCGATGGCGGTGGGTGTCTCCACGTCGACGTTTTGCTGGGTCTCGGCGCAGTGGGAGGTGACGATCTCCAGGGCGCCCCGCAGTAGACGGAGGATCACGTTGCGGTCCTTGGACTCCGATTGAACGAGCAGCTGGGTGATCTCCACATCGCTGTGTTCCTGCACGACCATGTGCTCGTGAGCCAGGCTGTCCTCGTGACCCGCCAGCCTCAAGCTGGCCGTCGCGCCCGCTCCGGTGATGAGGTGATCCCCGCTGTACAGACGGATTCCTACCCCCATCGGTAGCGTCGTGCCGTCCGCCTTGAGGGCGGAGACCTCCCCCCGATAGAACAGCAGCTCGGCGCTGCTGCGGGCGATGCCCACCAAGAGGTCGGCGGGGATGTGCAGCTGCTGCCCCGGGGTGAAGGCCGCCCCGGCATCCAGGCCGTTGGCCTTACGGATGTCGTCGAGGGTGGCGCCGCCGCCGGTGAGCCGCGCCACCATCTCCTCGACGTCGTCTCCGTCGTGCACGACGAGCGTCACGTCATCTTCGGCGAGGGCGCTGGACTGGGCGACCAGGACGGCCGCCAGTGCCGCGAGCAGGACGGCTAGCCTGTGGACGTGTGTCATGGGGTTTCCTTTCCATCGTCCATTTCCAGACGGAACTCCACCCGGCGCATGTTCTGTAGCGCCTCTTCGTCGGCCCCATCGTCGTCGCCCCGGGGGGGCTCGATGGTGGTGTCCAGGCGTTGGGCCGGGACGCCGAGTTCGAGCAGCCGAGCCTTCACCGCTTCACCCCGCCCCCTGCACAGCTCGCGGTTGAGCGCGGCGTCGCCCCGTGGGTCCGCCATGCCGACGATGGTCAGCGTACCGGCGTCCGGCCGGGCCAACGCCCGCTCGGCGACCGCGCGCAGGACCGGGTCGGCCTCCCCCCGTAGCTCGGTGCGGCCCACATCGAAGTAGACCCGCTCGGGGAACCACACCGGCGCCAGGCTCAGCTCGACGCGGACGAAGGTACAGCTCTCCGCCGTCACGATGGACGAGAACTCCTCGTCGCGGTAGTCGGGATGGCGCACCGCGACGGTGACCGGTCCGGCGGGCGTCTCGGCAGAGGTTCGTCCCGTCGTCGCCGTCACCGGCCCCTGGGCGCCGAGCTGGACCTGGGCGTCCGCCACCGGATCTCCCCGGTGGTAGACGCTCACCCGTATCCATCCCCTGTCCGGTTCCGGCTGGAGATCGATGGCGACCCGGTTCGGGTCGGACAGCCCATCGATATCGAGGGTGCGGGATAGGTAACCGGCGCCGCCGACGGTCAAGTGCCCGACGCCCTGCGGAATCTGTAGTTCGGCCTTGCCGTCGTTCATCGCTACCTTCGCGCAGAACGGGTGGGGGAGGCGGATCCAGTCGGCCTGGGGGCAGATGACCTCCAGCGTTCGTAGCTCCGGTTCCGGTGCCACCGGGGGATCCTCGACTCCGGACTGTGCGACCGTGGCGGGCGGTTCGGTCGCGGGTGCCGACCTGGGCGGCGGCTGGAAGGTGGCGCCGAACAGGACGCGGCCCACCGGGGCGCCGGTGCCGTGCCCCAGCGCCGAACCGCCGCCCACACGGAGGATCACACCGGGGGCGGGGCGCACGACCACGCCAGCGAGCCATTCGACGGGGTTGGCGTTGTCCACCCCGCGTACGTCACCGAACAGCTCTGCGGAGATACCCACGAATTGTGCGGGGTAGACGCTCGCCGCCGCGGCGAAGTGGAACATGGCGCCCCCCAAGGTGTATCTGCCGACGGGTTCGGCTCCGGCCAGGCGAACACCCAGGTTGCCCCCCACCTGCAGCCGCCCCAGATCGCCGGTGAGGAGCACGGTGGGGGTGATCGATAGGGTCCGGGCCCCTACAAAGTGCTGTTCGTCACCGGTGGGCAGCGTGAGCGGTACGCCGAGGCCCAGCCCAAATCCCCCATGGCGCTCACCGCCCAGCAGGCGCACCTTGGGGACCAAGCGCAGGTCACCGATGGCGGTCACCTCGAAGGGTGCGGACGAGCTGCCGAGCCCGTCCCCGGCCACCCGAAGGTGCAGGGGAAGGTCCAGGGCCACATCTGCGGCACCCAGGCCGATGGCCCCCTGCAGATCGAGGGTCATCAGGTCCCCGACCAGCGACGTTCGTTCCCCGTCATCGGCCACGAAGACCATTGGATCGTCGGCGTGGCTCCACCAGGCCCCAAATGCGAAGCGCCCCCGATCCAGGAGGGTGGCCGAACGGGTCGCGAACCAGCCGTACCCGTCCTCGACGGGCTGGAAGTGCTGGACGTCGATCTCCGGCGTCAGGGCCAGTTCGTCCCCTTGCGCAGGTCCCGGCGCGAGCAGCGCGAGCAAGCCTGCCGCCACGGCGATACCGGATCGGCAACGCCGCACATGGTCGCGGTTATCCATCCGAGCACTCCCGAGGTCGATTCAGTTGCAAGGTCTGTGCCGGTGCCGGCCTTTCCATTGGCCGACGATCATAGCGGATTTGCTGCGCCAGGCTGGAACAGGAACTGCTCCGAAGTGGGGCAGATTCCTCACTTCTCCGTGGCGGTATAGCTCCCATCCCAGTCGTCGGATAGGGGCGCTTTGCGCATCTCTTCGATGCGTTTTTCCAGCAGGCGCGCCGGGCCATCCTGTGGTGCCGCGTCGAGGACCATGCGGCAGGCCGCCCCGGCTTCATCCCAGCGTCGCTGCCGGTAGCTGGCCAGTGCCCGTTCGTAGTGATCGTAGTGGTCGGCCCGCAAATCGCTGCGGTTCCCCAGCAGTTCGTGGATCGTCACCGCTCCCCGGCGCCCCTTGACCCGTACCCGATCCAGCTCGCGGAACCCGAAGCCATCGCCCGCGGCGTCGCGGGTGCTGCCCGAGACGATGCACTCCACGCCGTAGAGCTTGGTCAGCCCCTCCAGGCGTGACGCCACATTGACCTCGTCCCCCATGGCTGTGAACTCGAAGCGTTGCTCCGAGCCCATGTTGCCCACGGCGACGGTGCCGGTGTTGATGCCGATGCCGATCTTCAGCGGTTCGTCGAGGGTCCCTTCCGCGAGGGCGGCTCGGTTCAGCGCACCGAGGGCGTCGAGCTTGGCCAGCGCCGCGTGGCACGCCGAGGCGGCGTGGTGTGGATCGGACACCGGCACCCCGAAGAGGGCCATGATGCCGTCCCCCATGTACTTGTCGAGCATGCCCCGCTCCCGATGGATGGCATCGGTCATGGACCCCAGGTAGGCGTTCAGCAGGCTGATCAGCTGCTCCGGATCCATCTGTTCGGCGACGCTGGTGAAGCCGCGGATGTCGGAAAAGAGCATCGAGATCTCTCGGCGCTCGCCCCCGAGGCGTACCTGTTCGGGATCCCCGAGCATGCGGTCGATGACGCCTGGGGCCACATACCGGCCGAAGAGCCACAGCAGGTGTTCCCTGGCTTGCTCCTGAGCTGCGCGACTGTTGGCCTCCTGACGCAGTCGAAGGGCGGTGATCACCACGGCGATGCACACCAGCTCCAGGCACGGGGCGACGGGCTGGGCCCACAGACCGCGGGGAAAGCACACCGCCAGATCGATGGCCAACACGCTGGCCAGCCCCAGGGCGATGGCCGGGATCGCAAAACGGCTAGGGGCCCACAAAAGGACCAGCGAAAGGAGGAGTCCGCCGGTGAGCATGGCCAGCCATTCCACCAGCATCAGCCACGGTGGGCGCCGCAAGAAGCGGCCCTCCAGCAGGTTGTCCAGCACCGCAGCGTGGATCTCCACCGCAGGCGTGGAGGGCTGGAAAGGGGTATCGCGGGTGTCGCCGATACCGACGGCGGATGGCCCCAGGACCACGGTCTTGCCCCCCAGCACCTTGGCGTTCGCTTCCGCCCGCGTCTCGTCCAGCAGCTCCATCATGGTGACCTGGGGGAAGGTCCCCGGTGGCCCCGGATAATTCAGCAGCGCCCCACCGGAGGGATCCAGGCCGACGGTGTGGCCGAGGATGTCCAACTCCGGCGCTCCGGGCGTACCGACGAGCATGGCGGGCAACCCGCTGCCAGCGCCGGCCAGGGCCACCGCGGCCGCCTGGACCTCGATGGCCGGATAGGCCTCGCCCTGCCACTCGATGGCCAGCTGGGCATGCCGTACGATCCCGCCAGCGCCAACCCGCAGGTTGACGAAACCCGCTCCGTCCGCCGCTTGCTGGAGCCGTGGCAGTACCGGCTGTATGGACCGCGCATCCACCAGGTGGTGGTCCGTAGTGGGCCGGCCGGTGGGCAGGGAGCGGGTCAGGCGCCGGAAGCTCTGCTGGCGGTCTGGCGGAACCGCCGGGACCATCTCGTTGCTGCCGGTGTAGAAGAAGTAACCCAGCAAGACCGGCATGTTCACGGCTTGGAGCGCCTCGGCCAGGGCCTGGTCCTCCGCCGGGGTGGCTGGCTCGGAGAAGACCAGATCCATGACCACCTGGCGGGCTCCCGCTCGTTCCAGTGCGAGCAATACATCGGCATAGGTCTCGCGGCTGAAGGGGAACTGCCCGTATCGGTCCAGCGACGGCTGCTCGATGGCGAGCAGAGCCACCTGCGGAGAGGGCTCCAGCGGGCCGCGGGCGTGGAACTTGAGGTCCAGCAGCCCCACCTCGATGCGTTCGAAGAAACCCGGCAGCAGGCCGCTGCGGTCGGCGGCATAGGACGTCACGAAGAACAGCACGCTCAGCCCCACACCGAGCAGCAATGCGGTGCGCCGGTCCCTGCGGCCGGCGCGAGCAATATCCTCCACGCCACCGACGCTGGCGGGCGGTGCGGCGGTGGAGCCAGGCTGGGATGAGGGTGGAGCCATGCGACGGTCCGGATTCCTGACTGGAGTGTACAGCGGAATGCCCTCCCATCCTATGCCCTGGTGGCTTGGCGCCATGCTCCAACATGGCGCAGTCCCGGTTCGTTTCGGAACATGGCCCCGCGACGGAGTCCGCGTTGGAACCCGCCGTGGCCCGCCATTGGGGGCTTCCGGCCCGTGGCATGACGATTGCAAAAAGCCTGCACAAGGAGGTCTTCATGCCGCTTTTAAAACGCTTTAGCGCGGAGTTGATAGGAACCTTTTGGCTGGTATTCGGGGGCTGTGGATCGGCGGTTTTGGCTGCGGGATTCCCCGATGTGGGGATCGGGCTCCTGGGCGTGTCGCTGGCCTTCGGGCTGACGGTGATGACGATGGCCTATGCCATCGGGCACATATCCGGTTGCCACCTCAATCCTGCCGTGACCCTGGGACTATGGGTAGGTGGGCGTTTCGGCGCCAAGGAGGTACCGCTGTACATCGTCGCCCAGGTCCTGGGCGCCGTGGTCGCTGCTGGCGCGCTGTACGTCGTGGCTTCGGGTGCGGCCGGATTCGACCTTCAGGCGGGCTTCGCCTCCAACGGATATGGCGACCACTCCCCGGGCGGGTACAGCATGGAATCGGCCCTGTTCGCCGAGTTCATCCTCACCGCGATGTTCCTCGTCATCATCATGGGCGCCACGGAGTCGAAAGCTCCGGCCGCGCTGGCGCCGGTTGCCATCGGCCTGGGTCTGACGTTGATCCACCTGGTGGGGATCCCGGTGACCAACCTGTCGGTCAACCCCGCTCGCAGTACTGGTCCGGCATTGTTCGTCGGAGGGTGGGCTCTGTCACAGCTGTGGCTTTTCTGGCTGGCTCCGCTGGTGGGAGGAGTGGCGGGAGCCTTGCTGTACCGCGGGATGGCGTCCGACCTGCGCGATTAGGGAACGCTCATCACCAGGGCTACAGGCTTTCACTTGGGCGGCAACGCCGCCGCTAACCACCCCCCTTTGATGGATCTACTCGCTAAATGCTTGGCCTTGACAGCCAGGAAATTAGTTGTATTGTACAAGTAACATGACGCAGACGACGCTAGTGGACCGAGAACTCATCGAACTGGTGGCTGACCTGGGCCGGGCATCCCGGTTGTTCCAGAGTGAGACGGCCTTCTGTGAGGGCATCACCTTCACCCAGTTCCTGATCCTCGACAAGGTCGTGCAGGCGGACGGCGGGTTGGGCCTGTCGGAGCTGCACGGGGCGCTGGAGGTGGACAAATCCACCACCACACGGCTGGTGGCACCGCTGGTGAAGCGGGGGCTGCTGGGCAAGCGCCGCAACAAGGACGACCAGCGGGCCTTCGAGCTGCACGCCACGGACGAGGGTCGTTCCGTGGCGGCGTCGGTGTGGGATTGCATCGGGGGTGCCGCCGAGATCACGGAACGATTCATCCCCGCCGAAGAGCGCGAAGGGGTGTACCGCGGTGTGCGCGTGTTCCTCAACGCGTTGCGGAGCGCGTGCCTGGCAGGGTGCTGCACGCCGCGGGCGAAAGGGTGTTGTCACGATGAGTAATCCGAACCAGACCGGAACGTACGATACGCCCGCTGGCCCGGTGCCGCAGGTGACGTCCGAGGTGACTACCGCAGACCGCCGGGGCAGCTTCCTGGCCCGCTGGTCCATCGGCCGCATGGACTACACGGTGGAGCCGGGGCTGTACGCCCTCGGTGAACCAGACTCCAAGGCCCCGGTGCTGGTGAGCGCCAACTACAAGATGAGCTTCGACGTGCTGCGCGAGTCCATGGCCGGCCGCAGCGCCTGGATCCTGGTGCTGGACACCAACGGCGTCAATGTATGGTGCGCTGCCGGCAAGGGCACCTTTGGCACAGCCGAGCTGGCTAAGCGCATCGACGAGAGTGTTCTGGACCAGGTGGTGGACCGCAAGCGGGTGATCGTGCCCCAGCTTGGGGCCCCGGGAGTGGCGGCCCACGAGGTGAAGCAGCGCACGGGATTCTCGGTGCGCTATGGCCCCGTCGATTGTGCGGACCTGCCCGCCTACCTGGATGCCCGCGGCAAGGCCACGCCTGAGATGCGGCGCAAGCGCTTTGACTTGCGGGAGCGCACGGTGCTGGTGCCGGTGGAGCTGGTGGGCACACTCAAATGGGGCGGGCTGGCGGCGGTGATCCTGGCGCTGGTGTCAGGGCTGGGTGGGCCGTCGGGCTACCTGGCCAACCTGGTGAACTATGGCTCCGTGGCGGTGCTGGGGATCGTGCTGGCAATCGTGGCCGGCGCGGTGCTGACCCCGATCCTGCTGCCGTGGCTGCCCGGGCGTGCGTTTGCGGTCAAGGGGGCCTTCGTGGGGGTGCTGTCGGCGGGTGCGCTGGTGGCTTTGCTGGCGGTGGTCCGCGACCCGTCGGCCTGGGCGACCCGCCTGGAGATGGGGGCCTGGATGCTGCTCATCCCGGCCATCGCGGCATTCCTGGCGATGAACTTCACCGGCGCGTCCACCTACACGTCCATGTCGGGCGTGGTCAAAGAGATGCGCCGCGCCGTGCCCACCGAGCTGGCCGGCGTGGTGCTCGGTCTGGGGCTGTGGATCGGATCCCGTTGGGCGGGATGAGGAGTATAGGATGGGTCGCATGAGATACATGCTAGGCGTCACCACACTGGCCTTCGACGCCAGCCGCTGCAACGGCTGCCAGATGTGCACCACCGTGTGCCCCCACGCGGTGTTCCGTATCGAGGGCAAGGTGGCCACCGTCGCCGACCGCGACGCCTGCATGGAGTGCGGCGCCTGCGCCCGCAACTGCGAGCAAGGGGCCATCACCGTGGACGCCGGCGTGGGCTGCGCCGCGGGCATCATGGCGGGGGCGCTGGGGTTCCAGAATGCGTGCACACCGGCGACCGGGGCGGCGGCGGGTGCCGGCTGTGGCTGTGGGGAAACCGAGCAGGCGGACGTCGATCCGGCCCCTTGCTGATGAGGATCCTTCGGGCCGGTCCGGCCCACACCAAAACGGAGATTAGCAGTCACCCCCCGGGTGGTAAGTAACGGAGATCAAGTCCCCGTCGTCGGGGACGTAATCGGGCCAGAAGATCACCGCGTTGTAGATGTCGTCGACGTACCACCCCTCGTACACGGGCACCTCATTGACCTCGACCCCGATGGTCCCCGGTACGGCGGGTTGGCTCAGGGGGAAGACAAGTCCCGCCTCGAAGGACAACCAGGCCAGCTGGGATAGCGTGTTGATCCAGTTGGGGTTGGACAGATACTCCACCAGGCCTCCGGTCATGGTGACGGCCTGTTCGTACCGCTGGCCGTAATTCTGTTCGACGATGCTCGAAAGGAGCAGGAGGTCGGGGTGGGATTTGACGTCCTGGAAGGCGGTGACCCAGTCGGTCACTGTTCCTGCCGATTGCTCCTCCTCATCGGACACGAAGATGACGTGCAGGGAGGCGTTGTCCCGCAAGAAGCCGTCGTTGTATTGCCCCGGTTCGGTCAGTGGAGGGGTGACTGCCCCCAGGCCGTACGCAAAGCCCATCTCGGTGCCGCTCCCCATCGTCCCGACCGTCACGGCGTCGGCGAAGGCGGCGGCCACGTCCGGTGTGTTGGGCGTCATGATCGGCACCGCGCCCTGCAAGCGGCTGTCGTCGGTGGTCACGACACCCAGCTGATAGTCGACTTCGATCGACTGCATGATGTCGAGGAACGCGGAGAAGTTGGTGGCCAGGGAATTCTGGTCGTTGGACATGGAACCGGAGTTGTCCACGACGAACAGGATGTCAGTATCGAGGGTCAAGGCTTGGGTGAACTCGTCGACGACCGTGGCGGCGAGTCGGGCGGTGCCGTGGTGCACCGCCATCGCCTCCGGCCGGGCCGGATCGTCGCTGGCCACGGTCAGGTACCCGGCATCGGGCATCTCATCCCGTGGTTCATAGGTGAGGGTGACCAGCCGATTCGCCCCCGGTGCCAGCTCGGTCCCCTCGAGGATGTCGTGGTCGATGTGCATCTCGTCGCTCGAGGCCGAGAAGGTGATCTCGCCGAGGGTCAGCGGCATGGAACCGAGATTGGCCACGTGGATGTAGCTCAGGTGCACGCAGCCCGCCGTCACGTCGCCGAAATCCCAGCTGGCGGGATTCAGGTAGATCTGCGGAGCCCGCCCCCCTCCCAGTAGCTCCACGGATACCTGCGGGTTTTGCAGGTCGTTGCTGACGATCTGAAGGCTCCCGGTGAACTCCGCCTCGGCCTGGGGTTCGAACGTCACGAATACGGTGGTCTCGTCCCCCGGCGCGAGGGAGTGAGCGGGGTCCTCCCCGGCCATGGTGAAGGCCGATGGCCCATCGATGCCCAGGTACTCCAGGTGTAGTTCGCCACCACCGATGCTGCGGATGGTCACCGGCCTCTCCAAGGATTCGCCGTGGGGGAAGGTCAAGAAATCCAGGGAGGTGGGGACGACCTGGATGGCAGCATCCAGCGGATCGTGAAGGCCGGCGCCGGCGTCCATCTCTCGCTCGGTACAGCCGGAACCGGCTATGAGTGCGAGTAGCGCAGGCAGGAGTGCGAAGAGGTGCCCCTTGCAACACCCCGGGCGAACGGTTCCCGAATGGAGGTACCCACGCACGTACTTCTGTCTGTGTCGGCAGAGCGGATAGTTCTTCAAGGGCCGCGCCAATGCGCGTGTAGAATGCCCCACGTAACCATGGGCAAATCAAGGTACCGCACGGTCTTCCGCACCACTGACCCCCAGCGGGCGCGGATGGTCCACGAGCTGCTGGCGCTGGGGAGCGCCGTGGTCGTGAGTGTCGTGAGTACGGGCTAGCAATCGCCGATGGGGTGGTAGATCACCGAGATCAGGTCTTCCCCATCGGGGATGTGGTCGGGGTCGAACGCCACCGCGTGGTTCACCGTGTCCAGGCTCCAGCCTTCATGGACCGGCACGCCGTTGATCCTCACCTCGACGGTCCCCTCCACCGGGACCTGACTCAGCGGGTAGTAGTAGCTGTGGTTGACGGAGAGCCAGGCCAGCTCGGACATCGTGTTGGCCCAGTTGGGATTGCTCAGGTACTCCACGAGGCCGCCGGTCATGGCGGCGGCCTGTTCGTAGCGTTGGCCGTAGTTCTGTTCGATGATGCAGCTGAGGATCACGTCGTTAGGGTTGGCCTTGCGCGACCGGAAGTTGTCCACATAGTCCTCGACGGTCTCGGCCGACTGCTCGGCCTCGTCCGACAGGAAGATGATGCGCAGGCCGGCCTCGTCGCGCAGGAAACCGTCGTTGGGCCCGCCCGGATCGGCCAAGGGTGAACCCACCGCCTCCCACGCGTACTGGAACCCCTTCTCGTTTGCCGAGCCCATCGTTCCCACGGTCACCGCAGCGGCAAAGGCGGCGTGCAGATCCGGCGTGCTGGGCGTCATGATCGGGATGGCGCCTTGCAGATGGCCGTCGTCGGTGGTCACCACGCCCAGGTGATAGTCCAGCTGCATGGAATCGGCGATCTCGAGGAACGCGTTGAAGTTGGACGCCAGCGAGGTCTGGTCGTCGGCCATGGAGCAAGAATTGTCGATCACCCACAGGATGTCGGTGGCCGGGTAGGCCGCCGGCTGGAACTCGTCCACGACCGGTGCGGATATTAGCCCCACGCCGTGCTGGACCGCCATCACCTCCGGGCGGGTCGGATCGTTGCTGGTCACGTACAGGTATCCCGTGTCCGGCATCTCGTCGCGTGGCTCGTAGGTGACGGTCACGTTATGCGACTCGCCCGGCTGCAGAGAGGTGCCTTCGAAGAACAACCAGGTGTACGACAGCTCGTCGCTGGAGGCCGAGACGTCGACATCCTCGACGACCAGCACCTTCGATCCGATATTGGTGATTTCGACGACCTGTTCGTGGGGGCAGCCGGCGTCCGCCTCGCCATAATCCCAGCTGGCCGGGCTCAGCTGGATTCTCGGTGCCATCCCCGTGCCCGCCAGCTCCACGGCCAGGTCCGGATCATCGGGATCGTTGCTGGCGATGTGCAGCGCGCCCAGGGTCATCCCATCGGCGAGCGGCTCGAAGCGGATGTGCACGGTGGTGTGGTCCCCCGGGGCGATGGCGTGCGCCGTGTCATCGCCGTCGATGGTGAACGCCGCCGAGCCGTCGATGGTCAGGCTGCCCAGGTACAGATTGCCTGTACCGACGCTGTGGATGTCGAGGGCCAGCCCACGCCAGGCGCCGGCATCCAGCAACTCGAAATCCAGCCTGGATTCGGACACCTCGATGGCGGCGCCCAGCGACGGATGGGTGCTGGGATCACCCCCGCCGACCGTCGTGCGATCTTCGCAGCCGGTCATCGCCGCAAACAGAGCACACGCCGCGAACAGGATTGTCCACCTCATGGGCAGCCTCCCGAGTCCCCAATGGGGTAGTAGCTCACCGTGACGATGTCATCGTCTTCGGGGAAGTAGTCGTACTGGAACACCACCGCGTTGTTCGCCACGTCCAGGCTCCAGCCCGCGTACACAGGCACGCCGTTGAGCTGCACCTCGACGGTCCCCTCCACCGGTACCTGGCTCAGAGCATAGGTACCGCTCGAGTCGAGCGACATCCAGGCCAGCTGGGTCAGGGTGTTGAACCAGTTGGGAGTCTCCAGGTACTCCACCACGCCGCCGGTCATGTTGGCGGCCTGCTCGAACCGTTGGCCGTAGTCCGGCATCACGATGCAGCTCAGTCGGACGTCGTCGGGGTTGGCCTTGAGGGACTGGAAGTTGGCCACGTAGTCATCCACCGTGCCCGCGGACTGCTCCGCCTCGTCCGATACGAAGATGATGCGCAGGCCGGCCTGGTCGCGCAGGAAGCCGTAGTTGGGCCCCCCGGAGTCGGTGAAGGGCGAGTTGACCGCTCCCCAGCCGTACTGGAACGCCTTCTCCGAGGCGGATCCCATCGTCCCCACCATCACCGCATTGGCAAAGGCCGAGTGCAGGTTCGACGTGCTGGGGGTCATGATCGGAGAGGTGCCCTGCAGGGTACTGTTGTCGGTGGTCACGACGCCCAGATGGTAGTTCATGTTCTGGGAATCGAGGATGTCGATGAACGTGCCGAAGTTGGCCGCCAGGGCGTCCTGTTCGTCGGCCATGGAGCAGGAGTTGTCCACCACCCACAGGATGTCGGTAGCCATGTGCAACGACATGTCGAACTCGTCGATGACCTGCTCGGCCAGCAGCCCCACGCCGTGCTGGACCGCCATCGACTCCGGCTGCTGGAGATCGTTGCTGGTGACGTACAGGTATCCCGCGTCCGGCATTTCGTCGAGCGGCTCGTAGATCACCACCACCGTCTCCGACTCGCCCGGTTGCAAGGGGGTGCCTTCGGAAAACAGCCAGCTGTACGACAGCTCCTCGCTCGTGGCCGACACAACCACCTCGTCGAGGACCAGCTCCATCGAGCCGATGTTGCGGATGACGACCGCCTGCTGCTGGGGGCAGCCGGCCTCCACCTCGCCGAAATCCCAGCTGGCCGGGCTCAGCTCGATCATCGGCGCCAGCCCGTTGCCCACAAGCTCCACCGCCACGTCCGGATCGTCGTGGTCGTTGCTGGCAATGTGCAGCACTCCCAGCGTCTCACCATCGGCGAGCGGCTTGAAGCGGATGCGCACGGTGGTGTGGTCCCCCGGGGCGATGGCGTGCGCCGTGTCGTCGCCCTGGATGGTGAACCCCGTCCCGCCGTCGATGGTCAGGCTCTCCAGGTACAGATCGCCCGCACCGACACTGTGGATGTCGAGGGCCAGCACGCGCCACTCACCGGCCATCAGTGTCTCGAAATCCAGCTTGGACTCGGACACCTCGATGGCCGCGCCCAGGGATGGATGGGGGGGATCCCCCCCCACGGTGTTGTGCTGCACGCAGCCGGCGAGGAGGGCGGTGAACACTGGGGCCAGCAGGTAAGGTCGGATGGTCATGGGCACTCTCCCGGGCCGCCGATGGGGTGGTAATCCACACGGATTTGATCCCCATCGCCGGGGACGTGGCCCGGCTCGAACACCACCGCGTTGATCCACGGATCGACGGCCCAGCCGTCATAGACGGGCACCTCGTTGAGCTCCACCGTGACGGTCCCCTCCACGGGCACCTGGCTGAGCTCGAAGGTGTCCTCGAGGCTGTTGGACAGCCACGCCAGCTGGGTCAGCGTGGACATCCAGCTGGGGTTGTCCAGGAACTCCACCAGGCCACCGGTGAGGGTGGCTGCCTGTTCGTACCGCTGGCCGTAGTTCGGGTCGATGATGGCGGTGATCGTCACATCGTCGGGATCGTCCTTGAGCGCCAGGATGCCGTTCACATAATCGGCGACCGCCCCCGGGGACTGGTCCGCTTCGTCGGACACGAAGATGATGTGAAGGCCGGCGTCCCGCCGCAGGAAGGCATAATTGGGACCACCGGGTTCGGCATACGGTGGGTACAACGCGTCGTGTACGGACCGAAGGCCCATCTCATTCCCGGATCCCGCCGTCCCCACGGTCACCGCGGCGGTGAAGGCCGTGTACGAATCCGGCGTGGAGGGCGTCATGATCGGGATGGGCCCCTGCAGAGCCGCGTCGTCGCTGGTGACCACACCCAGGTGATAGTCGATGCCCTGCAGGTCGATGACGTCGAAGAAGGTGGCAAAATTGGCCTTCAGGCCCTCCTGGTCGTCGGTCATGGAGCAGGAGTTGTCCACCATCCACAGGATGTCGGTCCAGTTGTTGCCCTCCTGCTCCCACTCATCGGAGACCCCGCCCGCCAGCTGGCCCGTGCCGTGCTGGACCGCCATCGCCACCGGGTGGGAGGGATCGTTGCTGCTGACGTACAGGTAGCCGGTGTCCGCCAGCTCGTCCCGGGCCTCGTAGGTGATGAAGACGTCCAGGGACTCCCCCGGATCCAGGACCGAATCGTCGGGGAAGTCGTAGGTATGGCTCAGCTCGTCGCTGGTGGCCGAGAAGACGATCTCGTGGATGGTCAGGGGCCAGGTGCCGGCGTTGTAGATGGCAATCGGCTGCTCTTCGTGGCAACCGGCAACCGGCTCGCCGAAGTCCCAGCTGGGGGGGTCCAGCTCGATCTTCGGGGCCACACACGCGCCCTCCAAGGCCACCGTCACGTCCGGCTGGGAGGGGGCGCTGCTGGCGATGTGGAGCACGCCGTCGTGTTCACCGTCCTTCACCGGCCGGAACTGCACCACCACCTGGATCTCGTCCCCGGGGGGGAGGATGTGCGCCACGCCGTCGTCCATGATGAAAAACGACGAGGATCCCTCCACGGTCAATCCCTTCAGGTGCAGATCCTCCGTGCCCACGCTACGGATGCGTACGGGCAAGGACTGCCAGTCATCGGCCGGGACCGAATCGAACATCAGCTGGGTCGGGGAGAACTCGATGGCCGAGTTGGCCGATGGATGGACAGCCTCTTCCTCTCCCCCCACCGTGTTGTGCTCCACGCAGCCCGCTAGGGCTACCCCTATCGTGGAACACAACAGGAAGAGGCGCCCACCGATCATCGTTGGGACTCCAGCTCCTTCAGGCGTGCCTCCACCTCGGCGGCATACACGCTGTGCGGATGGTGGTCGCGGAACACCGTCAGGGTGAGGTGCTCGTCATCGACCCGGCCCAGCTCCCGCAGGCTCTGGGCGATACCCCACTCGGCCTCCTCCAACAGGGCGCCGTGGCTGGCGGCGCGGGCGTACTGGCTGAACGACGTCAGCGCCTCCTCGGGCTGGTCCAGCTGCTGCAACTGGAGCTGGCCCAGCGGGACGAGGCAGGTGAGCGCCTCGGGGGAGTCCGGGTAGGCGGCGATGAGATCCTGATAGGCGCGGACGGCGCCGGCCCAGTCGCCTTCGAAACGGCTCTCCCGGGCGGCCTGCAACAGGGCGGGGATGGGGGGCGGAGTCTCACCGCTGGCGGAATCGGCCCTGGCGAGGGAGGGTGGTGCCTTCACTGGCGGATCCTCGTACGCACCATCCTCGTGCGTCGGGGATGGCTCGCGGCCGGCGGCGGCGAAGCCCTGGCCCGTCGCGAGCTGACCGGAGGGTGCCACACCGAGCCGCGCCGCCCGATCGATGGTGTCCATCTGGCCTGCAGACAGCGTGGCCAGTCCATCGCCGGTGCGGTACACCTGCCCCGCCGGGATCTCGACGGCACTCCCTCCAGTCAACTCCAGGCGCACCAGGCCCTCGGCCACCGATACCTCCAACGTCTCGCGGGCAAGAGAAACGGAGAAGATGGTGCCGATGACCCGGACCTGGCCGCCAGGTACGTCGATGGTGAAGCTCTCCCCCGGCTCACGGGGCATGACGTGCAAGAAGATGCGGCCCTGCTCCAGGCTCAGCTGGGTCGCCTCCGGGTTGGCGGCGATGACCGAGGCGCTGGCTCCCTTTTCCAGATAGGTCGTCGAGCTGTCGGCGAGCTGCAAAAACAGCGGGCTGTCGTTCGCCTGGAGCGGATCGTTGAGGTGGACGGCCGTGTCGCCGATGGCGATGGGCTCGATGGGGGTCGGCACGTCATCGAGGTGGATCAGCGTAGCCACGGGTGCGTCCGCCGGGTGGGGGGCGGGTGGCACGTCAGCCGGCGGACGCAGCAGCACCAGGGCCAGCACTGCAGCGGCGGCGGTGGCGATGACGCTGACCGCGGCGACGCGGGGCTTGGTCCAGCCCCGCGGCGAGGGGATCTCCCGGTTGTCCGCGGCCGCCACGATCTGCCGGGCTTTGAGCGCGAGCGAAGGGCTGCCTGGGTGCTCGGCGTCGAACACGCTGTCCGCCTGCTGCATCTCCTCGACCAGGCGCATCGACAGGGCGCAGTTGCGGCACTGGCGGCGGTGCTCCTCGAAGAAGGCCTCCTCCTGTGGATCAAAGGGCTCCCCCTCTTGCACCCAGCGGTCCACGAGGGCCTCGAATCGTCGGCATGAAGCGGGCCTGCTCATGACTCGATCTCCAGTAGTAGTTCCCGGATCGTGGGATCCTTGACGGCCATACGGCGCATCTGTTTCCGCCCGCTGCTCAGCAGGTAGCGTACGGACCAGACGCTGCGGCCCATGATCTCGGCCACCTCGTCCAACGAATGACCCTTGTGCAGCTTGAGCACGAGCGCCACGCGCTGGTTGGGGGGCAGGCGGTATAGCAAAGCGCTGATGCTCGCTGCCAGCTGGCGGTCCTGCGCGGCCTGTTCGCCGTCCGTGACGTCGGTGAGGTGGTTCTTCTTGAGCGGGACGTGGACTCGCCGGGCGCGGTGCAGCCGTTTGAGGCAGCGCAGGATCGTGCGCACTGCGATGGTGTCGGCCCAGGCCTCGAGGCAGCCGTCGGCCTGGAAGCGCGGCGCGGCGGTGAGCACCTGTAGCATCGCCTCCTGGGCCAGGTCTTCGGCCTCGCTGCGGAACGGGCTGAGGTGGCGGGCGATCCCCTCGATGCGGGGCCACAGCATCTCCACCAGCGTCAGCTTGGCCTCCCGCTCCCCGGCCACGACCCGGGCCATCAGCACGGCGTCGTGGATCAGCTTGGAGCGGGCGTCGTCCGCCGGAATGTGGGGGCTGTCTACCACGGTAGGGTTCACCTCGCCTTTCTGGCCCTACAAGTGCACCGAGCAGCCGAGGCGGACAGATTTATTTTCCGGACCTCACGGTGAGGCCGGCCACAAAGGTTGGCTGGACCATCAACGGGGTCAGGATCGCTCGCAGCTCGTCACCCTCGGTGACGTCGTAGACTTGGTTGAGGAGGGGCACCGACAGGCGCAGCGCACAGAACCACCACAGGTGTTGCCCGGGGGAGAGGGGGCCGCTGAACTGGGGCAACCCCAACTGCAGCCCTACCGTGCGCTCGATCCCGTCGGGGGCGGCGTACGCCTCGTCGGTCCGGGCGGTGGCGCCCCAGTGGTGCAATCCCAGCTCCGCCGCCAGGCTGAAACTCATCTCGACGCGGCGGAAGGGCAGGTGAACGGCCAGGCCGACCCGGATGTCCTGGGCCGTCAGCCGCAGTTCCACCGCCGGATCCTCGAGCTGGATGCCGGGGCGCAGCCCGTACCCCAGCAGCAGGTCCCAGTGGGGGGCGATGGCCACGGTCCCCGTGATGTCGAACCCCACGGAGACGGGGTACTCGGCAGAAAACACCTGGGCCTTGCCCCCGGCGCTGATGGACCCGGCAGGGGGCGGCGGCTTGGGTGGTGGCGGTGGCGGTGGCCCGTCGTCCAGATCGATGAACGGCCGCATCGCCGCGGCGGGCGGCAGAGCCGCTGCGTCGGCAACGCTGGTTGTCTCCTCGGGGGGCGGCCCCTCTGCCACAACGGCGCCGGCGGCGGCCCTGGCGATGACCGCGATGGTCTCGAAACGGACCTCTTCCCCCTCACCGGCCGAGGCCAGCCCCCGGGATTGGATGTGCCCCCCTTCCGGGTGGGCGAAGTGCAGCGAGATCTGTTCCATGCCGTCCAGGTCACACCACACCACCAACTGGGCGCCCTGTTCTTCGGCCACCTGGGCCGCCAGGGTTTCCAGCGTCAGTCCTGGCTCCATCTGGGCGATCCAGTGGGTGTGGAACTGTACGGGGAGGTCTGCCAGCTGGCTGCTGATGGCCCAGGTCAAGGCCTCGGTGGCCTCCCGCCGCTCCTCTTCGCCTAGGAGCACGATGACCGGCAGGTACTCTTGTGGTGGATCTGTGGCGGGCTCCTCCGCCTGGGCCCCGACGCGGATCATCACGATGCTGATGATCACGATTAGGTATCGAAGCAACCCGTTCCCCATACACTAAGGATACGGCAAACCCCGGATTTCATTAGACAAGGGTTTGTAAACTAGTCTTAATCGGGTCGCTGCGGCGGGCCATTTTTATACAGCTCGATGTAGCCGTCGCGTAGCTTGCCGCTGGCCTCGATGACGCTGGCCCGGTACTCGTGCTCGCTGTGGTTGGCCAGCCGGAACTGGTGGATGTCGCTGCCGGAACTCACCATCGCCCCGGCCGGGACCATGGTCTGGAACGGCACGGTGGCGCGCATGATGATGGCGCCGATGCCCACCCACACCTCGTCCTCCAGTACGGAGTTGTACAGGGCTGCCCGCAGCGCCACGAAGCAGCCGCGGCCGACGTCGCACGGGCCGTGGATGATCACACCGTGGGCGATGTTGGCATTGCTGCCGATGCGCACCGTCGAGCCGGAGCGGGCGTGGATGATGACCCCGTCCTGGATGAAGGCGTCCTCATCGATGATCACCGGGCGCACCTTGCCGTCCTCACCGATCTCGTCGGCGCGGATCACGGTCTGGGGGCCGATGTAGACGCCGGGGCCGATGCGGACATTACCCATGATCTGGGCGCTGGGGTCGACGAAGGAGCTGGGATCGACCGTGGGCCAGTCCCCCACGGGGTTGGGGCGGATGCCGCCGAAGGGCCTTTGAAATTGCATGGCTGCCTCCCGGCGGCCAGCATAACGCGATGGGGGTCGTTCTATCCAAGCACCAGGAAGTTGACGGTGTAGTAGACGCCGTCCAGGCCGAAGCCGGCGTTGTTGCTGATGTCGTTCAACACGTAGCCGAAGAAACCCCAGCTCTCCACGTTCGTGGTGTCCTCGGGCTCGAAGTACGAGTAGTTGCCGAAGCCGTCGATCCAGCCGTCGGGCATGGGGATCAGCCAGATCCCTTCCATCTCACCGGTGCCCACGGCGTCGGCGAGCTGCGGGCCCACCTCCTCGCACATCTCGCCCAGGCTGAGGGGATCCCCCTCGACCATGCCGAAGGGATCGGGGCCGATGTCCAGATCGTAGAGATCGGGGAAGTCCTCGGTGGCGTCGCAGCTGACGAAGAGCAGCGGGTTGAAGAGCCACTCGAAGGCGATGTCCCACTCCTCGCCGTACATGTCGACGGGATCCCACCAGCAGCCGTTCTCGGTCTCCGTGCCCGGGCCGGTCCAGTCCACCACCTGATCGGCGAACTCGGGGAAGTCGGCGCCGGCGTCGGGGCCGTAGGTCACCTCGCTGGCGAAGACCATTGCCTGGTCGCAGATCTCGTCACCCAGGCCCGACTCGTCGCCCTCGTAGGCGGTGATCACGGCCTCCACGGTGCCGGTATCCGTTTCCCCGTCGATGTCCAGCATGAAGCTGTAGGCGAACCATTGAGGCTCGGGCATGGCGTCATCGTCGTCGATTTCGTCGCCCCAGGTGTCGTCGTCGTCGTCGTCGCCCCAGGAGTCATCGTCGTCCCAGTCGTCGTCGTCGTCCCAGGCGAGGTCGTCGTCATCCATAGGTTCGACGCCCACGGGGCCGCATCCCCCCGGTTCGGGACCGATGAGGGGAATCCCCAGCAGAAAGCTCAGAAAGATGCGTATGGTGCTCATGTTGACCCTCCAATGGGAGGGTCCATGATGCAAGAATTGCGCGGCGGCGGGGGGCCGTTGTGTGCCCGGTTACTCTTCTTCGATCTCGACGGGCATGGCCAGCGGGATCATGCCGTCGCCGTCGTCGTCGTTGTAGCTGGCGGTCTCGCCTTCGTCCCAGCCGTCGTCGTAGCCTTCCTCGGGCGCCCAGTTTTCCACGTCCTCCTGGTAGTACTCGTCTTCGTCCACGTAGTACCCCTCGACCCAGGCCTCGCCGTCGTACCAGCCGGGGATCCACACGCTGCCGTCGTCCACGGTGTTGGGGTACCAGTAGCCGGTGAGGAATACGCCGTCCTCGTCGAAGGAGGCGCTGACCCAGGTGTAGCCCGTGCGGAACTCGGGGCGCCAGAAGCCCCCGACCCAGTCCTCGCCGTCGAAGAAGCCCGGCTCCCAGAGGTACCCCGCGGGCGGGGCGCCGGTGGGTCGCCAGTGGCCGGAGACGTAGATGCCGTCCTCCAGGTAGTAGCCTTCGACCCACTCCCAGTCCCCGTCATCGCGGGACTCGGCGCGGTAGTAGCCGTCCACGTAGATCTCCTCTTGCCAGTAACCCTCCACGTACACGTAGTTGACGTGGGCGCGGACGGGGGCCCGCCGGACGGGCTGCCAGTGGCCGGGGATCCACACCGGGCCGGACCAGTGGCCGGGGACCCACACCCAGCCGGCGCGTGCCTCGGGCACCCAGGCCACGTCCCAGGGGTACACGGCGAACGGGAAGCCCACCACGATGACCGTGGAGTACCGGTAGCGGTAATAGGGGTGGACCCACCAGCGGGCGTAGTACGACCGATAGTAGCGGTAGTGGGGCACACCGTGGCGGGCGTGCGGGTGGTGGCGCAGGTGCCAGCGATTGGGCCGCGCGTAGCGGTGATCGCTGTAGCGATGCGGCGGCGTGTAGTGGTGGCCGTGGCGGTAATGGTACGAGCGGTGGCCGCCGCGGGGGTGCGAACCGTGCGCTTCGGCGTGATAGTGGTGGCTGTTGGCGCGGTAGCTCGCCGAGTGACCGCGCCGGTGGCTGCTGTGGCTGGAGCTCCGGTTGTGGCTGCTGTGGCTGGAGCCCCGGTCGTGGCTGCTGTGGCTGCCGCCGTGGCTGGAGCTGGAGCCCCGGCCATGGCTGTCGTGGCTGCCGCCCCCGTCGCGGCCATTGGACTGGGTGCTGGGCCGGCTGCCCTGGCCATCCCGTTGGGTGGCGGCGTTGGCGCGGTCCCGGTCGTTGTCCGGCGAACGCCCCTCGGTGGCGGGGCGGTCGCGATTTTCGTTGGACGAGGAGCGGACCGCCTCGTTGGGGTTCTGTCGGGTCTCCCTTTGGCGGTCGATCTGCTCGCGCTGGCGGTCCAGCTGGGAGGCATCCGGCCGGCTCTGGGGGTCCCGGCGCTCGTTGTTGGACGTCGAGTTGACGTTGCGCTCGCGGTTGGGCTCCGAGCTGCTTCGCTCCCGGTTGGGCTGCGTGCTGCTGCTGCGCTCGCGGTTGGACGACGAGTTGCTGGAGCTGGTGGACTCCCGCCGGCGCTGGTCGTTCGAACGCGTCGAGCCCGACGAGCGGGAACTCCCGGACTGGCTGCTGGACCGAGATTTGGTGGACGAGCCGGAGCTGCTGCTCTTTTTCTTCTTCTTTTTCTTCTTCTTGCTGTCGCCGGCCGGTGCGGCGTCGGCGGCATGGGCCGGTGGGACGAATCCTGACGTGAGCAGCCCAGCCGCCGCCAGCAGGCTCAGTGCGAGCGTCAGGTAGCTCGCCTTCCATCGCCGGGTCAAACCATGATGTAGGTACGCCATAACCATCCTCAAGCAGTCTTGTCTCGCTGCAACGCACGCTCAGAGGAGCACACGGGGCAGCCCGCCCAAATTCCCTGCGCGGTGAGTAGACGCAACTGTTAGGACACTTATTCAAACAAAAGGTTTCATGCCGGGGCCAGCGCTAAAATGTGTCAGCGCCTCATACGCATGAAGATCTGCAGCACGTACCAGAAGAGCATGGCCACCGAAGCGAACAGCTGCAGGGCCGCCCCCACGTACCGATCCTGGGGGTAGTTGCGCAGGATCTTGGAGGTGTCGAAGAGGATCGCGCCGCCGGCCAGGGCCACCATGCCCACGGAGAAGGCCATGCCCAGATCGAAGCCGAACAGCACGCCCGCGACGATCAGGATCAGGGCGATGACCGAACCCCACATCAAAAAGGGCCGCAGGAACGAGAAGTCCTTGCGGGTCACGAAGGCGATGACGGTCAGGGCGGTGAAGCCCATCATCGACACAGCCCCCGCGCTCTCGATGGCTCCCGGTGCGTAGGTGTTGGCGATGAACAGCAGCGGCACGAAGATGATCGCCTCGGCCACCACGAACCCGGCCAGCGCCCCATACTGGGTGAGCAGCGACGAGGAGCGATGGGCCGCCCGGGTGGCGATCCAGCTCACCAGCACGAATCCCCCCAGCACCAGCAGCCAGTTGACCCCCAGCATGGCCTGAGCCATGGGCGCGGCGATGCCGGAGGCGAACAGGGCCACCTCGATGCCGATGAAGGCGAGGATGGCTCCGAACAGGTGTAGGTACGTGCGGACGATGAAGGACGCCCGCTCATCGACGCCCAGGTTCCCGACGGGCTGGGCATATCCTTGGTTTGCGTATGACATATCGTTCACTCCTGATTCGTCCAACGTAGGCACGCACGGCGCCCTGGCAACCGGTGCCACCCCCCGTCTTCACCTACTCGCGGGGTTCGTGAGCAGCCCGCGTGTGTTCGTAGAGAACGCGCGGAGGGACCATGCGGTTCACGATCGGGAAGATACTGGCCACGTTCCTGGGCTTCGGCTACCTGGTGTACGGCTGTGCGAACCCGGAACACGTCGAGGTGTTCCTCAACCCCATGAGCCCGTTCCTGGCCCTGGCAGTCATCTGGTTCGCCGAGTGGCTGGGGGATTTCACCGGCTTCATCCCCAGCGCCCTGGCCTACCAGAGCAAGGCGGCCGGCAGCCTACCGTTCACGCTGCTGGGCTGGGCCCTGCTGCTGGGCGGGCCGTGGTTCATGTGGATGTGTTTTCAGTAGGCCGTCGCGACACCATCACGAGGGTGGAATTCACCCCGCTTCATCAGCGGTTATCCACATGGACCACACCACTACGAATTCACATGTAGAGCGAAGAGTGGAGGAAGGAAGAGGAGCTGGCCGGACCTCATGGGCAGTCCCCTTCGTTGCCCTCGATGCGGGTGTCCCCACCTACCGTGATCGCCGCCGCAGTTTCGTGAGCGAGGTCTTCACACAGATTCTGGTGGTACGTGATGGTCAGATCACCGCCGACCTCGGACAGGCTTTGCAGGCCGTCGAGGGAGAACAGGTTGTAGTTCATGGACAGGTATAGGTTGGTCCCGACGCTCTCCAGGGTACTCAGTCCATCGAGGTTGATCAGGTTCGAATTCAGGTCGATCGACAGCTGATCTCCGATCTCTGTGAGGGCCGCCAGGCCTTCGATGTCCGTCAATTCCGGATTGTCCCCGACGATCAACGAACCCTCCACGGTGGTGAGGTTCGCCAGGCCGTCGAGGTTCTCGACCGCGAGATTGTAGATTTGTAGATTGGCCTTCACGGTGGAGATGCCCGACAACCCATCGACAGAGGTGAGTTCCCTGTTGTGCATCACGGTGATTTCGCCCGACACCGAGGTGACGTTGACGAGCCCGTCCAGATCTCGGAGGTCTCCGTTTTCCGCGAGCCACAGGTCGCCGCCGATGGCCGTCAGGCCGGACAGTCCGTCGAGATCGCTCAGCTTGTCGTTGGAGGCAATCCCCAGCTCATCGTCCACGTGATTCACGTTGGATAGCCCGTCGATGTCTTCCAACATTGGATTGCGAACGATCCAGAGTTCCCCGTCGATGGATGAGAGGTTGTCCAATCCGTCCAGGGTCTCCAGAGATTCGTTGCTATCAATGGAAAGATAATCCCCCACGGAGGTGAGGCAGCTCAGCGGTCCCAGATCGTGAATATCCACACTGTCTTCGATGCTCAGTGACGAGGTGATGGTGTAGCAGCCCTCCAGCTCCGCGAGTTCTTCGGCGTCGCGGATCCAGAAGGACCCGGTGCAGATCCGATCGCACAGGATAGGACCATCCTCGGTGGCTTCGTCCTCGGTGTTTTCGTCCCAGGTGGCGTCGAGGTTGCAACCCCGATCGGGGCACCCGAGACACCCAACCTGCACAAGCAACCATCCCACCATCAGGGCCAGCGCGCGCACATCGGCCATCCGGTGATCCCCCCTCCCACAATTCCTCAAGGACACTCTCCTTCGTTGTCCGCGACGTAGACGCTCCCCCATACCGCGATGCCGTTGGCCACATCGAGGGCGTGGTCCTGGCATAGCAGCGGGTTGTCCACGATGGTCAGGTTGAGGGCGATCTCCGTGAGAGAGGCCAGGCCGTTGAGATCCGTCAGGAAGAGGCTGTCGACGATATCCAGCGATCCACCGATGGTGGCGAGGTTCGAGAGGCCCTCGAGGTCTTCCATACCGCAGGCGTAGATGTACAGATCGTTGCTGGCCGCTTCGATACCAGACAGGCCGTCGAGGTTGAGAAGTGCGGTGTTGTCCGTGAGGCCGATGTCCCCCCCGATGGATGTGATGCCGGCCAGGCCATCGACGTGGCCGAGGTTGTAGTTGTTCTTGATTTCCAGGTTCCCCGGGATGGTCGTCAGGCTCGATAGCCCGTCCAGGTTCTCCAGGGCGATGTTCCCCTGGACCACCAGGCTGCCCTCCAGATGAACCAAGCTGGAGAACCCGTCGATGCCCACCAGTGAGGGATTGTGCGCGATCCAGAGGTCCCCTTCGACGGTCTCGAGGTTGGACAGTCCGTCCAGGTTTTGCAGCGCGGCGTTGTCGTAGATGTTCAGGGAACCCCGTACCGATTGGAGGCAGCTCAGCGAGTCCAGATCATGGATGCCATGGCTACCTCCGATGGTCACGGGCAAGAACGTCGAGACGCATCCCTCCAGCTGGGCCAGCCCCTCGGCGTCGTAGACCTCGAAGGGACCCGCGCACTCCCGATTGCACTCGAACTCGCCGTCCATCGAGTCGTCATCGTCAGCGACGTCGTCGTCGTCGGACAGGGCCACGATTTGGGGGCGAACAGGGCAGCCGGTGCTGGTCATCAGCACCAGCAGGGCTGTCATTGTCGTGGAGAACGCGCGTACCTCGACCATCGTTTGACTCCTCCCACAATCGCTTCATGCAGAAATCGCGCCACGACGACGGGCAACGAGGGGACCCGACGAACCCTTTGAAACGCTCCCGTAGCACCCCGATACAAACGGAAACACACGGTGATCCAACCGCGACAGATCCGCGCCCGTTTGGTGGCCAGACTGAATGGTGAACGGAGGTTGAACGATGCGTGCGATAGCGATGAAGTTTTTTTGTGGGTGTCTCCTGGCTGGCCTGATGCTGGCCGTCGGGTGCGGGGAATCGGAATCCGGGAGCCCGGGCGCGGACTCCAGCGAGACGGCCCCCGCGGTGCGTGTGGCCCCGGTGGAGCGGGCGGACATCCACGAGGAGATCGTCTACGTGGCCGATTTGCAGGCGTCCACGGCGGTGAAGGTCTACTCGCCGGTGACCGACCGGGTACTCCAGTTCCCCTATGAGAACGGCGACGAGGTGGCCAAGGGCCAGCGACTGGCTGTGATCCGGCGGGATGGCCTGGACAAGGGGCTGGCCCAGATCGGCGCGCAGATCGAGGGCCTGGAAGTCCAGGTGGCCCAGGCCGCGGCGGACCTGGAGCGCAACGAAGGGCTGGCCGAACGAGGGGTGATCACCCCCCAGATGCTGGACCAGTCCCGCACCAGTTACCTGTCTACGAAGTCTCAGCTGGAGGCCACCCAGGCCAGCTTCGAGCAGATGTCGGTGACGGCGGACGAGGCGGAGATCAAGGCTCCCATCGGCGGCATCATCGCCGCCAAGACGCTGGAGTCGGGGGACATGGCGACCATGCAGCTGCCCCTGTGCACGGTGATGGACGTGGATCCGCTGAAGATCGAGCTGCGGCTCACCGAGCGGGACGTAGCCCGAGTCCAGGTGGGCCAATCCGTCGCGGTGACGCTGGACAGCTACCCGGGGCAGACCTTCACCGGCGAGCTGACCCGCGTGCTGCCGTACCTGGACAGAGCGACCCGCACCGACACCGCCGAGGTGCTGCTGGACAATCCCACGGATGATACCGGCGAGCGGCGCCTCAAGCCCGGCATGTTCGGCCGGGCCACCTTGGTGGTGGACCAGCGCGAGCAGGTGGTGGTCGCTCCCCAGACGGCCTTGATGCTCGATCCCCAGCTACTGGCCCAGGACTCCGGCGCCACCCGACGCAAGGCCTTCGTGGTGGACGAGCAGGGTATCGCCCGCGAGCGAGTCGTTACGGTGGGCCTGCGCCAGGGCGAGGAGTTCGAAATCGTCGATGGGCTGAGCGAACGCGACCAGCTCATCATCCGAGGCCAGCACGGCCTCGCAGACGGCCAGCGCGTTCAGGTCATTCAGACGGTGGGAGAAGCACGATGAACCTCTCATCCCTGGCCGTGAAGCGCGGCGTGACGTTTTCGATGGTCTTCCTGATGGTGCTGGGCTTCGGCCTGTTCGGCCTGTCCCGGCTGCAGCTGGACCTGTTCCCCGACCTCACCTTCCCCACGGTGGTGGTCATCACCAGCTACACCGGGGCCAGCCCCGAGGACATGGAGACCCTGGTCACCGATCCCATCGAGGGGGCGGTGTCGGCGGTCAAGCGGGTGGAGGAGGTGCGCTCCGAGTCCAAGCAGGGCGTGTCCGTCGTCGAGGTCAAGTTCGACTGGGATGTGGACATGGAGCAGGCGGAGACGGACGTGCGTCGCCAGCTGGAATTGGTGGAAGGGGCTCTGCCCGACGACGCCGACGATCCGCTGGTGTTCGCCTTCGACCCTTCCATGCAGCCGGTGATGACGCTGGCGGTCAACGGCCCCTACCCGCTGGACGAGCTGCGTACCCTCACCGAGGACGAGATCAAGCCCCGGGTGGAGCGCCTGGACGGTGTGGCCACGGCGTCGGTCTCCGGCGGGCTGGAGCGGGAGATCCACGTGCTGCTGGATCCCACCACCATCGAGGCCTACGGGCTGGATCTGAACCAGGTGGTCTCGACGATCTACACCGAGAACGCCCAGGAACCGGGCGGCGTCATCCGCACCGGAGCCCGTGACTTCAGCATCCTCACCCAGGGCAAGTACAGCTCCGTGGAGGAGATCGGCGAGGTGCTGGTGGGCATGGCCGTCACCGCTGGCGGCGCCGAGCCCATCCGGCTGGCCCAGGTGGCTACCATCGAGGACAGCTTCGTGGAGAGCGAACGTATCTTCGAGGTGGACGGCCAGTCAGCGGTGGCCCTGAACATCCGCAAGCAGTCCGGCGAGAACACCGTGCAGACCGCCGAGGCGGTGCTGGCGGCCATGCCGGCCATCGAGTCCGCCGCGGGTGAGGGCATCGAACTCAAGGTGCTGGACAATCAAGCGGACTACATCGAGGACTCCCTGGGCAACCTGGCCAGCACAGCCGTCATCGGCGTGATCATCGCGTTTGTGGTGCTGTTCCTGTTCCTGCGCAATGCGCGGGCGGCGGCCATCGTCTCCGCGGCGATCCCCATGTCGATCATTGCCACGTTTGCGGTGATGGACCAGGCGTCGATGACCCTCAACATCATGTCCACGGCTGGGCTGGCGCTGGCGGTGGGCATGCTGGTGGACAACGCCGTGGTGGTGCTGGAGAACATCTTCCGGTTGCGGGAACAGGGTATGGGGCGGCGGGAGGCGGCCATAGAAGGCGCCCGCACCGTCTCCAGGGCGGTGATCGCCTCCACCTTGACGACGGTGGCGGTGTTCGTGCCGGTGCTGTTCGTGCCGGGCTTTGCCGGCGTGCTGTTCCACGACATGGCCATCACCATCACCTTCGCGCTGGCCGTGTCCCTGGCCGTGGCGCTGACCTTCATCCCGCTGGCGGCGTCCCGGACACTGGGTGGGAAGGAGGCCGGCAGCGGCTCCGGGGCTCCCTCGTCCGGCGGCCTGTTCAACCGCATCCGCGATGGCTACGGCCGCGCCCTGGACTACACGCTGGAGCACCGCTGGGTAGTGGCGGCCGGGCTGGCGGCGGCGCTGCTGATCACCGCGGGGCTGGCCACCCGCCTACCCACCGATTTCATGGCCCGGGGCGACCAGTCCGAGGCGTACATCACCCTGTCCGCGCCGGTGGGCAGCTCCCTGGAGGAGACCTACGACCACGTGGAGGAGGCGGTGCAGATCATCGAGCAGGTGGTCCCCGCCGACGAGTACGAGCACATCACAGTGGACGTGGGCACCGGCGGCGGCATCGAGGCCATGTTCTCCGGCGGGATCCACGAGGCCACCGTCCAGCTGGCGCTGGTGCCGATGGGAGACCGGGACCGCAGCCAGTCCGAGATCGAGGCCGCCATCCGCGAAGCGTTGATGGTGGTGCCGGGCCTGGAGGTCTCGGTGGGGGATCCCATGGGACCCAGCGGGTCCGTGGGGGACCTGGAGATCCAGATCCAGGGGCACGATCTGGAGCATTCCCGGGAGATCGGCGAGGCGCTTCGGGTCCAGCTCGAGGCCATGCCGTCCATGGGCGAAGTGACCTACTCGATGGACGAGCACAAGCCCCAGCTGCGCGTCACCTTCGACCGCCCCAAGATGACCGAGCTGGGGCTGTCCACCGGCCAGGTGGGCAAGGCCATCTCCACGGCCTTCAAGGGCCGGGTGGCCGGCCGTTATTCCGAAGACGGCGACGAGGTGGACATCCTGGTGCGCTACGACACGGAGTTCCGTGACGACCTCGATGCCCTGCAACGCATGCCCATCGTCACCTCCAGCGGTGACGTGATCCGGCTGGACACCATCGCCGACGTGGCGCTGGAGCTGGGGCCGACGGCCATCGAACGCCGGGATCAGGGGCGCATGACCACTCTGGTGTGCGTGCTGGCGGACAGCTATGTGGACGCGGACGGCGCGGTCCAGGGCAAGAACCTCGGCGGCGCCATCGGCGACGTCGAGGCGATGCTGGAGGGCTACGACTGGCCCGCGGGCTTCACCTACGACGTGGGCGGCGCGGCGGATGACTTCAGCGAGTCGTTCATCTACCTGGGGATCGCCCTGCTGGTGTCGGTGCTGCTGGTGTACATGGTGATGGCCAGCCAGTTCGAGTCGCTGCGCCAGCCATTCATCATCCTGTTCACCGTGCCGCTGGCCATCATCGGCGTGGTGGCGCTATTCGCCCTGACCAGCACCACGCTGGATGTGGCGTCGCTCATCGGCGTGATCATGCTGGTGGGCATCGTGGTGAACAACGGCATCGTGATGGTTGACGCCGCCAACCAGCTGCGGGAGCAGGGCCTGGGCCGGTTCGAGGCCATCGCCCGGGCGTCGCGTCAGCGGTTGCGGCCGGTGCTGCTCACCTCCTTGACGACGATCTTCTCGATGGTGCCGATGGCCCTGGAGATCGGCGCCGGCTCCGAGCAATGGAGCGGTATGGCCCGAGCGGTCATCGGCGGCCTGCTGGCCTCCACGGCGCTGACCCTGTTCGTGGTGCCCACCATCTACACCCTGTTTGCCGGCGAGGGCACGGCCAAGGCCAGCGCCACCGCCCGCACGACTCCGGCGGTGGCGGCGTGAGCGCCCCCGCTGCCCCTACGATTGGAGGCCCGATCATGGCCCGTATGATGACGATTTTTATGGCAACGATCTGGTTGGCGCTGCCCGCGGCGGCCGGCGCTGCCGAGACCACCCAGACCCTCACCTTGGCCCAGGCGCTGAGCGCCGCGGACGAGAACAACCTGTCCCTGTCGGCCCTGCGCCTGGAGAACGACAAGGCCCAGGGACAGCTGACCCAGGCGGTGGGCGGTGTGCTGCCGGTGGCCAGCGCCTCGCTGGACTACGTCCACGCCGATCACGAGGACACGATGGACATGACCTCGGGGATCACCGACGTCATGGAGGATGCCTTCGAGGGCATGCCCTTCGAGATGGGGGAGATGGAGGAGGGGGAGCCGACGATCGTGCGCCAGCAGGAGGACCTGAGCGGTTCACTGACCGTGTCCCTGTCCGTGCTCAACGCCCAGAACTGGGCGCGCATCGACGTGGGCCGCAAGGGCAAGGATCTGGCCGAACTGAGCGTGGAGGACACCCGCCAGGGGCTGCTACTGGTGGTGGCCCAGGCCTGGTACGCGTCCCGCACCTCGGCGACGCTGGTGGCCCTGTACGAGGAGCAGGTGACCTCTGCTGAGCACCACCTGGAGGTGGCCCAGGCGCGCCAGGAGGCGGGTACCGGGCTGCGCCTGGACCTGCTGCGGGCCGAGACCGACCTGGCCGAGGCGCGCCAGGAGTTGCTGCAGGCCCAGCTGGCCCTGGACAACGCCCGGGACGCACTGGGGGTGCTCACCGGGGTCGGTGGGCTGCCGACGCCGGTGGACGAACCCACGATCCGGATGCCCGGCGGCGAGGAGGACCAGCTGCTGGCCGGCGCTCTCCAGTCCCGCACCGATCTGGCGGTGTCGCAGGCATCCGTGGATCTCTCCCGATCCCAGCTATCCCTGACCCGGGCCCAGTTCGCCCCCTCCATCGACCTGGCCTGGCAGGGCAGCTACCAGTTCACCGAGGCCACGGACATGGGCTCGGACGACCCGTCCCGGTGGAGCGCCATCGCCACGCTCACCGTGCCCATCTACAACCACTTCCGCTACGGCGAATTGAAGGAGCGCAAGGCGGCCCTGCGGCAGGCCGAGTTGCAGCTGGAGGATGCCCGGATCAACGCCAGCCAGGAGGTCCGGCAAGCACGCCGGGACCACGAGACGGAGCTTTCCGCGACGGAGATCGCACGGGGACAGGCGGCCCTCACCGCCGAGGCGCTGGTGCTGGCGCGGGCGGCCTATGAGGAAGGGGCCGGCTCGTCGCTGGACGTCACCGATGCCCGCCGCTCCGCGGCCTCATCCGAGTTGAACCTGGCCAGCCACGAGATGCAGGCCAGCATCGCCCAGCTGCAGTTGTTACGATCGCTGGGCGAGGATGTGATGACGGTGGTGACGCCGTGAACGCCCCCGCCCTGGAGTTGGAGGCCCCGTCCATGGCCACGCCGGTCCGCATCATGCTGGTGGAGGACGACTACAAGCTCGCCCACCTGATCAAGGACTTCCTGGAGATGACCGGTGAGTTCACCGTGGAGATCGAGGCCCGCGGCGACCGGGCCCCGGAGCGCATCCTCGGTGAGCAGCCGGACCTGGTCATCCTCGACATCATGCTGCCCGGGATGGACGGGCTCACCGTCTGCCGGGAGATCCGGGACCGCTACCGGGGCCCGATCATGATGCTCACCGCCCTCGGGGAAGAGGTGGACGAGGTGGTGGGGCTGGAACTGGGGGCGGATGACTACGTGGCCAAGCCCGCCAGCCCGCGCAAGCTGCTGGCGAGGGTGCGCACCTTGCTGCGGCGGACACAGGCGACCGCGGCGGACGATGGCCGCGCCGGATCCGCCCGGCTGGTCGTGGGTGAGCTGGCGGTGGATCCGGCCAGCCGCACCGTGGTCCTGGGCGGCGCTCCGGTGGAGGTCACGACCGCGGAGTTCGATCTGCTGTGGCTGCTGGCCCGCCACGCCGGCCAGTCCTTGACCCGTGAGCAGATCTTCGAGGAGCTGCGGGGCATCGAGTGGGACGGCCTGGACCGCTCCATCGATCTGCGGGTCACCCGGCTGCGCAAGAAGCTGGGGGACGACGCCCGCCACCCCACCCTGATCAAGTCGGTGCGCGGAGTGGGCTACCTGTTGGCGGTGGACCGATGAGGCGGCTGTTCATCAAGGGGGCCCTGCTGATCCTGCTGGCCATGGCGTGCTCGATCATCGCCATCAACATGGTGGCCCAGTCGTCGCTCAACAAGTACCGCAGCAAGGTCAAACCGCCGTTCATGGAGCAGGTGATCACCGATCTACACAAGACCCTGGCCGGGCTACCGGCGGAGGAGGCCAGGCGGGAGCTGGAGGCCTGGGGCGCGCAGGGGGAGGTGGCGACGGCGTTGCTGCGCCGCGACGACGCGACGCTGCCGGGGAACGTGCTGGAGCGGGTCGAGGCGGGCCACGTGGCCTGGCATGGCGAGCGGGAAGGGGTGACGTTGTACATCCCCGTGGAGGGCACCCCGAATGTGGCGGTGCTGGGCCCGGAGCGGGGGTACTTCGATCCCAACCACTTCGACATGGCCCTGGGGGTGCTCATCGTGCTGGGCATCGTGCTGGCCTTCACCTCCACACTGATCGTGCCGCTGGTGCGCCGGGTCCAGACCCTGGAGCGGGCGGCCGAGGCGCTGGGGGATGGCGCCCTGGACACCCGGGTCAAGGTGCGTAGCCCGGACGCCATCGGCTCGCTGGAGCAGCACTTCAACCAGATGAGTGAGCAGCTGGAGTCGTTGCTGGGCAACCACAAGCGGCTGGTCCAAGCGGTGGCTCACGAGATCCGTACGCCCCTGGCGCGGGTGAACTTTGGTATCGAGATGATGGCGGCTGCCAAGGACGACGCGGAACGACAGCGCCGGGAGCGGGAGGTGGCCGCCGAGCTGGCCGAGCTGGACGAGCTGGTGGGGGAGCTACTGGTATTCAGCCGCTACGACGCCGGCACCGCACCGCTGGAGACGCTGCCGTTGCCGCTACGGGAGACGGTCGAGGAGATGGTGGAGCGCTGCCGCGGCGGCCGTCCTGATATTGAGCTGGTGATCGAGGGCGACGAGGACGGCCGGCTGACGGTCGTGGCCCACCCCAACTCCTTCAACCGGGTGCTGCGCAACCTCGTCACCAATGCGCAGCGTTATGCGGAGAGCCGGGTCACGGTGCGCCTCTCTGGCGATGACCGGGCGGTGACGGTGACGGTGGAGGACGATGGCCCCGGGATCCCCGAGGCGGACCGGGAGCGGGTCTTCGAGCCCTTCGCGCGGGTGGACGATTCTAGGGACCGAGCCTCCGGCGGCGTGGGACTGGGCCTGGCCATCGTACGGCGTATCCATGACGCGCACGGCGGCACGGTGGTCGTGGACGCCAGCCCCTCGGGGGGGGCGCGGGTCGGTTCGACGTGGCCGGTCAGTACGCGCTGATGTGGATGTGGTTGTGGTGGCTGCGGAACCAGCCCCGACGGTTGTCCTCCTCCTCGTAGCACAGCTTGTTGGCCTCCAGCTGCTCTCGTGTGATCAACCCCTCGTCGAACAGATCGCGCTGGGTCTCCTCCAGCAGCGGGCCGATGACACCGTCCACACCGACGCAACGGATCAGCGGCTGCTCCTCTACCAAGGCGGTGAACAGGGCGTTGCGCCGTACGTCCAGACCGTGGGGTGGCCCCACACAGCGCAGTGCGTCCCGCCGATTGACGTAATGGTCGCAGACGGTGCGGATGTAGTTGTTGGGGAAGAACGCGGTCTGGTAGTAGCCCACGTCGATGTCGTAGCCGGCCGTGTGGGAGCCGCGGGGGTGGGTGGGATAGGCGATGGAGGTGCCAGGGATGCTGCCGTCCTTCTCGCTCATGTCCGCCAGCATCAGCGGCATGCCGTTGCCGTCCTCCCAATCCCGGGACAGGCACGCTGTCTTGACCGCGGCGTGGCGGATGATGGCCGCCACGTCCCGGCGCAGGTAGCTCCGGTACTGGTCGTCCCAGGTCTCCAGGGCGATGGGCACGTCCACGTAGCCCGGGCCGATGGCCGGGTCGAACAGGGCCAGCTCGCCGCAATGCGCGGCGGAACCCGCGCAGCGAGGGGAGGGGATGTGGTCGCAGTCGATGGGGGCCTGTAGCGGCTGCCGGAGCGGGCAGACCACGGTCTCGCCGCCCCCGTCGTAGCACTCGCATGCGGGGCCTTCGCCCGCGATGGCCTCCGGGTCGGTGGTCAACTTCGTGGTCAGCACCAGCTCCAGCGGATCGCCGATCTCCCAGCCGTTCCTCCCGGCCCAGCGCACGGACAGCTGGCCTTCCGCCGGGGCGGTAGACACCGCTACGGTGCACGCCCGGTCGAAGAACAGGGTCTCCAGTTCCAGCTCGAACTCGAAGATCGTGGTGTTGGCAAACTCGATGCTCTGCGCACCGCTGTTCTTCATCTCCTGGAGCGTGGCGATAGGGATGTCCGTCTGGGCGTAGTACAGGCGCAGCCGGTTCATGTCGTCCATTAAGATGCCGGTGCCGAAGGTCTCCAGGCGCAACACGTCCTCACCGCCGATGGTGGTGCGGCTGGCGCCGATGTCCAGATGGTGGAACACCAGGTTGACGATCTCGCAGTCGGCCATGCCGAACAGCTCGATGACCTGCCCGCCCAACCGGGCGCTGGCCGAGCCGTAGACGCTGACCAGCCCGGTGACCCCCACCGTCCCACGGTAGTCCACCGTGTAGTAGCTCGCGCCGTCCGAACTCTCGTCGTCCGCCCCATCGTGAGTGATAGGGGGGACGACAGCGGCCGGCTCCAGCGCCGGTGCCGAACAGCACACGACGACAAACCCCAGCAGCCCTCCAATGACGCGTGGCAGGCCCATACCCCACCAACGGACCAACAGAAAAAGGGACGCTCATAAGAACATAAGAAACTCGTAGAACAACGTAGAAAAGGGACGCCCAGGAAAAAGGGACGCTCATAAGAACATAAGAAACTATTCGTTTTGGAGGCCATTCCGTCCTGCTTTACCTCCACGGGTGGCGGATTACTTATGTTCTTATGAGCGTCCGTTTTTTCTTTAGGGCCATACGAACGACTCGCGGCCCTGGGTGATGGGGCCCACGTCCCCCGTGGCCACGTCCACGGCCCACACCGACTCGCCGAAGTCGAACACCACGTGGCCACAGTCGGGGGTGAAGTAGGGCCGGTCGATGGTGGGTAGGTGGTCGTGGCCAACCCGCTCGCGGCCGGTTACGACGGCCAGGTCGCTGGTGTGGCCGGTCGCGGTGATGATCTCCAGCCCCTCGTCCCCCTTGAAGCCCTTGACCCCGATCTGATCGCCGGTGTCCGCGCAGTATTCGGGACGATTCCAGCTGGGCCTGGAGCGTAGCGGGGTGCGGTAGGCAGGCAGGGAGGTGCGCTGGCCACCGGGGATGGTCACCCGGCTGAGGGTCCCGTCGAACATCCGCAGCTGCACCGCCCGGCCGCTGGCTTCCCATTGCAGCTGGGTGACCATCTCGTCGGCCCGTTTGGGCAATACCTGATGCTGGAGCGTCGCCACATCGATGAGATAGACCGCGTCGTCGTCCACCCACTTACGCTGCGGCAGGCTGAAATCGGCGTGGCGGACCGCCGCGATCTGGCTGCCGTCCGGGGAGAGGCCGGCGGAGCCGTTGCGGTTATCCAGGGCGTGGATCTGGCGGAGGTCGGTGCCGTCGCTGTTGGCCACGAACAGGTTGGTATCCTGGTCCCCCAGCAGCACGCGGGTCCCGTCGTCGGTCATGTCGATGAGGTGGTAGGCGGGGTCGAACAGGTGGGTCACCGTGGACCCATCCAAGGAGGCCCGGCACAGGCCATCGCCGCCGTAGAGCCCGCAGCGCATCATCAGCTCGGGGGTGGCCGGGGCGAAGGAGGCGTCGGGTTGGGCGCCCTGGATGATCCCTGGCGAGCCACCACCGCAGCAACCGGTGAGGGCAGCGATAGCAAGGAAGAAACCGATGGGCCGGACCATCGTTCGACCTTAGACCAGACCGGTGGGTGGCGTCAGCTCGCGGCCGCGTGGTTGCCAGCGGATCCGGTGCGGCCTAGGCTGCACCTTCGAGGAGGCCGAACGGCCTCCCCACCCCTTTACCGGATGGGGCCAACGGGGGTCAGTAACGGGGAAGGCAACGAACGGATCACGGGTCGTCACTACACGTCTGGCCTAGTTGATCGTAATCATCTATAGGGTTCTCAGCTGGTTTCACTGGGATTCCCGCGACGAGGAAAGGAAGGCGGGCATGCGGTTCGACGACCGACAAGCCTTCTCCTCGCCTTCCCGTCGGCGGATTCCCCCGCCTCCCGGGCCCGACCCCCGTCGCACAGCCACCACAAAGCAGCACCGACGCCCGCGACGCGCCCTGGAGGCCACCCCCAGGCGGCCCGTGCGCCGCGGACAATCCGGGGAAGCCCGCACGCAGCGCCGCTGGCTCGCTGCAGCCATCCTTGCGGCCCTGCTGCATGCGGCGCTCCTGCTGCTGATCCTGTGGATCAACCCGCACCTGTCGTCGCCGTACGAGCCGGTCCCGCCCCCCGAGGAACGCCCCATCATCGTGGAGCTGCGGGACTACCCGCCCATGGAGGAGGACGGCGTCGTGCCCGAGGAGTCCGACGGCAAGGCCACCACCGAAGCCGTGGCCCAGAACCTCGACGCCGCCACCGCCCCGCCGCCGCCGTCGCCCCAGCCCGAGCCGTCGCCCCAGCCCCCCGCGGTGGACGAACCCACGGTGCCGCAGGAAGCCATCGCCGAGACGGCCCCCGCTGCGTCGTCGTCGCCCCGGGCCGGCAACCCCGAGGCCGACGACCTCGGCGACGCGCCGCTGGACCGCCGCCGCATCGCCACGGCCATCGCCCGCCGCCAGTTCAATCCCTACGTCCCCCGCCCCCCGGCCCCCAAGCGCTCGACGGCGCCCCAGGGGGTGTGCAACGCCAGCATGACCAGCTGCATCTACGAAAACGGTGCGGTCCTGGAGGTCTCGCGGGAGGTGGCGGCGCAGATGGCGGAGGGCTCCCGCCGCGGCGAGCTGGTGGCCCTTTCGGATCAGACCTTCGATGAACAGCGTCAGCAACACGAGCAGCAGCAACAGGCCCTGCGCGAGCAGGCCCGCAAGGCCGCCAGCTCCGGGACGCAGGTGTACTCCAATTACGGGGTCCTCAAATCCCTGCAGAAGGTCGATCTGAACCGCCTGGCCGCCGCCGCTCAGGGGGCTCCATACTCGTGCTCGGTGTACCCCAACGCCCTCAACTCGGTGGACGAGGATCCGGCGGGCCTGACCATCATCATCGACTCCTCCGGATCGATGATCGACAACATGTACACCTCTCCAGCCACCCGTTGCGCCTACGCAGCCACACGCTCCGCCCTGGATCACGGCATCCCTGTCAGCGTCATCAACTTCTCCGAGAAGCTGTACTACGCCGAGTCCTCCATGGACGAGCAGCGTATCGCCGAGGTGCTGTGCAAGCAGCAAAAGAGCTCCACCTTCCTGCCCGAGGAGCAGCTCGAGGAGCTGGTGGATCCCGGCGGCCGGCGTGATCTGATGCTCATCAGCGACGGCGTGTTCGCCAACACCGACACCGCCATGCCCCACCTGGAGTCCGTGCTGCACCGCCATGCGGCCAACCAGGGCTTCGCCATGCTGCTCAACGCCAAACCCTCGGGAACCAAGATGCGCGACGATCTGCACGCCATCGGCTTCCGGGTGACGATGTTGCGTTTTTGAGCGGCGTGGTGACGTTGAACGGAGCACAGCGACCCGGAGACACCATGGCGGCACCCATCACCGAGATCATCCGCCAGCGCACCTCGATCCGCAGCTACGTGCGGGAACCCATCGCGGCGGCTGAGCGGGAGCATCTGGAGGCCTCCTTGCAGGCCCTGGCCCGGGGTCCGCTGGGAACGGCGATGCGTTTCGAGATGATCGCCGCGGAAGACGGGGACAGCTCGGCCCTCAAGGGCCTGGGCACCTACGGCATGATCCGCAACCCCCCCGGGTTCGTGGTGGGTGCGGTCGAGGCCGGGCCACACGCCATGGAGGACTTCGGCTACAACATGGAGAGCGCCATCTTGGATGCTACCCGGCTGGGGCTGGGTACCTGCTGGCTTGGTGGCACCTTCAACCACAGCCGCTTTGCGGACAAAATCCGTCTACGTGAGGGGGAGACGGTACCCGCCGTGTTCGTCGTGGGGACGGGAACTCCCAAGCGCGGCACCCTGGATCGAGTGATCCGCTGGAGCGCCGGCTCCAAGAAGCGCAAACCCTGGGAGGAGCTGGCCTTCGACGGGGAGTTCGGGGCGCCGTTCGAACCGTCGCAGGCCGGGGCGCTGGCCGAGGCGCTGGAGATGCTCAGGCTGGCGCCATCGGCTTCCAACAAGCAGCCGTGGCGCATCGTCGTGGGGGAGGGCCGCCGCCGGTACCATTTTTTTGTGGAGCGTTTGCCTCGCTACCGCAAGATGATGGAGGGCCTGCGCCTGGCGGACCTGCAGCGCCTCGACGTGGGGATCGCCATGTGTCATTACGAAAAGACGGCGCGGGAGGCGGGCGAAGACGGCCAGTGGGTGGACGCGCCCCCGGCCCTCGAGCTGCCCCCCAACACCGAGTACGTCATCAGCTGGAGTGCCCATGCCGCGTGAGAAGCAATCCCAGGCCACGACATCGACCGTGCGAGCCGCCGATGGGACCCGCATCCGCTGGACCGCCGAAGGGGAGGGGATCCCGCTGGTGTTCTGCAACGGCCTGGCCAACACCGCATTCCAGTGGGGAACGGTGCGCCGCCGGCTGCGGGGCCAGGGCCGGCTCGTGTTCTGGGACTACCCCGGGCATGGGGAATCGGAGCCGGCCCGTTCGCACGAGGCACTGGAGATGCCCGGCGTGGTGGACACCCTGGCGCGGGTCATCGATGCAGCTGTGGGGCCGGACACCCCCGTGGTGTTGCTGGGGTACTCGCTGGGCTGCCAGGTGGCGCTGGAAGCCTGGCGCACGCAGGCCCATCGCATCGCGGGGCTGGTGTTCGCGCTGGGCACCTCGGGCAAGCCCTTCGACACCTTCTACGGCCCGGTGCGGGGGCGGCTGGCCCACGGGATCCTGCGCACCATCCCCGGCCCCGTGTTTGCCGGCTGCATGAAGATCACCGGGGTGCTGGGGCCCATCTCCCACGCCTCGAGCAAGCTCTCGGGGACCACCGAGCGGGGCATCGCCTACGCCGACTTTGCGCCATTCTTCGAGCACCTGCAGCGCATCGACCACGCAACCTTCCACGCCATGAGCCTGGCCGCCCAGCGCCATTCCGCAGAGGATCTGCTGCCATCGGTCCAGGTGCCGGCGCTGGTGGTGGCCGGCGGCAAGGACGTGTTCACGCCGCCGGAGCAGGCCCGGGGGATGGACGCCCAGTTGCCGGACAGCGAGCTGGTGTATCTACCCCGAGCATCCCACGCCGGGCTGGTGGGACATGGGCCCGCCATTGCCGACGCGGTGGAGGGGTTTTTGGTTCGCAGAGAACTTATATAAGCCGTTCAACTCAACTTGGAGACACCATGGCCGCCCACTTCACGCCCGAGCTGTTTCGGTTCCTGCGAGACCTCAAGGCGAACAACGACCGCGACTGGTTCAAGGCCAACAAGAAGCGCTACGAGAACCACGTCAAGGATCCGTCCTTGGCGTTCATCACCGATTTCGGGCCCTATCTGGGCCGGATCAGTCCCCACTTCACCGCCATCCCCAAGGCGGTGGGCGGATCCCTGTTCCGCATCTATCGGGACGTGCGGTTCGCCAAGGACAAGAGCCCCTACAAGACCCACGCCGGGCTGCACTTCCGCCACGCGGCGGGCAAGAACGCGCATACGCCGGGCTTCTACTTGCACCTGGAGCCGGGCGAGGCGATGTGTGGTGTGGGGATCTGGATGCCGGACAACCCCACCTTGGCCCTCATCCGCGACGCCATCGTGGAGCGGCCCGACGACTGGACTGCACTCAAGCAGCAGATGGCGGCCGACGGCTACGGCTGGATGAGCGAAGGGGCCCTCAAGCGAGCGCCGCGGGGCTACGACAAGGACCACCCGCACGTCGAGGACCTCAAGCTCAAGAGCTTCGCGGTGGGCCGCACCTTCACCGAAAAGCAGGTCGTCAAGGCGGGCTTCATCGAGGCGTTCGCCGGCGCCTGTGAAGGGGCTGCGCCGTTGGCGCGCTTCGTGTGCAAGGCGATCGGAGTGTCGTTCTAGACTCAGCCAAAGAGCTTCAACTGCCGTTCCATGGGCCAGCTGCGGGCCTCGTCGATCCGCTTGCGCACCGCGCTGCTTGCCGGCCCCAGGCCTGTCATGCCACCCCGCTGCGAGCTCTGCTGCCATTCGTGATCGACGATCTGTTGGAAGGAGGGCCCACCCCGGCGAGAGACCGCCTGCTCCAGCTGGCGCGCCCGCTGCTCCAGCCGCTTGAAGGCGCGCATCTTCTCGCCCCGGCCGATGCGGGCTTCGTTCAGCGCCCGGTGCAGGGTGCCGATGGTGCGGTCGTAGACTTTGAGTGGCACGGGGAACGGGTGGCCGTCTTTGCCGCCGTGGGCGAAGGCGAACCGTGCCGGATCGTCGAACCGGCTGGGAGCCCCGTAGGCGACCTCGGCCACCAGCGCCAGCGCCTGCAGGCAGCGGGCCCCCAGCCCGGCGGTGAGTAGCAGATCTTCGAAGTCCGATGCGCCCTGCTCCCGGGCGACGGCCAGGACGCCGTGCAGCCGGCGCAAGAAGACGTCGGTGGGCCGCACCTCGTGGCGCACCGGCATCTGCACGTGGCGCCTGGTTTGCAGCCGATCCACGGCGGCCTTGCGGACCTCGTCCACGATGACGTCCGGGTTGGACCCGGTGATATCCACGGTGGCGTCGCGGGCCGTGGCGGCCCGCTGATCGGTGAGATTGACGATGGTGCCCTGAGGGGGCCCCACCACGGCGTCGTGGGGCTCCTCGACGAAGGAGCGCACCGCCTCGGAGCGCCAATGGTAGCGGCGGGCCTGGCCGGCATCGCCGTTCATGCCCTGCTGCACGACGACCCAGTCCCCCCGCTCGGTGACGATGAAGTTGTGCAGGTACAGCGAGAAGCCGTCTTGCAGGGCCACGCTGTCCACCTTGGCCACCAGCTTGGAGGCGCGCACCAGCCGGCCGCCGTCGAGGCCGGTGCGTTCGGCCACATCGAGCAGCTGGCCCGGGGTACGGCGGGAGTAGCGGCCGCGGCCCCCGCAGACCCACAGGCCCAGCTCCTTTGCACGGGGGGCGAGCCCGCGGCTGAGGGCCCCCATCACCGCCGTGGTGATGCCCGACGAGTGCCAGTCCATGCCCAGCACGGCGCCAAAGGACTGGAACCAGAAGGGATCGGACATGCGGCGCAGGAAGCCCCGGCGCCCTTCGGCCAGGATCACCGCGTCGGTGACCGCGGCGGCAAGGGGGGCCATGCGGACGGTCAGCCACGGCGGCAGCCGGCCGGGGTGCAGGGGCAGAGACGTGGTACCTGATCGCGTAGACATGAACATATGTTCAGTACTATGGGCAGGGCTTCGAGTCAACAAGAATCAGGTGGCCGGGGGTCACTGGGACAGGTGGTCGAAGACGACCTCCAACAGCGGCGCCATCGGAACGACCACGGTCTCGCCCACCTGGGGAACATCGAACGCTTCCAGCCCGTCCGGCCGGAAGACCACCCAGCGATAGGATGGGCTCTCCAGCGGCTCGCGGAAGGTGAAGGCGATCCGCTCCGGCCGCCCGTCCGGCGTCACCGCGCGCAGCTCGACGGTGTAGTCGACGGTCTCGATGACCTCGCCCACCCCGAAGGGGGGCTCTTCACCGCGCATCAGCCGGTCGAAGCCCATCTGGAAGAGGCCGCCGTCGGCGTGCACGACCAGCGTGTGGGCGTCCTCGCGGGTGACGCGGTTGGCCGTGTTCATCGTGGAGAGCAGGGCGGTGCGCCGGGGGCATGGCGCGCCTTCGTCCACCGTGCGGAAGAGCTGCAGGTAGAATACGGGGAACTCGTTGCCGTTGACGAAGATCAGGGTCTGGTCGGCCAGCCCTTCGTCGGCCGGCGCCGTGTCGGCCCCCAGGGTGAACAGCGCGCCGAAGGTGGGCAGCGTCGCCGCACCGAACAGCAGGGCGGCCGCCGCCAGCGGGCCGTGCAGCAGCAGCAGCAGCCCGGACGACACGCGCACGAGACGCCCTCCCTGGCCAGGGGCCGACCCGATCCACCCGGCGTACTGGGCCATCGTCGCCAGTAATCCGAAGGCTCCGATCCCCGCGTAGAGCAGCAGGCGCGTCATGGGGAACGCGGCACACAGCGGGATTAGCGACAGGGCCATGCCCAGCGCCCAGAAGCGCGCCTGGGGGGACTCCCGCAGCACGCCGCGCATCAGCCAGGCCAGGCCGCCGAGGGCCCCGTAGGCGAGGAAGGAGACGATCCACGCCGTGCGCCCATCGAGGACGGGCCAGATGTCCGCGGTGCACTGGCTCCACTGGCTGAACATCAGCGCCGGCCAGCGTTGCAGGAGGGCCAGCGCGAACTCCAGGGGCTGGGCGCCCGGATCCACGTACAGCCCGCAGCCCGTCGTCCCGTATCCCATCGCGTCGTACACCAGCCGCCAGGCCACGACCACCGCACCGTAGGGCAGCAGGGCCAGCAGCCGGCCACGCCAGGCTGCCCGATCCAGTGTCATCTGCCAGGCGAACAGATAGGCCAGCGCCCCCAGGGCCGCCTCCCCTGCAAGCAACCCCGCGACGATGGCCGCCAGCGCCACCGCCAGCCAGCGCCACCGCCCGGTCTCCCGCCAGCGGATGTGGGCCAGCAAGCACGACATCCCGCCCACCAGGGTCAGCACGGCGTTGCGGTTGGCCAGCCAGCCTGCGGGCATGTAGTGGGCGTCCTCGACGGCAAACAGCAGCGCCGCCAGGCCGGCGAGGGCCACCCCGCCGTGGATCCGGCGGTAGAGCAGCGCCACGAGGAACACCGCCAGGCCAAACCAGATCAGGCTGTGCAGGTGTTGCAGCGCCGCGTTGTCCGGCCACAGGGCCAGGTCCAGCACGTGCGTGGCGGCGGCCAGGGGGCGCATGAAGCCGATGTTCAGCTGGGGGTCGCTCCACCAGGGGAAGTACCCTTCGCGGATGGCGCGCTCCATCTCGTCGGCCGGGGCCAGCCGGTACATGTCGAGCAGGGGGTTGGCGTCCCCCATCACCGGGGAGGCGTCCTGCAAGATGGCGCGCAAGTAGTAGTCGTCGCCGATGAAGCCGGCCCACAGGGACGGTAGGCACAGTGCCACGGCGATGGCCGCCGCGATCCAGGGCAGCCTTCGGTGGGTGAGGCGTTCGCGCAAGGGCATGGGGCGGCAGTCTATCACCCGTTCACTGAGCCCACGCGGTCGGATAGGATGGAGGTGGAGGACCGATGCCCGATACCCTGACCGCCAGACCCCTGCAGTATGTGGGGATCATCCTCAACTACCGGTGCACCTGTGCGTGCCGACATTGCATCTACGCCTGCTCGCCCCGGCGGGACGGTGAGATGGATGGTAGGCAGGTGCGGGATATCGTCTCGGTGCTGGCCGGGCTCCGCTTCCCACCGGGGATCCATCTGGCCGGGGGTGAGGCCTTCTTGGTCCCGGAGCTACTGGAGGAGGGAACGACGGCAGTCCGGGACGCGGGGCTGGAGATGGATTTCATCGAGACCAACGCCGCGTGGGTGCGGGACGAGGAGTCGGCGGTACGGCGGCTCCACACGCTGCGCCGCGCTGGCTGCCCCCGGCTGCTGGTGAGCTCCACGCCGTTCCATGCAGAGACCATCCCGCCGTGGCGGGTCGACGTGGCGATGGTGGCGGCGCGCCGGGTGTTCGGGCCCGGGGGAGCCCTGCTGTACACACCCGAGTTCCACCGCCAGCTTACGGTCATCGACCGGGACGCGACCATCCCCTTCGAGACCTATCTGCAGCACGTGGGCATGGGGCTGGCCAGCCAAACCATGTTCCAGCAGTTCCCCATGACCCTGGCCGGTCGGGCGGCCACGGGCCTGGATCCGGTGGTGCCGCGGGTTCCCGCCCATCAGCTGCACCGCCGTTCCTGCGCGGCCCAGCTGCTGGGCTCGGCCCAGGCACACATCGATCCGGACGGCAGTCATCTGCCCGGCTACTGCACCGGTATCGTGCTGGGGACCATCGACGAGATCCCGCAGCTGGTGACCGACGGGTTGCCCGTGGCCGGCCATCCCATCGTCGGCCTGTTGTGCGAACAGGGCATAGACGGGCTGCTGGAGATGGCGACCACGGACCACGGCTTCGTGCCCGACGAGGCCGGCTACAGCGGGCCGTGCCACCTGTGCCAGGCGATCCGTGGCCATCTGCTGGCGCGGGGTGTAGGGGTGTCCGAGCTCGGGCCGCGGGGTTTCTACGAGGATCTGGGCTTGCTGGGCTGAACCCGCGGCGGGCAGACGGGCTATTCACCTTCGGCAGGTTGACTCCCGCAGTTGCATGGCGGAGAGTTCCGCCCAACGAGGAGCGGGAAAACGGGATGGAGCTGGAACGGATGACCGTCACCACACTGACCCCGGGTATGGATGTCCGGGAGATCACCATCGAAGATATCGCCGCCACCACCGTGGCCGGGCTGCGGGAGCAGACCCATCTGTGGCTGCGGGAGTACATCATCGACCACGAGCTGGCGCTGCGGGACGAGGTCGAGCGCCATGTGGCCCGGGCGATGGAGGAGTGCTCCGACGAGGGCCTGACGAGGACCCTGGAGGTCTACCGGACGCTGGGCGACGAGTTCCGGCCGTTGATGGCCGATCCGGTGGCTCGCCACGTGGGCCGGGCCTATCTGCGCCCTGTCCCCACGAGCACGGTGCTGAAGGGGGCCTCCCGGCTGCGCGCGGCCCTGGCCAACGGGCCGTGCTTGCTGGTGTCCAACCACATGTCCTACGCGGACAGCCAGTTCGTCGATGCCGTGCTGTACATCAACGACGCCACCGACCTGGCGGACCGGTCCGTGTCCGTGGCCGGTCCCAAGGTCTATCAGGACCCCTTCCGCCGTATGGCCGCCATGTCCCTCAACACGCTGCCCACGGTCCAGTCCACCAGCCTCGGCCGCGGCGGGCTGTCCCCACGCCAGGTGGCCAAGATCGCCCTGGGTACCGTGCACCAGGCAGCGGAGCTGATGAACGACGGCTTTGCGGTGATGCTCTACGCCGAAGGCACGCGCTCACGCAGCGGCCGGCTGGGCCCGTTTTTCCGGGCCACCAGCCGTTATGCTCGCGCCCCTGGCTGCCAGATCATTCCCACGGCCCTGACCGGGCCGGACAAGGGTTTCCCGATCCATCAGCATCAGGTCTGGCCCGTGCCGATCACGCTGTCCTTCGGGGATCCGATCCCCGTGGGTGAGGATGGGGCCGGAGCCGCGCTGGAACGGGCCTGGCATCAGCTGGCCGAATTGCTCCCGGAGGATTACAAGCCCCTCGAGGGAACGCCGGCGCTGCGCTGATTTTGGTTAGTTGTGCTGGATGGTGAACAGAAACAGCGTGGATCCGATGAGGATCTTGTCCCCGTTCTTGAGCGAATACCCCTTGACCACGTGACCGTTGAGCAGCGTGCCGTTGGTGCTGTTGAGATCCCCGATGCGCCACTCCATGGAGCGCGCGAAGAATATCTCACAGTGCTTCACCGAGGCGGCATTGTCGTGCAAGACCACCTCGTTGGCCGGGCCGCGCCCGATGGAGGACCACGCCTTGGTCAGCTCGTAGGTCTTGCCCTTGTCCGGCCCGTCCAGGACCTCGAGAACACCGACCAATCCTGGCGGAAGATCCTTACGCGGCATTTCACGCGCGTTACGATTGATTGAGGTTGAGGCAAGTGCATCGTAATCGCTCATCGAGGCATCCCCGAGATCCAAGGGCCGACGGGCCGGCGCGTGGCCTCGTTTATTCGCCATTTGCCCCCGCCCGAGCAGAGCTTATCGCGAACCGCGTCAACGGGGCCAGTATCTACGGCACTCCAGCGCGAATTCCCTGGAGTTCGATATGAAGGGCCCCCTCGCCGCGCCCGATGGCGGGTTCGACTGCATCGTCGTGCGCCACGCCAAGGAGAACCTCGTCAAGTGCACGCTGTCGGGGCTGGAGGGGCGCGAAGATCTGCGCTTCGTGAGGTATCCGGAGGAGCCGTTGCCAGCCCGCGGGGTCCTGGACAACGCCGTCGTTTTGGCCCTGGACGCGCCCCTGCTGTCGTGGGCCGACAGGGGTGCACCGCTGCTGTTGCTCGACGCGACCTGGCGGCTGGCGCCCCAGCTGGAGCGGGCGGTGCGGGCCACCGGCGCACGCCCACCCCAGCGTAGCCTACCGCCCGGGCTCGAGACCGCCTATCCCAGGCGCCAGACCGATTGCCCCGATGCGAGCAGCGGGCTGGCCTCCGTGGAGGCGCTGGTGGGGGCCTACGTGGTCACTGGACGGGATCCGGCCGGGCTGCTGGACCGGTATCGGTGGGCCGATGAGTTCCTGGCGGTGAATCGGGCCTGGTTCGACGACCACGGTCAGGGATCGAGGTAGGCGCGGCGCATGGTGTCGTGATCGGCCAAGATGGCCTTCATCTCTTCGCGGGCCTTGTCCAGCTCGCCCTGGCATTCCTTCAGCGAGGTCCGGAACTCCATGAGCTCGGCCTCGAAGCGATCGTGGTCCGCCTGGATGTGCTCCACGGAGACATCCCCGTGCTGGGCCTCCATCTCCTGGTGCTCCTGCTTGGCCGTCTCGAACCGCGCCAGCAGGGCTCTGGTCTTCTCGATGGCGTCCCGGTGCTGGCCGTCCTGCTCGCGGTGGGCCGCCTGCCGCTGCTGGTCCTCCTCGGACAGCTCGATGCCCTCTAGCGCCTTTTCCAGGGCCTTGTGGCTGGCGTCCAGCTCCTGATGTTCTTCGATGAGCTCCGCTAGCATCCCGCTGAGCTTGTCGGCCTCCTCGATGATCTCGTGGGTTTCCCGCTCGAACTCCTCGTCGAGCTCCGCCCGGAGCCTCTCGCGTTCCGCCTTGCCTCCACAGCCGGGCAGGCACATCAACAGGAGGGCAGCGATTAGACCATGACCGATCAGCAGGTGGTTTTGCATCGCATCAGTCTACTCGTTTCTTCAACGCCACAAAACGCTGGGAGCCTTCCCGCTCGACGGTGAGCGGCACATACGGCTTGGAGGTCTTGTCCAGCGCCTTGAACAGCTGCCGGCCCGTGGAGACGGCCTTGCCCTCCACATCCAGGATCACGTCCCCGGGGCGGATACCCGAACGATCGGCGGGGCCGTTGGGGACCACCGAGCGCACGAACACCCCGCCGGCCCCCTTGTCGCGCCCCAGTTGCTCGTTGATCGCTCCGCTCGCCGGCTCCAGGACCATGCCGTACGCGTCGGCCTCGTCATCCGCCGACTCCTCCTCCGCGCCCGGCCCCGTCCCGAGGGCCAAGCCCTCGTCCCGATCACCGGCGTGGACCCGCACGGTCTTGCGCCGGCCGTCGCGCAAGAAGGTGACGTCCAGGCGGTCACCGGCACGATGGCTCGCCACCAGGTAGATGACGTCATTGCCGTCCTTCACATCCTCGCCGTCCACCGCCACGATGACGTCGCCGCGCTTGATCTTGGCCTTCTGTGCCGGGCTGTCCTCCACCACGCTCTCCACCAGCGCACCCCGGGCGGCGTCCACTTCCAGCGCCTGGGCCATCTCGTAGTCCAGGTCACTCATGGAGATGCCCAGCCAGGCCCGGGACACGCGGCCGGTGTCGATGAGCTGGGAGGCGACCTGCTGGACGATGTCCGAGGGGATGGCAAAGCCAAATCCCCCGCCGATGCCCCCGTGCACGATGCTGTTGATGCCCATCACCTCGCCCCGCAGGTTCACCAGCGGGCCACCGGAGTTGCCCGGGTTGATGGAGGTGTCGGTCTGGATGAAATTCTGGATCGTCATGGTGGGCTGCTGGGACTGGAACGGGCTACCGTCCGTCGGATTCAGGCCGCCGCGGCCCAGGGCGCTGACGTGGCCCACGGTCACGCTGTAGTCCAGCCCGAAGGGCATGCCCACGGCGACGGCGAACTGGCCGGGGCGGATCCCGTCCACGTCGGCGTATTGCACCGGCTGCAGCCCCTCGCGATCGACCTTGATCACGGCCAGGTCACTCTCCGGATCGGTCCCGACCACCTCGGCCTCGGCCACGGTGCCGTCGTGGAACACCACGCGGATCGAGCGGGCGTCCTCCACCACGTGGTTATTGGTGACGATGTACCCGTTTGCCGCATGGACGACGCCGGAGCCGCCGCCCTTGCGCAGCGGCTCGGAGCTGTCCGGCGACGGAGCCGGGTCTTCCCCCAGGGGGTTGCCGTCGGGGCCGAAGAAGAACTCGAACGGGAGGCCGAACGGATTTCCCTGGCCCATCCCGCCGGCCCCGTCGGCGTAGGGGACCTCGACCTCGATGCTGACCACCGATGAGAGGGTGCGGTCTGCCGCTGAGACGATGGTTTCCTCGAGGGTCTGCGCGTTTGCCAGTGCGGCCGGGGCTTCCCCGCTGGGTGCGGCGGCCGCGTCCGGGCCGTCGCCGGTGGCGCTGGTGACGGCGATGGCGAGTACCACGCCGAAGATAACGATCAACATCAGGGCCTTGGATGTGTGGTGTTTGGTCATCCTCATGTCTTGCCAAATCCTCCGAATCGATTCCAGTGAGAGTTGGCAAAAACACGGCAACGCGCGCGGATCTTCCCGGCGATCGGGTGGTTTTTTTGGGTCGGAGCCGTCGGGGGCGCTTGGAGCGGGCGGGGAGGCTCAGGCGCCGCGTTGATCCAGCTCTTCTTCGTACACGGGGAGCTGGTAGCGCAGCCCGAAGGCGTCGGCGATCTCGTTGAGGGCGTTGCTCTCTTCGGTGCTGATGATGCCATCGGCCCGGATCAGCAGGATGGCGGTCTTGAGGAACATGGCCCGCATGTGGGTCGTCTCGAAGGCCTGCACGGCGGCGGGGATGGAGAAAGTGGACTTGTCCTGCCCCAGGGATCCCATCAGCTCCGGCGCGTCCATCTCTCCGAGGAACTCTTCGATGACCTTGAGCTCCGTGTCGTCGATGCCGTCCACACCGGCGAGGTAGTAGAGTCCGCGGGCGAACAGGTCGACCTGCTCGATGTTGTCGAAATGGCGCAGGTAATTGGCGTCGGTCATCGTTTTGGCCTCCCCGAGGTCGCGGCCTCGGTGGTCTTCGGATTGTTGAACGCCAGAAGATTGATCGGGATGCGGCGCCACGTCAAGCCGGCTGCGTAGCCCGTTGCAGGGCTTCAGGAGCGATCGCCGACGCCGAATCGCAGGCCGAGTTCGAAGCCGATGATGAACTCGTCGCGCCGGGTGGAGAAGACGGTTCGGCTCCTGGGGTCGCCGGGCGACACCTCGATGGTGGGGTCGGTGGACCAGTCCATGGAGCTGTCGTCCTTGAAATCGGGGTAGCCGATGTTGGACTCCTCCCAGGTGAAGTGGAAGGTGGGCACGACGGCCATCTTCCCCGGATCCCGCGCCACCAAAAGGCCCACGTGCACGCCGGCGGTGGCGGAAGATGCGGCGACGGCGATGGGCAGATAGTCCTTTGTATAGAGCGAACCGGCCTCCCCCCGCGGGACGCCCTCGACACCCACTTCCGTCAACTCATCCGCCGGGGCCGTCATCTTGAGGGTCGGATCCGTCCCCCCCATGTTGATGCCGCCGCTGGCTCCCAGACGGAAGGCGGTGGTCGGGCCGATCTCCAGCGACAACTCGAAGCGTCCACCCAGGCCGGGCAAGGTCATCCCGTAGGTGCCCGCGGAGAACAGCACCTTGGGGTCGGCGGCCGTCTGATTGCCCGCCCAGGTAGTCAGCTCGCCGTGGCGGACGTGCAGGCCCAGCTGCAGCTGGAAGCGTTGCCCGCGGGAGCCGCTGGATTTGCTGCGCTGTAGGCGCAGCTCGGGGCCCAGCAGCAGCATCCACGGTACGCTGACCTCGCTGCCGCCGGCGTCCAGCACCGACTCCAGGACACGGACTCCCAGGTGGTACCGGGCGCCCACCCCCAGCCACTTGATGGGGTAGACCATGGCCGACGCTTCGATCCCCGCGGGCACTGCGCCCCCCGCAGACATGTACTTGGGCTGGGCGCCCCAGCAGCCGCCGTTGAGGGCATTGTTGCCGGGTATGTCGGTGCAGGTCTGCACGTGGATCTCTCCGCTGCCACGGTAAGAGATGCCCAGCTCGAGCAGGTGGGGGGTGTGCAGGTAGTTGGCGGCGGCACCTTCGCCCATCTTGCGGCGTTTGCCGAGACGCTTGAGGCGAACCTTGGCCTGGCGGACCAGGTCGGCGAATCCGCCGTCCTCCTCCTGCCATTTGACGAATTCCTGGAGGTCACTCATGGCCGCGTCGGGGCGGTTGATGCACTGGGCTAGCACCCCGCGCCAGAACAGCAGGTAGGGCTCTTGGTGAACCCGGTAGGAATCATCGACAGCGGACCATGTCTCCGCCACCCGTTTCGTCGAAATCGCTGCTGTGCTGACGTCCGCGCTGTAGGCGTCCCCACAGTAGACTTGATTGACCTCATTGGCCTGGGCTGCTGCGTCTACTGGATCCAGGACCTCAATATTTTGGGGAATCTCGTCCTCTGCCACTGCCACGCCGGCGATACCCATCGCCAACAAACAAGCCCACAGCCCATACCAAACCCGCCGTTGACTCATCTTAGAGCTCCTCCCGACATCCCTACTCGGGCACCGAATCCGTGATATCCGCTGCGTACAGATGATTGCGCACATTCTGGCCCGCCGTGTCTCCCACGGCGATGACGGCCAGCATGGTCCGCGCCCCCTGTGGCCCGTTCCACTTGCCCACCCCCACCTCCAGGTTCCCGCTGGTGTTCACCGGGATGGTGGTGACCTCGCCGCTACCCACGTGCAGCGCCTGGATCGGGTTGCCCTTGGAGGGGTCCGCCTTGACGTACACGATGTAGCGCCCGCCGGGCGTCCACGCCGGCGCCGGCGCCCGCCCCGGCTCCAGGTAGACCCCGTTGACCTGCCGGTAGATGTTGCCCATGAGGTCGACCACCAGCAGGCGGTGGGAGCCGTCCGTGGCCCGGATGTACACCGCAAACAGCAGCAACGCCGGGTGGGTACAACAGGCCGGGGCCAGCACCTCGTCATCCTTGGCGTACAGGACGTGGGGCTTGGGGCTCTCCGAGGTGGGGTCGAGCATGCGCAGGTCGGTGCGCGTACGGTCGGTGGCGGCGTAGACCATCACCTTGCCGCTGGGGCACCACGAGGGGCTGTGCTCGACCACCGTGGGGCTGTTGGTCAGCTGGTTGGCGCCGGACCAGTTGCCCACCTGGGCGACGTGCAGGTCGGTGCCGGTCTTGTTGGTGATGGCCACGGCGAGCTGCTGCCCGTCCGTCGAGACCGCCGGGTGCTCCACGGCGCCCATCTCCCATGGCACCCGGTGGGGGGCCACGTCGTAGTAGTACAGCGCTGGCTCGGAATCCAGGGTCCGGGAGAAGAAGAACCCGTCGTCACCGGCCCAGGTCACGCCCCGGTCCGTCCACTGGTCCGACAGCAGGAAGCTCCCCGGCGCGCCGGCCGCCACCAGCGGCACGTCGCTGACGTCCCAGGCATCCCCCTGTTGCTGCGCGACGCGCAGCAGGATGCGGCGATCCCGGTCGTTGACCTCGTAGGTGAGGGTAGGGGAGGCGGCGTCCGGGCTCCCCCAGACCGGGCCCTGCGCCTGCATGGCCTCTTCGTTGATGCGGCTCACCCGTGTGGCGGGAACGCCACCGGCGGGCCACACCGGCTTCACCGGCACGACCAGGCAGGTGGTCAGTACAAGGCCAATCAGCGAGCAACGCCAGCCAGCGCGTGTCATGGGCTGTTCTCCGGCTCTGTCCCCTCGGGCTCGATGAGCGGTAGATCGACGACGGGCAGCTCCCGGCGCGTCCCCGGCGGTAGCCGGACGCGTTCCCCCTCGATGCGATAGACGCCCGGGACCAACCACAACGTGGTGGGGAAGGCATCATCCGTCGAGTTTTCGATAAAATCACGGGCCTCCTGCAGGCACAGCAGGGTCGCCTCTTCCGCTACCAGACCGTCGTGTTCGACGTTGGGACGCCCGGTGACCCCGGGGGCGGCCACCAGATCCAGCGCCACCCAGCGGGTCTGGAAATCCGCGGCCAGCGTCTCGTAGGGCTCGAGCTCCAGGCCGGCGTTGAGGGCCATCGCCGTGGCCAGCTCGATGGCGCGGTAGGATTCGTTGAGCCGCCCTTCCCGCTCCTCCACCACCGCCAGGGCCAGCATCACGCGGGGGTCTTCGCGCCCATCGAGGCACTGGACCAGCCCCTCGATGTAGGCACGCGCGGCGTCCAGCCGGCCCTTGGTGAGCCGATCTTCGATGGTCAACAGATCCGCCTCGAGGTCGCGATCACACTCGCGGGCCACGGGCGTCGATGGGGTTGGCTGTTTATCGCCGGCCCCGCCGGGATCCTTCGGATCGTCGGCAGGTGGGTCGCTCTCGGTCCCCTGGGCACTGTCCTGGGGCCACGCCCCAATGGGCATGCCCAGCACGGTCAACAGCACGATGATCGTGGGCAAGTGCTTCAACGGTGTTCTCCTGCAACCTGTTCTAGAGTACCTCGATCTAGCCTGTAGAGACGATCACTGACCCGCTGAAGTGTCGGATCGTCGTGTGTAACCACCAAAATAGCCATCCCTTCAGCGGCCATTTGACGCAGCCGATGGGCCAGCGCCATGCGCCGCGGCGGGTCGAGACCGGCGTCCGGTTCGTCGGCGAAGAGGAATTCCGGTTTGCACAGCATCACCCGCGCCAGACCGACCCGACGCGCCTCCCCGCCGCTGAGCGCCCCCGGCATGGAGTCCAGCACGGGGGCCAGGTTCAACTCGTCCACCAGCGGGCCCCAGTCCGAGGGCCCCGGCCTGCGCACGTCCATCAACAATCGCAGCGTTTCTTCCAGGTGCTGGCGCACCGTCATGAAGGGCGTCAGCATGGCGTAGGGGGATTGGAGCAGGACCTGGAACTTGCGCCGCAGCGGCCGCAGGCGGCGCTCCGGCCAGGTGCTGACGTCCTCCCCGTCCCACAAGATCGTGCCGCTGCCGCCGGGCAGCAGCTTGAGCATGCACATCCCCAGCGTCGTCTTGCCGATGCCGCTGGGGCCCTGCAAGCCCACGATCTCGCCCCGGTGGATGCCCAGGTCGATGCCCTGCAGGACCTCCTTGCTGTGCGCCCGGCCCAGGAACCGCCGCCGTTCCCGGATCGACCATTGCACACCCCGCCCTTCCAGGATCATGGTGCCCCCCCTTCCCAGTCCCGCCACCGCCAGGCGTCCACCAGCGAGGTGGCGGCCGGGTGCTCGGGGCGGCTGCGGATGTCGCCGTCGTCCATGGCCAGCTGGTCGACGAGCTTGCCGTCCGCCAGGACCACACCGGCCTCGGTCAGGCGAGCGGCGTCCCCCACCTCGTGGGTGACCATCAGCATGCCAAAACCCAGCCTCGCCCGGGCCGCCTCCAGCAGCTCGGCGATCTGGGCCCGGCGCTCGCTGTCCAGCCCGGTGGTGGGCTCGTCGAGCACGACGATGTCGGGGGAGCCGGCCAGCGCCAGGGCCAGCAGGACTCTCCGCGCCATACCCTCGGAGAGCACCCCCGGCCGCCGGGTCCAGACCCGTCGCGGATCGGCGAATCCCATCTGGCCCAGCAGCTCCATGTCATCGGCGTCGCCCGTCTCGACACGGGACCGCTTGCGGGCCCGGACGAAGTGGTCGCCGATGGTCAGCGCCGGGTTGAGGTTGCGGGTGCCCCCCTGGGGGACGTAGGCGATGGCCCGCCCCCAGTCCTCGGCCAGCGCCGGGATGGTTGGCGGGAGCCCGGAGAGGGCGTCCTCGAGCGTGTGATCCACGTGGCCGTTCACCGTGGCACGGCGGAGCTGGCCTTCGACGATGGCCCCCGCCGGTGCCAGCCCGATCAGCATCCGGGAGACCACGGTCTTGCCTACCCCAGAGACCCCCAGCAGGCTCAAACCCTCGCCCCGTTCCAGGCGCAGATCGATGCCATCGATGACCTGCCGCTGGCCGCCGTCGGGTAGGGCGAACCCCACCCGTAGCCGGGACAGCTCGAGGGCCTGGATGCCGGTGGTGGGTGCGCTCATAAGCGGTCCGCCAGGTCGTCGCGGGCGGCGCGACCGAAGCGGGCGGTGCTGCCCAGGATCAAAGTGACGATCAGCACCAGCGCGGCCGCCTGCAGGGTCTCCACGTGGGCTCCGCAGGGGGGGGGCTGACCGTAGCAAGGGTCGGTGCCGGGATGGGGCAGGCGGCCCATCAGTTGCCGCAGCTCCACACCCCATGAGGTCGCCAGCCCGCGCACGATGGCGCTGCCGCCGAACACATACGCCACGGCGATCTCCGTCAGCGCCACCTGGACGAACAGGTAGGCCGCGTGGGCGGCCAACATGGGCCGCAGGTGCCCCAGGGCCAGGTGGTGGAACACCACCCGCCAGGGGGGGAGCCCGTGGGCCCGCGCCCCCAGCAAGACCCGCTCGCGCTTGAGGGTCTCCAGCCGCACAGCGGCCTCGTCCAGCGCCACGGGGAGGTAGAGCACCAGCAGCACGACGGCCATCCACCAGACGCTGGGTTCGGACAGGGCCATCATCACCAGCAGCACGGCGAGGAAGCGGGGCAAGGTGCCCACCCCGCGGCTGGCGGCCCGCACCAGGCCGTGGACCGCAACCCCCCGGTCGTGGGTCAGCCAGACGTAGATCATCACCCCCACCACCAGCAGCAACGCAGCCACCGTGGCCGGCAGGATGAAGCGCTCCGCGCCATGGATGACGACCCAGCTGAAATCCCGCCCCCGGCCATCGATCCCAAGCGGGTGCGCGAGGCTGGGCCATGCCGCCCCCTCGCCGGTCCGGCCGGCCCTGGCGCCGCCGATCCAGGCGATGATCTGGAACGAGGCCAGCACCACCAGGGGCCAGGCCCGCAGCCAGGCGCGCAGCTGGGGGCGGCCCATCACGATCCCTCCATACCCGCGCTGTGGGTCAGCACGGCGGTCAGGTCCAGCAGGGCCACGGGGATGGCGAACATCAGCAGCACGGCGGCGAACAGCAACACGTCCGTGCCGGCCCGATCGGTGACGATGTCCTTGAACGTCTCCCCCAGGCCGTTGATGCCCAGGGCGGGCTCCACCACCACCAGACCGCCGATGAACAACAACATGGCTCCGCGGGCGTGGGCTGCCAGCACCGGCAGCAGGTTGGGGGCCAGCGCGGCCAGCGGGGTCTCGCCACGCAGCCGTGCCGCGAGCACGTAAGGCCTGCCCAGGGCGCGGCGGGTCTCCTGCCTGCCGGCCCGCACCATGGCGCTGAGCACCGCGTCCCCCAGCGCCAGGGCGACGCCTGCCCACAGCAACATCGCCGTATCCGACTCGAGGGCACCCCCCCTCGGGACCAGGCGGACCACCAGGACAAAGGCCATCATGCCCACGAAGGGCAGCGGCAAACCCTCGAAGATCGCGGCCAGCGGCCCGCCGGCGCGGCCTGCCCAGGACCGCCAGCGCGTCTTGCGCCCCGACGAGCGTAGCGCGGCGACGGCGCCCAGGGCGGTGGACAGCAGACACAGGGCCATGGCGATGATCAGGATCGCCAGGCTGGGCAGCGCCCTCTTCAGCAGCAGCTTGGTGACCGGTCGGTCGGCGGCGTCCCGGCTCTTCCCGGGGGCGCCGGCGACGACGCCCGTGAGGAACCGCGTGTAGAACCCCGCCAGCTGGAAGACCCCCGCGTGGCTACCCCCCTCTGGCGGCAGCGGCACCGGGACGTAGCCCTCCTCGGCATCGTATTCGTAACGCTCCAGGTAGAACTCGGGGGCGATGGAGCCCACCGCCACGAAGGCCGCCATCGGCAGGACGACCCCCAGCAGGAATAGACGAGCGATGGCTCGCCCGGCGAGCCTCAGGCCGTGTCGCGTGGCCGCGACTTCTGACATGGCGGGACCTAGTCCCTCCAGCGCCAGTCATCGACGGTTGTAAAGTAGTAGAACGTGGCCGGCCGGACCCCCTTGAGGCGATCCCGGCGGTAGATGGTGTTGAGGCGTAGCGACCACAGGAAGAGGTAGGGACGGTCGTCGTGCAGGCGCTGGTGCAGGCCCCGCATGATGGCCTCGCGTTCCGGACCGGAAGACTCCTGGTAGAACGCCTGTGCGGCCTCGTCGACCTTGGGGTTGTCGTACCCCATGATGTTGACGGTGTGGCCTCCCCCCTCGTGCTTGAGGAACAGGTCCAGTGCCGCCTCCTCGCGGTGGACGTTCCAGCGGCCCAGGATCAGATCGAACTGAGCCGGCCCGCCCCCGACCTCGACGGATTCGCGCCAGTCCGACGGCCGGATGGTGCGGACCTTGACCCGCACGCCGGCATTCTCCCAGCCGTCAGCCAGGCCGTAGACCACGTCGTTGTAGTCGTCGAGAATCTCGCTCTGGACACCCAGCACCAGCGTCAGCGTCTGCCCATCCTTGACCCACGAAGCGCCGTTGGGCGCGTAGCCGGCCTGACCCAATAGCTGGGCGGCTTCCTTGGTGTTCTCCGGCGTGGCCGGCGTATCGGGTGCGCACCAGGCGGAGCCGGGCATGAAGGGCCCGGAGATGGCCTGGGCCGAGGTCCCACCGAATTTTTCCATCAGCTGGGTGCGGGGCACCATCAGGTCCAGCGCACGGCGCACGCGGGGGTCCGAGAGCACCGAATCGTTGGTGTCCACGGCCACGTACCACCACTGGTTGAGCTCGTAAGGCACCACGCCGAAGGTCTCGGACTGGTTGGCGAACTCGGGGACCACCGACGGGGGCGGGGAGACCCAGACATCGGCCTTACGACCGAGCATCAGCTCCTTCTGGCGGGCGCTGTCCTGGTCGTACAGCAGGCGCATGGACGAGACCGCGCCCTCGCGGGCTTCCCGATGCGGGTTGCGCTTGAGGTGGATGTCGTCGAAGGACTCGATGGTCTCCTTGGCCCAGAACGGGCCGGTACCCACCGGGTTGCGGCGGGTGGCGTAGAGATCCGGCTTGCCGGTGTTCTGCGGATCCATCGACTTGCGCGAGAACAGGGCCGTGGTGGTCAGGTACTGCTCGGGCTCCTCGTCGGGCATGGTCACGAGGAATGTCACGTCGCCGATGCGGTCCGTGATCTGGCGGGCATCGCTGAACACCATGCCGAACCAGGTGTGCAGATCGTGGCCCAGGTCGGACCGGCGGTACAGCTCGTTGAACGAGTAGGAGACATCGGCGAAAGTGGCGTCGCTGCCGTCGGCAAACTTGAGGCCCTCGCGCACCTCCAGCTGCAGGCGCGGCGGCTTGGCCTGGGCGGCGCCGTCGAAGATCTTGCTCTCGAAGTAGCCGCTGAGGGATTTGACGTACAGACGATCAAAAAGCAGCTCGGCCAACCGCTGCTCGCTCATCGAACGGGCCACGAATGGGTAGGGGCTCTGGGGCTCGTCCTCTTCCAGAATGACGAGCTCTTCTGCCTGGTCATCGGCCACGGACGCCGTGACCGCCAAGATCAGGGCCGCAGCCAACGTGAGCTGCACACCCAATGCCAACCGTCCTGAGGTCGGTTTGAAGTTCACCGCATGACTCCCACGCTCTCGTTACCGGGGAGGGTTTCGACCCTCGCCACAGTCCTGGCGAGTTCGACGAGCATCTGCCACCCCTCTTCCTCACCGGCCCGGTCCAGCGTCTCGATCACGGATCGATACCGCCCAGCCCTGAGCCTGGCGAGTGAAAGAGAGCATAACATCTCCGGGTCGTTTGCACCCCGTGGCGCTGTGGACCAGTCCGCGCCCGCCCCCGTTTCCAGAGCCCACAACGCCGCCGCGTTGTCGCCACGTTCGGTGGCATCCAGCCCCAAACGCCGGTAGACCGCCCGCCGGGAAAACGACTTCACGGTGGGCATCGCCTCCACGGCGAGCCCGGCGCCCACCGCCTCCGCGCGCACGGTACTGGAATAGGCGACCAGGTAGGCTTCCGCTTCCTCGTCGAGGGCGGAGACCTCCCGCTGCTGTGGGCCATCGTATCGCGGCGGGCCATCGCCCTTGGCGCAGGCGAGGGCCAGGGAGAGCGTGCCGCTGCCGACGACCAGCGGCAGCGCGGCGTCGGCGGCGAGGGCACAGCTGGGCCCGGCGGGATCCAGCTCCCCGCCCAGCACCGCGGCGGCGTCCGACGGGCAGTCCGCACAGCCGTCCAGCGCCTCTTGCCCCATGGCCCGGAGTTCGGCGGCGGCGGCGTGCAAGTCGGTGGGGAGCACGAACGCGTACTCCACGTCCTGGTCCCTGGAGTGGTAGGTGGTGCGGAAGGCCACGCCAGGGGGGCCGCGCCGCGAGTCCGCTCCAGGTCGTGCGTCTTTCCAGCCGCTCACCGGGAGGGCACGCCCCTCGGGATAGATGCCGGGATCCTCGGGTGGTGGTGCGGGCCAGTCCCAGCTAGGCAGCTCGGCCCGGGTGGTGGCCGAGAAGCGCTCCCAGTGGCCCCAGGCCGCCAGGGCCCCCTCGTGATCGCCGGCCCACAGGCAGCCCTCCGTTCCGAACAGGTAACCGGTGGGGACGGCGTCTCCGAAAGCACCTGGATGGCGGCCGAGGGAGCACAGGGCCTCTGCGTCGAGCAGTCCCAGCGCCTCGTAGGCGGCGGCCGACTGGAACAGGGCGCGGGCCCGGCCGATCCGGGCCGATGCAGAGTCCCCGGCGAACCGTTGCTCCAGGGTCCACGGATCGGGCCAGGTTTTGGCGCCGTTGCGGGACGGCTCCTGGAGCCACATGTCGCTGTAGGCCTGGAGCGGGTCCAGGCTCTGGTCCAAGTTGGTGTGGGTCAGGACGACAACCGGCCAGCTGCCCTCCCACGGGACGGTGCGGGCCCCTTCGGCCGGCTCCGTCTCGCCACAACCCTGGCAGGAGGCGAACCACAGCCCGCCGGATACCAGCAGGGCGATGCTCAGACGGAGGGTGCGGGCCTTCACGGCCCCTACTCTACCTGTTCTAGTAACCGCTGCGCCTCGGTGGCGTCCCCGCCTTCATGCTGCAGCCGTTCGGTCCAGATGCGGCACCAGCGCTCGTGGTTGGCGGAGATCGTGCCTTGCATGTGCAGCTGGACGCCGGCCCGGCATGCGAACTCGGCGACGTAGGTCCGGTCCTTGTTGCTCAGCCGGTAGCCCTTGTCCAGGTTGCTCCACACCACGTCACAACGCTTGACGACGTTGCTGTAGCGGCCCTGATCGTAGGCGGGCTTGATGCCGGCGAAGTTGAGGTTGGGGGCGTTGCGCAGCTCCGAATAGGACAGGGCCCGCTCGATGCCCTTTTGCCACTGGCCGTCCTTGACGTTGTACAGGCCGATGGCGGCCACCTGGATATCGGTGAACTCCGATACATCCAGCGGCTCGAGGTTGAGGGCCGTATCCCGGAAGCAGGCCATCTCGTCGTCGCTGTACGGAGCCCCGCGGGAACCGGCGCCGCGCAGGTCGACCCCGTTGCACGCGGTGGATCCCGAGGGCGCCACCGCGGCCGGGCCCGGCGTGATCTCGGGCTGGTACTCGGCGGGCACGAGCTTCACCTCGGCCGTCGCCACGGCATCGTCGTCGGGAGTTGGGGTGGTGTCCTGTGAGGCCACGGGGACCGTCGTGGGTTCCGTGGGGGATGTGGGGGCCGTGGGTGCTACAGCCGCCGGTTCCACAGATGCGGACGCCGTTGGGGCCGTCGGGGCGGATGGTGCCGCCGTCGGGGCGGTCGTCGGGTTCGATGCCGGGGCCGCGGTCTTGCCGGGCGACGGCGGCTGGGTCGCCGGCGCGCTGGGAGCGGCCGGTGCCGCCGGAGCCGACGGTGGCGCTACATCCGCGGGTCCGCCCGCAGCGGGCCCCGGGCCTCCGGCGCCCGTGTCCTCGCCGGAGGAACCACAGCCGCACGACACCACCACGGCGAGCATCAGGGGCAACGCTCGCACGAACAGAAGGGAAGGGAGTTTCATCAGGAGCCCGTCTTGGGAGCCTCGGTGGGTAGCCTCTCGAGGACGTCGAGACGGATCTGCTCGGGGACCCGATCGTCGTCAACTTCGGTCTTGCGCAGCTCCACATAGATCAAGTTGTCACCGCGTTTCAGCTTGGTATCGATAGCGGTCATCTCGTGGTCGGGGGCCCAGGCCATGAAGGTCAGCGACTGCTTGGCCGAGAACGTGACGGTATACCCATCACCGGTCTTGCCGAAGCCCTTGAAGCGGGCTTGCGAATCGCCGCCGGACATCACGGTCTCGAAGTCCTCCTGATGGCCGTCCACCCAGACATACGCCTGGAGCGGATTCCCCGAGCCCTTCTCCACCACGTCGAAGGACACGGTGGAGTCCCCGCCCCCCGACGAGTTCGAGCCGCTGTTGTTCGTGCCGGACCCGTTGTTGCGTGGGCATCCGGCCAGGGCCATCGTGGCCAGCAGGCTCATTGCCAGCAGCAGGTTCCACCTGCGCCAAGTGTCTGCCATGGTTCTCGTATCTCCAATCAGGGGCCGCGCGAGTCGCCCTGACGTGGCTACCAGTAAGGTCACGAATGCCCTACCGTCAGGCCAGCGGATCGATTTTAGCGCCTGAGTTCGGGCCGTGACAAACCGTTGCGGTAGACAAATCACCGATCTTCTTCGCGGGGAGGCCTCCGGGCACGCTAGAATCCAACCGCGGAGGATGAAAGGGGAGACGGGATGATCGGGTGGCCGACGTTCACACATCACGGGATTGCGTCCCTATTTTTTGCGCTGTGTTTGTCGGCCCCGTCCGGCTGCCGCAATCCGGAATTGTTCGACTACGACGGCGACGGCGTGGTCGATGCGGATGACTGCGCACCCCAGGACGAGACCATATTTCCCGGTGCGGCCGAGATCTGCGACGACGGCATCGACAACGATTGCGATGACGACATCGACCTCGACGACGGGGACTGCCAGACCGGCGACGACGACGACGACGACGTGGTCCCCGACGACAACGACGGCGACGGGTACACCATCGACGAGGGCGACTGCGACGACGACAATCCGGACATCAACCCGGGCGTGGACGAGTTGCTCTGCGATGGTGACGATAACGACTGCAACGAGGAGACTCCGGACGACAAGGACGAGGACGGGGACGGGTACACCTACTGCGGCGAGGACGAGCCAGATTGCAACGATACCGACGCTTCGGTCCATCCCGGCGCCGAAGAGGTCTGCCTCAACGGGATAGACGACAACTGCGACGGGAGCGCCAACGGGTGCACCTTTAGCGGCGAGTACAGCCTCGCGGCCGCTCCAGGCCGGCTGCTCGGGGAAAACGACTACGACACCGCCGGGTACGCCATCGCCGGCGCGGGCGATCTGGACGGCGACGGCTGCGACGAGGTGCTCGTGGGGGCTCCGGCCGAATCCCTGTCCGGCCAGTTCGTCGGCGCCACGTACGTGGTACGCGGGCCCGTCAACGGGGATCTGGATCTGTCCATAGCCGACGCCAAGCTCACCGGGGAGATCAACAGCTTCTCGGGAAGATCCGTGGCCGGCAATGGGGACGTGAACGGTGATGGATTCCTCGATATCCTCGTGGGCGCCGCCAACACGAACGATTACACCGGAGCCGTCTACCTGGTGACCTCGCCGCTGGTCGGGGGCCCGCTGGTCGATGTCGCGGCCGCGGTCGTGGTGGGCGGAGCGCAGGGCGATGAGGCCGGCAAGGCCGTCGCCATCGTGGGCGACGTGAACGGTGACGGCCTGGACGACGTGCTGATCGGCGTCGAGGACACCAACCCCCCGTTCGGCACCGCCTACCTCTTCTACGGCCCGATCGCGGGCCAGATGAGCCTCGGCGATGCGGATGTCCAGATCACCGGTGAGGAGGATCACGGCAGCGTGGGGGCCAGCGTGGCGCCGGCCGGGGACGTGAACCAGGACGGCTACGCGGACTGGCTGGTCTCCATGCCCTACGCCCAGGGCGGCGGGATCCTGCTGTACCACGGGGGCACGGACATTCTGCCGACGATGGGGCTCGCCGATGCCGCTGGTCTGCTGCACGAGGGCGGCGGCTCCTTTGGCTACGGGATGGGGGCCGGGGATGTGGATAAGGACGGCATCCCGGACATCGCCGGCGTCGGTGAGCTCAGCTACCAGGAGGTACCGTACGGCGTGGTCCATCTTCATTCGGGTCCGTTGCAAGGTACGGTGGACCTGACCGTGCCAAATCAGGTGGACGGTGTGGTGGTGCCCGAGCAGTTCGACCGTCGGCTCTGGACGGCGACGCTGGACGGGGACGTCGATGGCGATGGGGGTGCGGACCTGCTGGTGGGCGAATACTGCCCTGACCCGGGGTCGGTGGGGCCGGGGACGGCCTACCTGTTCCTGCAGGATTTCAGCGAGGAGATCGGATTGAGCGACGCCACCGCCACGTTTGTCGGCGAAGAGGTGGGCGACTGCGCGGGGACCTCACTGGCCATCGCCGGAGACGTGGCGGGGGATGGCCTGGATGATCTGATGATTGGTGCCCAAAACGGCAACGCCGGAGCGTTCCATGGCGGCGTAGTTTATCTGTATGCCAGTGGAGACTGGCTCTAGGGGAGGAGGGGTGGTGATGTCTGTGGGGCGCTGGGGGCTGGTTGTGCTGGTGTTGTCCGCGCTGCTTGGCTGCCAGGGCTGCAAGGAAGAGGACGACCTGTACGACTTCGATGGGGATGGCGTGGTCGATGCCGAAGATTGCGAACCTGAGGACGCCGACATCTACCCTGGTGCGGAAGACCTTTGTTACGACGGTATCGACAACGATTGTGATGGCTTGGATTGCCCCGAGGACGCCGATAGCGACGGGTACACTACCGACGATGGAGACTGCAACAACAACGACCCGACGGTGAACCCCGGCGTGCCCGAGGAGCCCTGCGACGGAGTGGACAACGACTGCAACGAGGCTACGGCGGACGAACCGGATCTGGACGGCGACGGCTACAGCACCTGCCCCGGGGACGAAGAGGATTGCGACGACGCGGATCCGGACGTCAACCCAGGCGTCGAAGAGGTCTGTGACAATCAGATCGACGACAACTGCAGCGGCACACCGGACCATTGTGGCTTCGCCAGCCCGTTCGACGTCGCCGACGCCGACGCGATCCTGTCGGGTGAGGATGAATGGTCCCTGGCCGGCTGGGCCCTGGCCGGATCACCGGATCTGACCGGCGATGGAGGCAACGACCTGCTGGTGGGTTCCCCGGGTGGATGGGTGAGCGGCCGGGTGTACGTGGTGGACGGCACCACGACCGGGCCATCGGATCTGTCGGCGGCCCACTCGATCCTGCTGGGTGACGCCCCGTACGACTTCACCGGCGAGGCCGTGGCGGTGGCCGAGGACGTGACCGGGGACGGCGCCCGCGACGTGCTGGTGGGGGCGCCGGCATGGGGCGGCGGGGAGGATGGCGCGTACGGCGCCGTGTTCGTCGTCAGCGACCCGGCACCGGGGTACACGGAGCTGGGAACGGAGTACACCGCTCGTATCACCGGCGATGGCGAGGACGACGAACTGGGGTACAGCGTGTCGGTGGCCGGGGACGCGAACGGCGACGGCGTCGAGGACCTGCTGGTGGGGGTGCCGGACTGGGGGGTGGATGGCGAGGGGGTGGCGTATCTGTTCCACGGCCCCCTGGCCGGGGATCTGGGGCCGGCCGACGCTGCCGCGGATTTCCACGACAGCTGCGGCGGGTCCCGGGTGGGTACGTCCGTGGGTCCGGCCGGTGATCAGGACGGTGACGGACTCGACGACTTCATGATCGGGGCTCCCTACTGGGAGGGGATGGGGGGCATCTTCGTGGTGTCCGGTGCGGCGACGGGATCGGTGGTGCTCAGTACGATGAACGTCATCGCGACCCTGGAGAACGGGGAGACGACGCTGGGCTATCACCTGTCCACCGGCGACATGGACGGCGACGGCACCCTGGACGTCTTCTCCAACGCCTGGGATCCCAACGACATGGCCTACGGATTCCTCCAGCGCGGCCCGCTGGTGGGCACCATCGACCTGCTGCAAAGCGGCCACGTCACCGTAGAGGGCCACGAGGAGATCCCCGAGGGTGACGATTTCTCCACCGATGGAAGCGTCGCCATCGTGGGCGACACCCAGTCCAACGGGGTGCCCGACCTGCTGATGGGCGCGCCCATGGACTCGGCGGGCACGTACGCCGGCGCCGCCTACCTGCTGCTGGACGTGGAGGATGGCGTCGTGCCGCTGGCCGACGGCGTGCAGTTCGTGGGGCGGCATGACATCAGCTACACCGGTTGGGCCGTGGCCGGGCTGGGGGACGTCACGGGCGACGACCGGGATGACTTTGCCATCTCGGCACCAGCCTACAGCGGCGCGGTCGATCACCAAGGCGAGGTGTACATCTTCCATGGCCGGCCGGGGATCTGAATCCATGTCCCGGTGGCTGTGGTGGTGGCTCCCGTTGATACTGGCCTGCGGCACGCCGTCCGACGACGACGACTCGGCCGGTGAGGAGCCGGAATCCTGCCCCGAAGGGACGCTGGAGGACGGGGGCGCGTGTGTCCCCGAGGAGTGCGGCACGGGCACCTGGGGCGGCCTGCCCACGGACGACGGCACACTCTATGTGGATGCGTCCGCCGGAGAGGGGGGGGATGGCTCCAGGGAATCGCCGTTTTGCACGATCCAGGAGGGGCTGGCTGCCCTCGATGGCGGGGGCCTGGTGGCCGTGGCGGCCGGCAACTACGAGGGCAGCTTGCAGCTGGACCGGGATCAGGCGGGCGTGCACCTGGCGGGCCGCTGCGCGGCGCTGGTCGTGCTGGACGCGGACGGGGTCGGCCCCCAGCCGGGGATCCTGGTCGAGGGCGGTTTTGCCACGGATGCCTTCGAGATCAGCGGCCTGACCCTCACCGGCGCCACCGAGGTCGGCCTGTGGTTCGAGACGGGATCCCTGGCGTTGCACGACATGATCGTGGCGGACAGCACGGGGCTGGGAGTGCTGGTCTTCGACGGCACCTCCACGGCCGAGCTGGAGCGGGTGGAGATCCGGGACACAGTGGCCCAAAACGACGGGACCTTCGGCTACGGCATCAACGCCTACGACGGCGCCACGGTCACCGTGCGTGACAGCGTGATCTCCGGCAACGTCCAGTCCGGCGTGTTGACCAACGGCTCGGGGACGGAGCTGACGCTGATTGGCACGGAGATCCGCGGTAACCTCCCCGACGGCAACAACCGCTTCGGCATGGGCATCTCCGCCTACAACGGCTCCACCGTGACGGCCGAAGCATGCCTGCTGGAGGCCAACACCGAGATGGGGGTCATCGTCGAAGGGGCGACGGTCCAGCTCACCGGCGTGACCATCCGCGGTACCCGCACGACCGGCCAGGGGCACTACGGCCAGGCCGTGCTGGCCCAGGCCGCCGCCACCGTCCAGATCGAGGGGTGTACCTTCGAGGACAACACGACCCACGGGGTGTTCCTCCACGGGGCTGGCACGGTGGCCACGGTCAGCGGCACGACGATCGTCCGCACCCAAAGCGACGGTGCGGGGGAATACGGGAGCGCCATCGCCGTGGAAGGGGGCGCCGAGCTGGTCGTCACCGGCGGCCTGCTCGAGCACAACCACAGCGCCGGGGTCTATCTGCACGGCGCGGGAACGTCGGCCCAGCTGTCTGGTGTCGAGATCAGCGAGACCCTACCCGAGCCGGTGCTGATGGCGGGGCGCGGCATCGAGATCCAGGCCGGCGCCACTCTGGACGCCGAATCCTGCGTGCTGCGCGGCAACTCGGAGACGGGACTGGCGGCCTTCGACACGGGCACGACGGTGGTGCTGCAGGACGTGGAGATCCGGGAGACGACCGTGGGGCTCGCGGGCAACGCCAACGGCGGGCTGATGGTCCTCGACGGGGCGGCGCTGACGGCCACCGACTGCCTGCTCGAGGCCAACGAGCAAGGTGGCGTCATCGTGGCCCACGGCGCGACCGTGATCTTCACCGGCGTCACCATCTCGGACACGTTGCCCACCGCCTCGGGTGAGTGGGGCCGCGCCATCGAGATGCAGACGGGGGGGCAGCTGGAGGCCACGGATTGCCTGCTGGAAGGGGCCAACGAGATCGGCCTGCTGGCCGTGGACCCGGGGACCGTGGCGGCTCTCAGCGGGGTGGAGATCCGGAGCACCGGGCGGGGAACCCAGAAATCGGTGGCCGTGGGTGCGGTGTCCCAAAACGGCGCGCTCATCGGTGCGGAGGAGCTGCAGGTCGCCCACACGGAGGGGCCGGGGATCATGGCCCTGGCGGGCACGTTTGCCTGCCACCTCTGCACGCTGAACGACAACGGCTTCGCGGGTGCCGTGCTGGCCGGCGGCAGCCTGCAGCTGTCCGAATGCCAGATCTACGGCAACGTGGGGGATGCGGGCATCGGGGGCGGGGTCGGCGTCTTCACGGGGGACATCAACGGCTCGGGTGCCCTGGAGCTGGTGGACTCTACCGTCGAGGCCCACCCCCGGGCCGCCGTGTGGCTGGCGGACGCCGGCGACCACCAGATCATCGGCAACAGCCTGGCCGGGGGGGCGGGGCAACTGCTGTACGGGGACGTCCGCGTCGGGGGCGATGCGGTCATGGCCCTGGGCGATTTCACCCATTGGGACGGGCAGTCCGGGCTGTTGCTACAGGGGAATCACCTGTACGACAGCACCGGCTCGGGGGTGATGCTGCACGGCGCCACCGCCACGCTGGTGGGCAACACCTATGCCACCAACACCATCGACGTGACCCAGCAGGCCTGCGAGTCCGTCGTGCCCCCCGAGGGGCTCGAAGAGGCGCCGATCTCATCCATCTGTGAAGGGTATGACATGGTCGTGCAGGAGCTGGTGCTGGACATCGACTTCGATCGGCCGGAGACGTCCGAGTGACGCGGCGGCCCCGGGCTGAAATACTCCGCAGCGGCCGCCGTAAGAACACCCTAGGAGGTCGAGATGCTCAAGTTCCTCGTCGGTCTGATTGGTCTCGGATTCTGAGCGGCTTTACTCTACGCAGGTTGCGTGATCTGGCCGTTTCATTTTTCTCAAGGCGTGGGCCTCACCGTGGGCGGCGTGGTCATCGGTATCGGGCTGATCCAGAGCACGGTCAAGCTGGTCAAGGACGCCTGAGCTCGCGAACTGCCCGGCGGGTGGAACGGCGGCAGCCCAGCGCGCAAATCAGGGCGGCCAGCGGCACCAGCCAACCCGTAGGCGTCTTGTCCCCGCGTGCCGCAGCGCAGATGAACCCGCCTCCCGTGTAAGCGCCGGGCATCGCGGCGTCGGTGTCATCGTCGTCTCCCATCATCTCGTCACATTCCGAGTCCTCGCCGTCGATGTTGCCGTCGCAGTCGTTGTCGGCTCCGTCGTCGCAGATCTCGTCGGCCTCCGGGTGGATGTTCGGATCGTCGTCGTCACAGTCGTCGCCGCCGCCCGCGGTCCCGTAGAAGCCGTCCCCATCCAGGTCCTGGGCCGCCGTGCCCGCGACCACATAGACCTTGCCCGCCCCATCCAGCGGTTCGTTGGGCAGGCCGCCCCCCTCGTCGTTGCCGGGGGCGCCCACCGCGAAGTCGTCCATCCCGTCCCCGTTGACGTCGCCCAGGCGCGCCAGCGAGAACCCCGCGAGATCGCTGGCCTGCTCGCCGCCATAGGTGGCGGCCGCGGCCACGGTGATGTCCACCGTCTCACGCTGGCCACCGACCATACCCAGCAACAAGAAAGCGGTGCCGGTCCCGGCCCCGTGTCCGCTGGTGCCCGGGGCACCCACCAGCAGATCGTCGAGCCCGTCGCCGTTGACGTCGCCGACACCCGCCATGGCGTTACCCGTCAGATCGCCGGCGCCATGGCCCACGAAGATCATCGGGGAGGTGGCCAGGCTGACGGTCTCGTTCGGGTCATCGCCGTGCCCCAGCCTCAGATAGACCGCCCCGGTGTCCGCGCTGCCGCCGTCGTACCCGGGGGCACCGATGACAAAATCGTCATGGCCGTTCCCGTCCAGGTCTCCCGCCCCGGCGACGGCAACTCCGGCCTGGTCGCCCTCGTACTCTCCGACGAATACCGCGGTCTGGATCTCCCCCAGATCCGCCGGCCCGGCGGCGAGATATTCGTCCAGGCGGTGGCCCAGGATCAGGTACGCGGCACCGGCGTCGTCTCCGGCCGCATCGTTCCCCGGGGCCCCGATGAGGAAATCGTCCCGCAGATCCCCGTTGACGTCCCCCGCGGAGGCCAGCGCGGTCCCCACGCCGTCGCCGGGGGTGGCGTAGAACGCGGTGTGGACGTTGGCTAGCTGGGTGTAGACATCCGGGATGACGCCGCTTTGCAGCAGATAGGCGCGGCCCTGTTCGCCACCGGCCCCCGGCTCTCCGATGAGGAGCTCGTCCCACCCGTCACCATCCAGGTCCCCCGCCGAGGCCACGGCCGTGCCCGCGTGGGCATTCGTGCCCGAGCCGACGAGGTGATAGCCGGCGACGCCCAGATCCTGGCAGGGGCTCGGGCCCGGCGCGATCTCCCCGGCCGGGAGCAGGACCGCCTCGCCGGTCCCGATGCCCCCCCAGTCGTTGTCCATGGCTCCGATCAGCAGCGCCGGCTCCTGGGCCAGGAAACTCACGACGGTGAACGAGTTGCCGGCATGGTTCCCCGCCCCGGACCCGCAGAAGCAGGCGTCGGCGTCGGCGAGTTCGAGGCCCTGCTGCCATCCCTCTTCCCGTCCGTAAAACAGGTAGAGGGCGCCCGACTGCTCCTTGTTCCCTGTCGCGTCGGTGCAATTGGCCACTGGAGCGCCGATCAAGAGGTCGTTTATGCCGTCGTGATCCAGGTCGCCGACGCCGGCCACCGCGTACCCCGCCCAGTCCCAGCTCTCCTCGCCGACGAAGGAGGCCAGCGAGGCGGTGAGGTCCTCGTCGAGCCAGGATGCGGCCGACGGGCCGCAGGTGAGCAGGGCCAGGGCCAGGCACGGAAGGCGGAGATCTCGGTGTACACTGAGGGACATCTAGAGGACTAGAGTATCGGATGAGGGGCGGTGTTCCAATGCTGGGCTTTCGGCGTACTGGCTTCACAACGGGTGGATTTTTCTGGCTTATCGCCCTGCTGGCGGTGGCTTGCGGGGCCGGCTGCAACTCCACCACACCGACGGGAGACGACGACTCGGCGGCCGGCGATGACGACGACACGGCGGGCGTGGATGGGGACGGGGACGGGTATGTGGTGGGCGAGGACTGCGACGACGCCAACCCGGACCTCAACCTCGACGACATGGACGGCGACGGCTGGTCCACCTGTGACGGGGACTGCGATGATCTGGATCCGGATCTCGACCTCAACGACTTCGACCAGGATGGCTTCACCCCGTGCGGTGGGGACTGTGACGACACGGATCCGGCGTTCTTCCCCGGCGCTCCGGAGCTATGTGATGGCCTCGACAACGACTGCGACGGCTCGGTCGAGGTGGACGGGGACGGCGTCTGTGGGGTGTGGGTCTACGACGCCGACGCCGCCACCTGGACCTCCCAGGAGATGGCCGCCAACGGCGCCGTCTTCGCACCGGTCGATCCCATCGAGTGCGCGTTTGGCATCGAGGACCTGGGGTTTGTCCTGGCGTTGACCCACGACGGGTTCCACATCTACGACCCGGCGAACCTGGTGTGGGTCGACGCGGGCAATCGGGACGATCTGTTCCCCGAAGCCGCAGGCGTGGAGCTGGCCTTCGCGTACCACACCCCCGGCTACTGGAGCCCGGAGGGCAACCTGGCCTACATCTACCTCTCCAGCGTGGATCATTCGTGGACCTATTCGCTCGATGTCGATACCGGCGAAGGGGAACTCGTCGGCGACGGTGAGCTGGTCCTGGAGGGCCCCTACGCCCCGGCGACGGACAACCTCCAGGCCGGCTGGCTGGACGTCAGCAACCTCTACGGCTGGGTCCAGGAGGGCAACCCCTACGAGAGCTGCGGCGAGGGGGGCGACACCATCGGCCCCTACGCGGCCGTCATCGCGGCGGGCAGCGTCTACCTCTACGACGCCGGCTACTGCTGGGAGTTCTTTTTCGCCCAGCAGGGGGCGCTGTGGGGTGTCTTCACAGAGGACGGGGCCATCGATCCCGTGGTGGCGGTGGGCGCGGGATTCATCGGCAATGGGGTGGTAGTGTTCGGGCCCTGATCGGGGGCTACTCTTCGTTATTCAGGATACGGGCGATGGCCCGGCTCATCTCCCCGGTGCTGTACGGCTTGGGCACCGCGCCGAGGAATCCATAGTCCGCCGGGTTGGACATCACCGGATCGTTGGAGTAGCCGCTGGATACCAGCGCGCGAACGTCGGGATCGATCTTCAGCAGTTCGGCGATGGCGTCCCGCCCCCCCATGCCACCGGGGATGGTCAGGTCCATGATCAGCAGGTCGAAGGGGTCTCCGTCCGCCTGGGCCTGGGTGTACGCCTCGATACACGCCTCGCCGTCCGCAGCCGTGGCGCTCCGATACCCCAGTCGCTTCAGCAGCCGTTTGGAACTGGCCAGCACCTTTGGATCGTCGTCCATCACCAGGATCCGGCCGGTCCCACGCTGGGCACGTTGAATCGGAGACGGGGCCGGGGGCGCGGGCGTCTCCGTTGCCGGAAGATAGATGGATACGGTCGTACCGTGACCTTGCTGGGAATCCACGGTGAAGTAGCCGTCATGCCTCCGTACGATGGAGGCTACGGAGGTCAACCCCAGGCCGCTCCTGTTTTGCTTGGTGGTGAAGAAGGGGTCGAAGATCTTGTCCAGGTGGCGCGGTTCGATGCCCGCCCCCCCGTCGGCGATGGTGATGCGCACGTACCGTCCGGGTTCCATGTCCGGCACGGTCGGTGGCCCCCCCTGCATCTCCTCGTGGTTGCCAACGTCGATGTGGACCACACCACCGTCCGGCATGGACTGGTCCGCATTGATCACGAGGTTTTCGACCACCTGGCTGATCTGCCCGCGGTCCATGTCGGCGGCCCACAATCTGTCGGCCAGATCCAGGGCCGCCCGACAGCGGGAGCCGCTCAGAGCAAAGCGCGCCGTCTGCGTCACAAGGTCGCCCACGGTGCAGGCCTCCTTGATGGGCGCGCCCCCCTCGCTGAAGGTCAGCAGCTGGCTCGTCAGGCCCGTGGCTCGGCGGGCCGCGTCCAGCGCATCGGCTACCGAGACGCGGCTGTCCTCCGTGGAACACTCTTCGTCCAGGGCGATGGATAGGTTGGTGATCATACTGGTGAGGATGTTGTTGAAATCGTGGGCCACGCCGCCGGCGAGTACGCCGAGGGATTCGAGCTTGTCGAGTCGGGCTCGTTCTTGCTCCTGGCGTAGCCGCTCGGTGACGTCCCGCACCGTGACGATGATGCCTTGTAGCTGACCCGGCCCCGAGTGCATCAGCGCCGTGTTCACCTCGGCTTCGAATCTGGAGCCGTCCGCACGGCAAACGGTGTATCGCGAAACGCCGCCCTCAGTTTTATTGGTGGCCGCCGATGCCAGGGCCGCTGCTCCCGCATCCTGGTCGTCTGGGGACAACAGGGATAGGCCGTCCTTGCCCCGGAGATCGGCTTCCGATGTGTAGCCGAGCAGCTTCACCGCCCGTGCAGAGCTCCTCTGGATGCGGCCCGCCATGTCTACAATGATGATGGCGTCGGGGGAGGCCTCGAGAATCGCGTTGATGCCGGCCTCGGATGCAGCCCGCGCCTCCCTCTCGCGGAGGAGCTCGGTGAGATCGTGGCTGACCATGACCGTGCCGATAGATTCACCGTTTTTGTTGCGAATGATGGATATGGATCCCCAGACTTCGATGGGTGTGCCGTCCCGATGGCGGTGGCGCAACTCACCTTCGAAGACCCCCTCGCGTCTCAGAGTGTCGGCGATCTGTGCACGTTCTTCCGGCAACTCGTAGATCGGGGAGACCCCCTCCCAGGCCGATTTCCCGATGACCTTCTCGGCCGGCCAGCCGTAGATCCGCTCCGCCCCTTTGTTCCAGCTCATGATTGTGAGGTTGCTGTCGGTGGAGATCACCGCGTCGTTGAGGACCTCCAGGAGGGTGGCGTTGTGGCGCAGCTGCGTTTCGGCTTGTTTGCGCTCGGTCATGTCCGTCGCTACGACTTGGAGGTAGGGTTCGCCCTGGAACTCCAAGCGGGCGAAGGCGCACTCGAGCCACACCTCTTTGCCCGAGGACATCCTGGCATCGATATCCGTGCGCTGCGCCACGCCCGATTGCAGCACCTGTTCGGCGGTCGGCAGGAGTGCTGATTCTTGCCAGGTCGGTATCTCACGGAAATTTTCCGACAACAGCTGCTCGACGGAGACGCCGACGACATCGGCCATCGCCTGGTTGACCTGCACGCACTGGCCATCGGACGAGTACATAGCCAGGGCGACGGGAGAGGACGACAGGGCCTGGCTCTCGAACGACGGAGGTCGAGCCGTAGTGCCTGATCTGTGACGAGTCATCGCACACCCCAGCCTCGCGAAGGCTCCTGAATTCTGGGTCCTTCCCCCCCAATGAAAACACACACAAAAAAATAGAAAGGGGGGTAGACGGTTAGCGCCTCCTGCCACAAGATGTAGGGGTGAGCCAT
>CAZDDH010000008.1:69778-74763 GCA_964504165.1 uncultured Rickettsiales bacterium | reverse complement strand
CACCCAAACGCCCGAGGACAACGACGGGGACGGCTACTCCACCTGTGACGGGGACTGCGACGACACCGATCCCAGCGTCGATTCCGCGGACCTGGACAACGACGGCTTCTCCACCTGCACGGGGGATTGCGACGACAACAACTCGCTGACCAACCCTGACGTGCCCGAGAGCTGCGACGGGGAGGACAACAACTGCGACGGCAACATCCCCGGCGAAGAGCTGGACCTGGATGGGGACGGCGTCCTCGAATGCAACGGCGATTGTGACGACCTGGATCCCAACGTGGGCGCCGGTCTTCCCGAATCGTGCGACGGCGTGGACAACGACTGTGATCCGCTCACCGACGAGTACAGCGACAACGATGGCGATGGGCTCAGCGCCTGCGGAGGCGACTGCAACGACGTCGACCCGGAGATATACCCCGGGGCGGACGAGGTCTGCGACGGCATCGACAACGACTGTGATCCCGCCACCGACGAGGACGTGGACGACGACGGCGACGGCTACACCGATTGCGAAGGCGATTGCGACGACGACGACGACCAGGTCTTCCCCGGTGCGACGGAGATCTGCGACGGCCTGGACAGCGATTGTGACGGCGACCTGGGTGAGACCGAGGTGGACGAGGACGGCGACGGACAGCTGCTGTGCGAGGACGACTGCGACGACACCGATCCGCTGACCTACGTGGGCGCTCCCGAGCAATGTGACGGTCTGGACAACGACTGCGATGGTGTCGTCGACAACGACGTGGATCTGGACAGCGACGGGGACTCCTACACCCCGTGCGCCGGCGACTGTAACGACTTCGACGTCACGGTCTTTCCTGGCGCCACGGAAATCTGCGACGGCCTGGACAACGACTGTGACAGTGGGCCCGGCCCACTGGAGCTGGACGAGGACGGTGACGGCGCGATGGTCTGCGAGGGGGACTGTGACGACGCGGACGCGACGCTGAACCTGGATGACGCGGACGGCGACGGGTACTCCAGCTGCGGCGACGACTGCAACGACAACAACATGGCCATCAACCCCGTGTTGGTGGAGGTGTTCGTCGTGGTGGACAAGGACTGCTATGAGATCTTCGACAACGTGGACGCGGACCAGGACGGCTTCCTGGACAGCGGCTGCGGGGGCGACGACTGCAACGACGCCAGCGCCGACGCCTACCCGGGCAACACCGAGGACTGCGAGGATGGAATCGACAACGACTGTGACGGGTTGATCGACCTGGACGACGAGGAATGCGAAGAGGGCGACGACGACGACGACGATGACGACGACGACGACGACGGCGACTACGACACGGGCGACGACGACGACGACGATGACGATTCAGGTGCCGGCGACGACGACGATGGCTGCGCCTGCGTCCAGGATACGTCCGGCTCCACCGAGCCTGCTGGCCAGGCTGCCCTGTTGGTCCTGCTGGCCTGCGTCACCGTCCTTCTCCGCCGCCGCGGCTGACGCGCCTTGCGAACACTTTCATGGACGGTCTATCGTTTGCACTGGACCGTAAACAGATGACGGGGGAGACCCCCGGAGGGTGAACCGAATGGGCCTAGTTACGGACTTTCTGAAATCTCAATTCATTGAAGTCATCGAGTGGACCGATAGCTCCAGCAATACGCTCGTCTGGCGTTTCCCGGTGCAGGGCAACGAGATCAAGATGGGCGCGCAGCTCACGGTGCGAGAGGGCCAGATGGCGGTCTTCATCAACGAGGGGCAGATCGCCGACGTCTACTCCCCCGGCCGCTACAAGCTGTCCACGCAGAACATGCCGATCCTCACCAAGCTGATGAGCTGGCACCATGGCTTCAACAGCCCGTTCAAGGCCGAGGTCTATTTCGTCAGCACGCGGCAGTTCACGGACCGCAAGTGGGGCACCCAGAACCCCATCATGATGCGCGATCAGGACTTCGGCGTGGTGCGGCTGCGGGCCTTTGGTTCGTACTCGTTCCGGGTCACCGATCCGCGCACCTTCATCCAGGAGATCGTCGGCACCGACGGTGACTTCACCTCCGAGGAGATCGAAGGGCAGCTGCGGCGTCACACCATCACCGCCTTCTCCGACGCCCTGGGCGAGTCCAAGATCCCCGCCCTGGATCTGGCCTCCCAGTACCGGGAACTCAGCGATACCATCCGCGACGGCATCGACGACGATTTCAACCAGTACGGCCTGGATGTCACGGTGTTCCTCATCGAGAACATCAACCTGCCCGACGAGGTCACCAAGTACCTGGACAAGCGTGCGGCGATGGGGGCCATCGGCGACATGGGCAAGTTCCAGCAGTTCCAGGCGGCCGAGGCGCTGGAGGCTGCGGCCAAGAACGAGGGCATGGGCGGCGGCATGGCCGGCATGCTCGTGGGCATGAACGCCGGCCAGGCGCTGGGCGGCACGATGGCGAGTGGTATGGCCCAGCAGCCCGCCGCGGCGGCAGCGCCGGCCACGGAGCCCTGTTCCAACTGTGGCCAGGGTGTCCCTGTGGGCGGCAAGTTCTGCCCGGCCTGCGGTACCAAGGCCGGGCCGGCGATGGCGGCCTGTGTCAGCTGCTCGGCGCAGATCCCGCAGGGGGCCAAGTTCTGCCCCGAGTGTGGATCCAAACAGCAGGCGGCCTGCTCCAGTTGCAACGCCGCTCTCAAACCTGGTGCAAAGTTCTGCGGTGAGTGCGGCGCGAAGGTCGGGTAGGCCGCGCAACTCTGATAAGCTCCTCCCGCCGGCTGCCTTTGGTGGGTGACACCGCAGCCAGGGAGGCCCCATGCGACCATCATCCATTCTGATCAGCGGTTCCTTGCTCCTGCTGGTTTCCCTCACTCCGTCGCTGGCGTCGGCGCAGGCCGGTGCCTGGGTTTCCATCGAGAACGAGATGCTCGAGCCGGGCCAGAAGGCCGTGCTCGTGGTGGTCCCGGACGAGGATCTGCACGCCCTGAACATCGAGGTGGTGCGCGACGATGGCAAGAAGCAGACGTTCGCCGCCGGCCGGACCGTGGGCGGCACCCGGCTCACCTTCGAGTGGAAGCAGGCGGAGGGCAAGCACGACTACGACGTCAAGGTGAACATGACCACCTCCGACGGATGGAAATCGGAGATGGAGGAGTACATCACGGTCATCGTGGCCGGGCCTTTCGACGCCGCGATCCCCGCCGAGCAGGTGAACCTGGAGGAGCGTACCTTCGTCGTCAAAAGCAACCGTCCAGTGGCGGCGGTGCAGATCGAGATCCTGGACGAGGATCTGGAGACGGTGGGCAAGGAGACGCTCCACATCACCGATTCGGTGAAGGGCAAGCCCACCACGGTCCAGTGGTCACCCACCGAAGGCGACAAGGCCATCTTCCGTATCTGGGTGCGCACATACGACTCCTATGATTTCTGGGCTGACAACGAGATCATTCCCTGGTCCCTGGAGATCCCCCACGAGGACGTGAACTTCGCCACCAACAGCTACGAGGTCACCGAGGAAGAGTCCCCCAAGCTGGACAACGCCTACAAGGAGATCCGCAAGGCCATCAAGAAGTACGGCGAGTTCGTCCAGTGCAAGCTGTTCATCTCTGGCTACACCGACACCGTGGGGGACGGCGGCTCCAACATGACGCTGAGCCTCAACCGGGCCCGCTCCATCGCCAAGTACTTCCAGGCCGCGGGCTTCGAGTTCGACATCTACTACCAGGGTTTCGGTGAGTCCGCCCTGGCCGTGCCTACCGGGGACTCGGTCAACGAGCTGGCCAACCGGCGCGCCAAGTACATCATCGCCGCCGGCTACCCCGCCAAATCCAAGGATATCCCGCGCTCCAACTGGACCCGGCTGCAGTAACCCAGCATCAGCCGTCGTCGGTTTCCGTACCGGGGGGCGTTGCAGGTTGTAGGGGCCGCATCACTTCGTCGTCGCTCGGCTCGACGAAGTTCATTTTCAACAACAGGCTCAGGCCGGCGATGGCCACCAAGATGGCCACGACGGCCGTCGTGACCGCGGACGCTTCGGGACCGAACGCACCACCAGACAACCAGTCCGGCCCCGTGATCTGGGTATCGAACAGCCCCGACAGCTCCATTCCGCTTACCGGGAAGGCCAGGATCGGGCCGCAGGTGACATTCCAGGCGACGTGGAATCCCACGGCGAACCACAGGTGGCCGGTGCGGAGCACCACGAGCGCCAGGAAGAGCCCGACGAGGGCGATATTGAGCAGGCCCAGCGGTGCGACGCCTGGGTTGGACGCGTGCAAGAGGCTGAAGACGAGTGTCGAAAAGACCACCGCTGCGACGCGGCCCCAGGACACGCACACCGTGCGCAGCAGATAGCCGCGCATGGTGATCTCCTCCATGAATGCATAGATGTACAGGGGTGCCGTCAATAGCGCGATTTCCGCGAACCCGGTGCGGGAGGGGTACCAGACCATCCGGGCCACGCCGATGGTTACCAACAGTCCGGCGATCAAGACGATGGAAGCCGCACCAGCCAGTGCCCCAGCCAGCTGCCCGAATACGGCGTGGCGCCACGACCACGACGTGCCCATCGAGGACAGAGGCCGGCGATCGACGACGTACCTGGCCAGGTATGCCAGGCCCACGACGACGCTGCCCACCAACACCATCTGCAAGACCAGCATCGGGGTGTCCACCTGCATCGGGGTGCTCATCGGGGATAGGTCACCGGTCGCAGCCATCCACACCAACATCACAACGACGATGACCACGCCGAGGATGCCTTGCATCCAACCAATGAGCACCGCGAAGTTGAGCGCCCGCACCCAGGGCAAGATCGCCGTGGGGGTATCCAGCAGCGTCCGGGAGTAATACGCACGCCAGAGATACAGCGGCAAGGCCATGGGAAGCAGGAATAGGCTGCCCAGCCCCCAAGCGACCGCCTCGGCCGTGGACATGCGGCCGCGGGGGGCCGCAAAAAAAAAAACCCCCCCCCCCCCCCCCACACAAAAAAAAAAAAAAAAACCCCCCCCCACCCCCCACCCCCCCACCCCCCCCCACCCC
>CAZDDH010000008.1:0-69768 GCA_964504165.1 uncultured Rickettsiales bacterium | reverse complement strand
CCGCGGCCCCCGGGGGGGGGCCCCAAACAACCCCCGCCCCCCCCGCCGCGAGCACCGAGAAAAGGAAGAATGTACCCAGCCCCAGGAAGACTCCCCACAGCTCGACCAGCGACGGAAGGAGGGCTTGCATTGCGGGGTCCATAACGCTCCTATCAGGGCCTGGCGGCCGTCGCGCCCTGATAATACGCCACCAGGATCTCCGCCGCGGAGGCCCCATCAATGGCCCGCCCGATGGCTCCCTGCTGGCACAACCCCACACAGTGCCCCAGCCCCATCCCCTCCAGCAGCCATTCGGCTCTGCCGTGGGCGGTGATCCGCGTCGCGGTGAAGCGGTTGCTCTTGACCAGGTTCCAGCCGAGCCGTCGCCCGACGGCGGTGCGGAATCGTTCCGCCTCCAGCCGTGGATCCGGCAGATCGTCGTCGGCCACGACCGCCCGCCAGGTTCCATGTGGGCTGGCCGCACAGTAGGCGGTCCCGTCGGGGCGCCGGTCCGACACGCCGCACAGATGAGAGGTCTCGTGTCCCCAGACGTCCGCCGAGGCTAGGGTCCGTCCTCCGCAGGTGGAGTGGTAGGGGGCCTCCACCACCCGCCCCATGATGGTGAGCACGCGCCCGGCCGTGGCGGAGACGGCCTCTGAAGCGGCGCTGGACTCCGTGACCCCGCGGAAGGACTGGCAGTGGGTCAGATCACACAGGTTGCCGGGTTCGCCCGGGTGACGGTCCGCGGAGACCGCCAGCAGAGTGCGGGCCACCACGGCCTGGGCCTCCAGCGCAGCGGCGGGAGCCGAAGCGCCCATCTCGGAGACCAGCACGCCGGCCAGGTAGGCTTGACGATCCAGGATCAGGGTGGCGATGGTCTCGCCGTTGCTTTGCTCCACTACCAATAGGCCATGGTACGAGCGCTCATCGTCGGCGGTCAGCCTGACGCGGGAGCCGGGCGGGAGGGTGATGCGGGCTGGATGCTGGCCATCGAGTGCCAGCTGGCGGCCGTCAGGGAGGTCTACATGGACCGTGGTCAGGGATAGCCTGGCGCCGATCCGCACCGTCACCAGGTCGGGGAGGGGGGAGGAGGGCTCCCCGGCAGATGAGGGACCCGCCGGCCCCCACAGCAGGCAGACGATCAGGATCAGGGGTTGGATCGAAGCAGCCATCGGCCGTCACGATATCAGACTCGCGCCGGAGCCACGCACTCGTTACCATGGGATGCACAGGAGTCACCGTCGTGTTCCGTACCCTCTCGTCGTCCCTGCTCTTCGTCGCCTTACCGACGCTGCTGTGCGCCTGCCCGCTCGTCATCGGGATGGATGACGACTCGGCCGCGGACGACGACGACGACTGGGGCACGGTAATCATCGAATCGGTGATCCCGTCCCAGGGTGGCGTCGAGGGGGGGGAGACGGTCCAGATCCGGGGCCAGGATCTGGACGCCGGCGGGCTTTGGGTCTGGTTCGGAGATCAGCCTGCGGCGGTGCTCTCCCAGTCCTCGACGGTGCTGGAGGTCGTCACGCCCAGGGCCAATGGGCCCGGCTCGGTGGACGTGATGGTGGAGAACGAGGCCGGCCGGGCCGAGCGGGAGCTGGGGTTTGTCTACGAATGGTCCGGCGAGGGACTGGATGGGGGGCGGGTGTTCCTGTTCTACGTGCAGGAGCCGTCCTCCGGCGGCACGCTGACCGAGGCCCTGGCCCGGCTATACGAGCCCGACGACTGGGGCTTCCTGGACCACCTCCCCACCAACGGCTCGTGCCAGTACAACGTGGAACCCCCCAACGACCTGTACGACTACCTGGACGCGGGCTCCACCGTCTCCCTGCGCTCGGCCCAGCACACCATCCCCATGAGCCAGACCACCGACGAGACCGGTGGCCCCATCTATGAGGAGAACAACGTCCCCCTGGCCAGCATCGAGTTCAACGCCACCTACTCGCTGGACATCCCTGGGGGGGACGGATTGCCGGAGATGACCATCGAGCAGGCGGTCCGCTCCGGCTCCGACATGGTCGTCTTCGACCCGGACATCTCCGCGCCCCAGATGGCCGTGTGGCAGCGCAACCCGGGGGCGACGCTGCAATGGACCCAGGGGGGGATCGACGACTCACGGATGCTGATCCAGGTGGTCAGCATCGATCAGAACCTCAATCCCACCGGTGGCAACATCACCTGCACCAGCAACGACAGCGGCGGCATGGTGTTCGGGCCCACGGAGCTCGCCTATCTGGAAGACGGCTACAACGCCCTGTACGTGAGCCGTTACGACATCAGCGAGTGGACCAACGAGTTCAACGGCTCGGACGGGCACGGGGTGTTCGTCGTATCCAAGATCGGGGTGATCTGGCTTCAGTGAGCCAGGGTCCGGTCCAGCGCTTCTACCCCCGCTGCCGCAGAGACCAGGAACCACAACGAGGTGATAGCCAGGTGCATCCCCGCGGGGGCCGTATCCAGCAGATACAGCACGGCACTGACGGGCAGGGCGAGCAGCCCGGCGGCCAGGGCCACCACCAGCGGTCCGGCGGAGGCGGCGATGGCCAGGAACTTGAAGCTGCCGGTGAAGCTGTGGCCGGCGAGGACCTGGCCCGAGAACAGCCCGGCGGCGGCGCCCCAGGTGCCGATGAGCAGGAAGGCGATGGTCAGCATGCCCGGCGGTGCGTAGTGCAGCCCCACCAGGTAGAAGGCGGCGCCGGCGGCCAACGGCAACGGCACAGGGAGCCATAGCAGAGCAGAACGCAACCGGGAAGAAGGGGGCTGGATTGGCATGAAGGGGAGGTCAGGACCGTCGTGGCGGTCCCGCAGCGCCTAGTACATCGGCGGATCGACGATGGTTCCGCCCAGGATGTCGATGGTCGCCCGCGGCACCTCTTCGATGTTCACCTCGAACTCCAGCTCGTGGTAGAGCGAGCCGTGGGCCGGGATGGGCTCCTCGAGGGTGATCTCCTCCTGCTTGACCTCGCGGGAGGTGGACGCATCCGGCGTGTCCCAGAAGTGCACCAGCAGCACGATCTTGTCCATGTCGTACTGGCACGTGTTGCTGATGTTCATGGACAGGATGGTCAGGTGCTCGGTCTCCTTGGGCTTGAACTCGTCCATCACCACCTGCCAGTCGCTGATGGAGACGGAGACATAATTCTCCGGGTTGTACAGGGGATCCCACTTCTTGTGCTCCGCCTTGGCCAGGTAGTAGCCGGGGAGCATATCGTCGAGGCCGACCCAGCCGGTCTTGCCATCGACGGTGATCTTGTACCAGTCCTTGTACTTGCTATCGATCTGGACCCGCTGGTCCTTCTCGAGGTTGGTCACGGCGGAGCTACTGGCGTCCGGCGACGAGCGCAGGGGGCAGTCCTTGGTGATCAGGGCGTCGCGGGCCTTGATGGCAAACTGGCCGCCCTTGAGGTCCTTGTCGGCCGGGTCCGGCGGGTTCATCGCCACCATGATCATCACGCCGAAGGCCACCACGACACCGACGCCGGTGAGGGCCAGCACGATGGTGCGCAGGGTCTTTTCGGAGCGTTGCTTCTGGAAGTCCTCTTCGCTGGGGCCGTCCCCGCGCTTCTTGCGAAGCAGGCCTTCGAGTTCGACCGTCTCCATGGCGTAGGTCCACTCGGAACCGCCTGGTCGCTGGAGGAGGTCGTCCGTGAGGATCTTGCCGCTGGCCGCCCAGATCTTGAGTTCCGCGAGATCCTTGGCGATGAACTGCTGATCTCCGCGGGTGATTCGCCACTGTGTTGTCATCAATCACGTCCTCGGTGGATGCATCATTCCCCAGTCTAGCGTCCGGAATACTACACCAATTGGCCCCTGGTCAAACGAGTCTGCCCGCGTTACCGTTTGAATTGACGTGGGTTTTACGGTATTTCCGAACCCTTCTCAGGGGTGCCGAAGATGAAGAAAATCGTATCGATATCGTTGGGCAGCCCCGACTACGATTACGAGTTCGAAAAAGAGGTCCTGGACCATCGCTACCACGTACGGCGCATCGGTACGAGCGGGGATGTCCGCCTGGCGCGGCGTTTGGTACGGGAACACGATGGTCAGGTGGATGCCATCGGGCTGGCCGGAATGTCCGTCGAATTCCACGTGGCCGACCGCACCTACAAGCATCGGGAGACCCTGCGCATCGCCCACGCCGCCCGCTACACGCCGGTGGTGGGGGGGCGCGGCCTCAAGCGGATCCTCGATCGATGGGCGATCCGGGACCTGGCAGCCCGGGAACCGGGGATCTTCACCCGCAAGAACGTTTTTTTCCTGAGTGGTGTGGCCAACTGGGACATCTACTCGGTGATGCGGGAGTTCACCGAGAATGTGAGCTTCGGGGACCCGATCTTGCATTTTGGCGTGCCCACCGTGCTGGAGGGCGAGCGCTCCTTCCGGCGGTACGCCCGGGTGAGCATGCCGATGCTCACGCGCCGGCCGTATGTCACTTTTTTCCCCCGGGGCCGCACCGGCGAGGATCTGCAGCACGTGCTGCTCTCCCAGCCGTTCCAGAAGGCCGACATCATCGTCGGCGATCTGTCGCTGGTGCTGCACTTCACCCCCGACGATCTCCGCGGCAAGACGGTGGTCACCGACACCATCGACGAGGACCGCCTGAGCATGCTGAGGGAGCGGGGAGTGGACGTCGTGTGCACCACCACTCCGGAGGTGTTCCCCAACGAGCGCGCCGACCTCAATGTCCTGCAGGCGATCTTCATCGCCCACCTGGGCAAGCCACCGGATCAGATCGGCGAGGACGACTACCTGGACCTGATCCGGCAGATGGAGGCCCGACCCCGAGTGATTTACGCCCAGGGGCGTCATGTCCGCCGGCGCAAGTTTGCCTATCTGTACTGCCCCGTGACCCAGCGGGACCTGCTGCGCCACAAGAAGCTGCGCTGGCTGCGGGGGATGCCCTCTGCCGCCCGCTCGGTGGTGGAGAACTCGGCGGCCCTGTCGCCGCCGTTCTATGCGGGGACGATGCGCGGCCTGCTCAGCCCACAGGGGGACGCGGCCGAGGGGGTGGTCCTGTACCTGCCCACCACCACCGCCGAGCTCAACGAGCAGCCCATCGAGCAGGTGGAGAAGCGGGTACGCCAGGCGGCCTCGCTCGCCAAGCAGCTGGGGGCGGAGATCCTGGGGCTAGGTAGCTACACCGGCAACCTGGGAGAGGCGGGCCGCAGGGTGGCCGCACGGGAGACGATCCCCATCACATCCGGGCACTCCATGACCATCTCGGCCACCTTGTGGGCCGCACGGCAGGCCTGCATCGGGATGGGGATGCCGTTTTACGGCGAGACCCTCATCGATGTGAACTGCCTGGTGTTCGGCGCCGAATCGGCGGCCGGCGCGACGGTGGCGGAGGTGGCCTCGCTGGCTTTCCGCAACGTCATCTTGATCGGCGCCGAGCCGGACCGGCTGCTGGAGTTCACCCGCAAGCTGGAGGCCAAGTACCCCGACGTCAACTACGACGTGGGGATCGGGGCCCGGGACCACCTCAACGAGGCGGACCTGATCGTCACCGGGGTCAATCCCGAGTGGGCGCGCCCCTTCGAGATTTCGGTCCTCAAGCCCGGCGCGGTGGTCTGTGACGTGGCCCGGCCGCCCACGTTCCGCCGGCGGGACGTGGCCGCGCGGCCGGACGTGCTGTTCATCGGCGCCGGCGAGCTGTCCCTGCCGGGGGCCATCGACATGGGGGTGGACTTCGGCCTGCCGCCCAAGGTGGCCCCGGCTGCCGTCGCCGAGCCGGCGCTGCTGGCCTTCGAGAAGCGTTTCGAGTGCTACACGCTGGGCTTCGACGTGAGCTTCGAGAAGGTCAAGGAGATCTACAAGCTGGCGCTCAAGCACGGCGTCGAGCTGGCCGCCATCCACGGGCCCTCCGGTGTCATCTCCGACTCGGAGATCGCCCTGGTTCGCGAGCGGGCGGAGCGGGCCCGCAAGGCCCAGCAGTCGCCGCCACTAGAGGTCGACTCCAGGGTCGAGGTCGTCATGCCGGCCGCCCTCGGGGACAGCATCAAATAGGGGTCGTCCACGTTGAAGCTCATCATCCAGATACCCTGCTTCAACGAGGAGCAGACCTTGCCCGTGACGCTGGGCGATCTGCCCCGTGAGATCCGCGGCATCGACGTCATCGAGTTCCTGATCATCGACGACGGCAGCTCGGACCGCACCGTCGAGGTGGCCCGCGATCTGGGGATCCACCACATCGTGCGGTTCCCCCACAACCGCGGGCTGGCCTTCGCGTTCAAGGCGGGGCTGGACGCCTGCATCCGCCTGGGTGCCGATGTCATCGTCAACACCGACGGCGACAACCAGTACTGCGGCGACGATGTCCGCCAGCTGGTGGGGCCGATCCTGGCTGGCGAGGCGGACATGGTCATCGGGGACCGCCAGACCGACCAGATCCCCCACTTCGGCTTCATCAAGAAGAAGCTCCAGAAGCTGGGGTCCGCCGTCGTGCGGCAGGTGTCGGACACGGAGGTGCCGGACACCACCAGTGGTTTCCGTGCTTACTCGCGGGAGGCGGCCCTGCGCCTCAACCTCGTCAGCGAGTTCACCTATACCCTCGAGACCATCATCCAGGCCGGCCAGCGCAAGATGGCTGTGGCCTCCGTGCCGGTGCGCACCAACGCCGTGACCCGCCCCTCGCGGCTGTTCAAGGGCATCTCCCAGTACGTGCGCCGCTCCATCGGCACCATCCTGCGCATCTACCTGATGTACCGGCCGCTGGCCGTCTTCATGTGGCTGGGGGGGATCGTGCTGACGGCCGGCGTCGCCCTCGGGGCTCGGTTCCTGTTTTACTACTTCACCGGCGGCGGCTCGGGCCACGTCCAGTCTGTCGTCCTGGCCGCAGCCCTCCTGATCATCGGCGTCCAGATCGTCGTCATGGGCCTCCTGGCTGATCTCATCGGGGATAGCCGCAAGCTCGTCGAGGACGTCCTGGTCCGCGTCAAGCGGCTGGAGGCGGACCGGCCGGTGGATGACGACTGACGGGGTGAGGGAGTAAGAAAAAATCGCAGAGGACGCGGAGGGGAGAAGACGCAGAGAACGCAGAGATTAGGAGTTATTTTCTTCTCCGCGTCCTCTGCGTCTTCCCTCCGCGTCCTCCGCGTTTCTTTCTTGACCTTCGGGCCCTGCCCATCCGAATGGTAATTTACGCCAACTGCGGCCTATACTGTCCCTATTGTTGTTGAAGCTGTGGATAGCTGTGCCCAACGCTGATTGCTGAGTGCTGAGACGGTCATGACCGACGAGATCCGACGGCTCTTGCCGAGCCCTGTCGCCCTGTTCCTCATCGCCATGTTGATGGTGGGCGGGGCGTACTTCATCAAGACCCAGCGCTGGCACAGCCCAGAGCCGGCCAAGCCCCCGCCGCCGGAACTGCCGACGCCCATGGGGCCGGACAACGGGGACGCGATGATGACCTCGCCGGCCATCCGCGTGCTGTTGCGGTCGTCGCGCCAGAGCCTGGAGCCGGACGCCGAGGGGTACCCGGGGCGGGTGGAGGTGGTGGACGCCGGAGGCCGGTACCTGCGCATCTGCCACATCGACATGGACTCCTACGTGGCCCACGTGGTCACCGGGGAGCTGCCCAACTCCTGGGACGGCGAGATCAAGCGGGCCCAGGCGGTGGCCGCCCGCAGCTACGCCATGACCGAGTGGGATCCGGACGGCCTGTGGGACATCAAGGCCTCGGCGCTGGCGCAAAACTTCCGCAAGGAGGAGACGGACGCTGGCGCTCGCGAGGCGGCGATGGACACCCGCGGCATCGTGCTCCGCCAGGGCGGCCGCATCGTGCGGGCCTTCTATCACGCTACCTGCGGCGGCTCGACGGTGACGCCGTGGGAGCGGTGGGGCATGACCTTCCCCCGCATCCCGGCGGTGGCTTGCGAGCATTGCCACAATTCCAGCCTCTTCGAGTGGTCGTTCCACACCGATCAGGCCGAGTTGAGCCAGCTGATGAGCCGGGACATCGAGGATCTCTGGGTCGAGGCGGTGGACTCCACGGGCCGCGTGCAGCGGGTCAACATCGAGACCACCACCGGCCTGGAGGTGATGTCCGGTGAGGATTTCCGCGCTGCGGTGGGGTACAGGAAGCTGCGGTCCACGTGGTTCCGCATCGAGCGGGACCAACCCGTAGCGGATGACGACGATTCGGCGGCAGGGGATGCCACGGCCGTCGCCATCCGTTTCGAGGGGCACGGCTCGGGCCACGGCGTCGGCATGTGCCAGTGGGGGGGGCATGGCCTGGCCCAGAAGGGAATGGGCTGGCGCGAGATCCTCGAGTACTACTACCCTGGGATCGACATCGATTCGGTGTACTGAGCCCGGACGCCGGGCAACGGCGGACCTACATCAAACCAAGGGACGCGCTCAGCGGAGGAGGGCGGAGTTGTCCGTCAACGGAGAGCCGAAGAGTTCGTTGGGGCCGCTGGTGTCCAGGGACTGAACGTTGACCACAGGGACCAACAGGCTGGTGATCTCGAAGATGGTCGCATTCTCCACCTGCCCGTCTTCGCCTCCGTTGGCGGCGCACCCATCCTGGCTGACCACGATATCGTAGGGGGAGTAACTCTCCTCGCCATGAGGGGTCTCGGTGCCGTCGAGGAACCGGAAGCCGAAAGCGCTCGCGTAACTCCCGTTGTTCGCAGCTTCATGGTGGAGGACGCCGTTGCAGACGCCAACATACTCCTGGTACCCGTCCGAGGACAGGTTCTGGATGGCCTCGATCTGCCCGGTTGTCAGCTTCGTCGTGAAGTCATTGGGGAGGTACTGCCAGGTGTCCTCACCTGTGAAATGGTTTCCGTAGGGCAGGTCGCTGGCAAATTCGATCACGGTCCAGCCGCCACCACTGGTGGTCATGTCGCAGGGGACCTCGAAGGCTTGATTACCCGTCGGGTCGATCCAGTAGTTGCCGCTGGTAGCGCTGGGTCGCGTCTCGAGGATCCCCAGGCAGGTCACGCCGGGGCAGGCCTCTCCGTCCCCCTGGACCGGCCCATCCGTGTCCCCGTCGCAATCATTGTCCTGGCCGTCGCATTGTTCCGCCGCGCCCGGATAGACGCTTGCGTCGTTGTCGTCGCAATCCCCATCGGCGGGTGTATAGCCGTCCCCGTCCTGATCGTCGGCAGGGTTCGTATCGTCGTCGTCCCCAGCGTTCGTATCGTCGTCTCCTGCCGCCGAGTCGTCGTCCAGACCGACGGGCTGCTGCTGCAGGTGAGCCTGGCACGACACCAGCGTGATCAAGATCACTCCGGTGAGGAACAGGAGCGGATACCCCGCATGTGGCTCCGTAGTGTGTCGGATCGAGTTCTTCTTCATACCAAGCACCTCGATTTGTCCTTTCCATCCTATGATCAGGTGCCCTCACGATCCACCTATCTCAACAACACGCACCGCGTTTCTATGCCGTCCTGAGAGAGGCTGATGGAGGAGTTTTTATGATCATGACGCAGGGCAGTCTCGACCGGAATGTCGGCCTATCCACGTGTTCTTCACCTGGTTGAGAACGGACGCTCTCGGGCCAGCGGAGGACGTGACTTCCGTCCAGAATTGACGTAATTTGGCGCCCAGGGAACGTGGAGAACACTTTTACGTGCGCATTCCGTCCATCGTTGGCAAGGTCCGAAGGGTAGGCTTCTTCGAGCTTCTGTCGGTCGGTTACCTCACAAAATTCCTGGCCTTCGGCACGACGCTCCTGGTGGCGAAGTTCCTCTCACCTGCCGAGCTCGGCAACGTGAAGGTTCTCCAGTCCTACATTTCGGTTTTTACGATCTTCGCAATATTCGGTCTCAATACCGCGGTGCTCAAGTCTTGCGCCGAGCTACAGGAGAACGAAGAGAAGGAGAAGGTCTTGCGGCTCGCCGTCGGGAGGGCCGTACTGGCTGCCGCACTTTCTCTGGTTGTCATCGTTGCACTGTGCTTCAGCGGGGTCCTCACCTCCTCCACGCATCTATCCTTCTGGCTGGTTATCCTCGCAATCTCCATTCCGTTTTCGACTCTGACGACGATCCTGATCTCCTACCTGCAGGCACTCAAGCGATTCAAATCGATGGCCCGGGCGCAGTTCGTGGTGAAGATCCAGTCCGTGGTCATCATCATCTTCGCGACCTGGTTCTGGGGATTCCGCGGATTCATCATCGCCACCGTGATCGGCTTCGCGATGGGCCTCGTCCCGCTGGTCTGGCAGGTGGGGAGCCGATTTCTCCGGACCGGACCTGCAGCTCCACCGGCTGGATTCAATCACATCTCGCTCCATTCGATGCTGTCCAACGGCGTGAAGACGGTCGCCATGTATGCAGACCTGTTCCTGCTGGACCACCTGGTCACGGATCGAGCGATGATCGGGTGCTACTCGTTTGCCGTTGTGCTGACGATGGCGGCAGCGCAGGTGACCACGACGGTGCAGAGCATCGCGACACCGTATTTTGTGGAGCATTCGCGAGACAAGGAGTGGTTCCTCGGCCGGCTCCGGTATTACCAGCGTAGGACCACTTTGCTGAGCTTTGGTGTGGCCCTCGCCGTGTATGCGGGCGGCTGGCTGATCGTCCTCGGATTCCTGGGGGAAGAGTACCGGCCCATGCTCGTGTTCCTACCCGTCTTGCTTCTCCGCTATATCTTCTGGTCTGCCAACTCGATCCGGACCGTCGCGATGCTGGGAATTGGATACATTCGATACAACACGATCACCGCCTGCGTTCGAGTCGTGGTCGCCACAGCAGGGGGTTATCTCCTCTTGACGCAGTTCGACATCATCGGTGTGGCCTGGGCCCAGGCGTTGTCTTCCGCGGCAGCGCTCGTTTTGTTGTGGTTGCTCTCGAAGAAAGCCCTCCACAAGGCGTTCGCGTCGGAAGGGCCGAGCAGTCCATCGAGCTGACGACGGCTGGGTTCATGGAACGGCTCCGTGCACTTCTGCTAGTATCCTGCCATGGTCAAGATCAACGCGGATGCGCCGCTTTTCCTGCTCGGCCCGCACAAATCTGGAACGAGCCTGCTGCGCTCGCTTTTTGATGGCCATCCCGAGCTGTTCGTGGTCCCGGTCGAGGCGCATTTCTTCCCCAATCTCGGCTATTGGGTTGATTATCCCTTCCGGCATACGAGACCAGAGCGCCTCTCTTCGGCTCAGTTTCAAGAGAGAGTTTGCGCGTGGATAGCCCATTGCAATGGGATGAGGGATCCCGTCGGCGACAGTGTCATGGAGGGCCAGTTCGACGTCAGCGCGTTCCGGCGGACGTTGTCTCAGCATGGCCTCGACAGCGACCGCGAACGGCTCGAAGCCTACGTCAACGCCATCGCTGGCTCAGTGCGGCAGGGCGCACCGGCGTCCAACATGCAGTTCGTCGAGAAGAGCGTCGAAAACACGGAGTTCGCGCTCCATATCCGCCGTCTGTTCCCCGGGGCACGCCTGGTCTACATCGTCCGCAATCCCTACAGCGCCCTCACGTCGAACCGGGTCTACCAAGGCGGCGGCAAGTTCCCGTTGCTTCACAAGCTGCATCGAGCGCTGGTCAACTCCTACTATCATCACTACCGCAACCGCCAGCTCCTCGACGAGTACGTCGTGGTCCGGTACGAGGACCTGGTCACGGACACCGAGGCGACGATGCGGAGGATCTGCGGCGAGATCCGGCTCGAGTTCGATCCGGTCTTGTTGACACCCACGAGCCTGGGCGAGTCCTGGCAAGGGAACAGCACTACCGGGGCCCAGTTCAAGGGCGTCAGCACATCCCGCCTCGACTCCTGGAAAGAGACGATCACTCCCATCGAAACCGCCCTGATCAACCAGAGCATTCCCCATGTACTCAGGGACTACGACTATCCAACCTTCGACCAACAAGCCTCTCCATACACTCGCTGTGCCGGCGAATCGCTCAGGAACTACGCGGCGAACAGGCTCTACTACAAAACACTGGATCGTCTCCTCGGCCTGGCACCGAGCTTGCTGTCGTCCGGAACCACATAGCTGTGGGTGCTACCCAGGACGGTGTCGACTTCCACTATCTCGAATCATCCCGGTATCTTGACAGCAGGGAATCGACTGACACGGTATTCTGCTTTGCTACTACCCTGGGAACGATTGTCGTTGACGTGTGCTGACCCGGGGGTGAACACGATCAGCGCAGGAAGGACCGCCCCTTGAAGGTACTCGTCACCGGCGGCGCCGGTTTCATCGGGTCCACCCTCGTGGACCGTTTGTTGGGCCACGGTCATAGCGTCACGGCGCTGGACAACTTCGATGACCACTACCCGCGTGCTGTCAAACAATCCAACATCGAGGGTGCCCTGCGCCATCCAGGGTTCCGGCTCGTAGAGGGCGATATTCGCGACGCCGCTTTGTTGGACCAGCTGCTGGGTGACGGTGCCGAGCACGCGGTGGTCCACCTGGCCGCCCGTCCGGGCCCTCGCCCTTCCATCGACAACCCGCAGCTCTATTACGACGTCAACCTGATGGGAATCCTCTCGGTGCTGGATGCCGCCCGGCGCAATGGGGTGCGTTCGCTTGTTTTTTCTTCCTCTTCGTCCGTTTACGGTCTTAACGAGAAGATGCCGTTCCACGAAGACGATCCCATCAATCGACCCGCCTCGCCCTACGCGGCCAGCAAGATCGCCGCGGAGGCGCTGTGCCACTCCTATGCACACGTCCATGGTTTGCCCATCCACGTGCTACGGCTGTTCACGGTATACGGCCCTCGTCAGCGGCCGGATATGGCCATGCGGAAGTTCGCCCGGCTCATCCTGGCCGGCGAGCCCATCGAGGTCTACGGTGACGGCACTTCGGTGCGGGATTACACGTACGTGGAAGATGTGGCGGCGATCCTGGAGCGGTTGCTCTACGATCCACCTCCCGAGTACCAGATCTTCAACATTGCCGGGGGAAGCCGGGTGCCGCTCCTGCGGGTCATCGAGACCCTGCAGAAGGAACTGGGCCGGGAGGCCAAGGTGCGGCACATCGGCCCACAGATGGGGGATGTACCGGGGACCTGGGGTGACGTGACTCGGGCGCGGCAGATGCTGGGGTATCACCCACAGGTTGACTACGGGGAAGGGATCGCCCGGCTGTGTCGGGAGCACGGAGAGGATTCATGAAGCAGGTACTGATCCAGAAGGGCAACGCCCTCGTAGACGAGATCGCTGCGCCCCAGGTTGAGCCAGGCACCATCCTGGTGCGTGTCGAACACTCCTGCGTTTCTATCGGCACCGAGATGAGCGGCGTCCGTCAGAGCGGAACCCCGTTGTGGCGGCAGGCGATCGAGGATCCAGAAAAGCTGCGCAAGGCCTGGGAGATGGGCCGGACCAAGGGCATCTCGACGGTCCGGAACCTCCTGGAGAAGAAGGCCACCGCATCCAGCGCCCCGGGATACTCCGTGGCGGGCAAGGTCATCGAGATTGGCGACGGTGTCGACGAGTTTCACGTCGGGGACGCCGTGGCCTGTGCGGGAGCGGGGATCGCGAGCCACGCGGAGATCGTCCGTATTCCGGTCAATCTGGCGGTCTCTTCCCCTGCAGAGCTGGATTCCCGTTCCGCTTCGACGGTGGCGCTGGGGGCCATCGCGATGCAGGGCGTGCGGCGAGCCAATCCCACCCTGGGAGAAACGTTCGTCGTGGTAGGGCTCGGGCTCATCGGGCAGCTCTCCGCCCAGATGCTCAAGGCCAACGGCTGCCGGGTGATCGGGATCGACCTGGACCGGGAACGGCTGGATATTGCGCAACAACACGGTCTGGATCTGGCCATCCATCCGGACGACGTGGTGGACGTGGATCAGGTCGTGAGGATGACCAATGGCGTGGGTGCCGACGGTGTCCTGGTCGCTGCTGCAACGCCCAGCAGCGCGGTGCTTTCCGGCGCGTTCAACATGTGCCGGCGCAGAGGCCGTGTGGTGGCCGTGGGCGACATCGGGATGGAGATCAATCGGGCGGATATCTACGTCAAGGAGCTGGATTTCTTCATTTCTACTTCCTACGGCCCGGGCCGCTACGACCAGACCTACGAAGAGCACGGTATGGACTATCCGGTGGGGTACGTCCGCTGGACCGAGCGCAGGAACATGGGAGAGTACCTGCGCCTGCTGGCCGAAGGTTCGGTCACGGTCAGCGACCTGATCTCACGGGTCTACCCGGTGGACCAGGCACCGGAAGCGTACAGCTCCCTTTCCGGCCAGGGCCCGCAGCCCCTGGCTGTCTTGCTTTCCTATCCCGATACCGGGGACCGGGCGCTGGTGCGCAAGGTGCCCACGCCCAAGGCCCGCGGGCGTGCAAAGGGCCGCGTGAACCTGGCCCTGGTGGGGACCGGATCGTTCACCAACGCCGTGTATCTGCCAGCTCTCAAGCAGCTGGATGGCGAAATAGCGGTACGGGCCGTGGTTGGCCGGACGGGGTTCACGGCGCGGGAGGCGGCTCACCGATGTGGCGCCGACTACTCGACCACCGATCTGGCCGAAGCGCTCGAGGATCCACAGGTGGATGCCGTGGCCATTGTCACGCGCCACGATCTGCACGCGGGCATGGTCCTGCAGGCTCTTCAGGCCGGAAAGCACGTCCTCGTCGAAAAACCCCTGGCGATGTCCGCCGAGGAGCTGGAACCCATCGTCTCTTTTTACGAAGACGCCGGCGCAGATGCACCGATCCTGCTCACCGGGTTCAACCGCCGGTTCTCGCGATTTTGTACAACCATCCATGATATCTGCCGCGTCAGGTCCTGCGGCATGCTGATCGATTACCGGATGAACGCGGGCTACATCCCTCTGGACCACTGGGTGCATGGGCCGGAAGGTGGCGGGAGGAACATCGGCGAGGCTTGCCATATCTACGATCTGTTCACCTACCTCACCAACGCTCGCGTGAAAGAGGTCTCGGCCACGGCCATCCGCCCCTCCACGGATCACTACTCATCGACGGATAACTTTGTCGCGACCCTACGATTCGACGATGGATCGGTGGGGACGTTGACCTACACCGCCATGGGGGCGCGGGAGTTTCCCAAGGAGCATCTGGATCTCTTCTTCGATGGCCAGGTCGTCACCCTGGACGACTACAGGACGCTGAACGTGGTTGGATCGCGGCACCCTGGGATCACAAACCGTTCCGAGGACAAGGGGCACAAGGAGGAGTTCCAGGCCTTCGCTCGAGCCATCCGGAGTGGAGGCCGCTGGCCCAATCCGCTGTGGCAACAGATCCAGGCCACCGAGATTGCCCTCGAGGTCGAAGCACAGATCGCCGGTGGGAGGACGACCTAGGAGGGCGCAGACCTCCACGGTTGTACGGCCCATGGACAGTAAGAAGATTCGCTCTGCGTTCCGGGATCTGGCGAACAATCCTCGCCGCTTTTCCAAGAAGCTACGGGTCCGATCCCGCCAAGCGGTCCGCAAGCCGCTGGAGCGAAGGCGGGCGATGAGGCGCTCCACCTACGGGGCGCTGAACGTCGAACCAGTCTTTGCGCCGGAGCCGTATTACCGCACGCCTTCACGCGAGGTCCTCGCTCCCCACGCTGAAACGCTCTTCTACCTGACTGGCCAGACGTTGGCACACCGATTTGATCTGCTCGGTTCTGGATGGGTGGAGGTCCGGCACGGAATGGAGTGCGCCGGCCTCGAGGGGCACCGCTGGGGCCCGCCTCATCCAGCGCTCACAGCGGACGACGGCGGCCAGTGGATCGAGCATCGGATCAACTCGTCGAACCGTGGCGATGCCCGCTCCCTGTGGAGTCAGATCGCCCAGCCATACGTGCCGATTGACTGGCAGCTCGATTTCAAATCCGGGTTCCGTTGGCCAGAAAAGCTCTGGTCCCAGGATATCCAGTTCGGTAGCCAGCCAGGTGTGGACGTCAAGGTCCCCTGGGAGCTGGCCCGACTTCACCACCTTCCACAGCTCGCGCTCGCACATGCATGCCTCGTGCAGGGACTGGACCCAACGCCGTCCTTCGACGCGGGCTCACTCCGCGCCGAGTTCCGCAACCAGGTGCTGGACTTCCTGGCGGCCAACCCGCCGGGATTCGGCGTGAACTGGGCCTGCCCCATGGACGTGGCGATCCGTGCCGTGAACATCTTGGTGGCGCGGGATCTGTTCCTGAGCCAGGGGGTGAGGTTCGATGATGATCTGGAACGTGTTCTGGCTCGGAGCATCGCTGACCACGGCTGGCATGTGGTACAGCACCTCGAGTGGTACCTCGGGCATCGCGGGAACCACTACCTCTCCGACATCGTCGGGCTGCTGTTCATCGCTTTGTACCTCGAGCGGTCCCCGAGGATTGACGCCTGGCTAGCGTTCGCCATCCAGGAGCTGAACGGGGAGATCGAGTTCCAGTTTCATCGTGAGGGGAGCAACGCGGAGGGCTCCACCGCGTACCATCGGCTGTGTACCGAGCTGGCCATACACGGCAGCTCGATGCTTCTCTCGATGCCAGCCCGCAGAAGGGCTGGCGCGGAGTCGGCCGACCCGGGACTCGGCCCCCATCGGCCACGACTGGTCGGCCCTCTTCCCGCGGGTTCACCTTTACTGTCTCACGTCGCAGCGGAGCGCCTCGCCGGAGCGGGTGAATTCCTGGCCGCTGTGTGTAAGCCGAACGGGCAGATGCTTCTCGTCGGCGACATGGACAGCGGACGGCTGCTCAAGCTGGACCCTCGGGGAACCTTCATGACGTTGGGCGAAGCGCGATCCAGGTATGCGAATCTTGGGGTAGGCGGGGGTGGAGCTGCCGACGAGCTGTACTGGGATGAAGACAACACCGATGCATCGGAGACCATCGCGGCCTCAGCAGCCTTGCTGGGAAGGGGAGATACCATCGATCGCCTCGACCCGCCGTCCATCGCCGGGGCTTGTCTGGCGACGATGATCCCGGTAGCACCAACTGTCACCGCACCTGTTGTGATGCCCTCCTCGGGCGAGGAAGCCGGCCTGTCCTCGGCGGTGGCCCTGGCTGCGACGGTTGGGCCAGACCACAGACGAGAGACGGTCATCCCCCTCGATTTTGATCCCGGTAGCGGCCTCAACGGAGCTGCTTACGCCGAGTTCGGGCTGTATGTCTACCGGTCCCCACGGTTGCTGATGACCTTCCGCTGCGGGCCGACGGAAGTGTTTGGGTTCGGCGCGCATCTGCACAACGACCAGCTGGGATTGACCTTGTCTGTCGATGGCGTGGACCGGATCGTGGATCCGGGAAACTACATCTATACGCCCATCGTCCAGCGCCGCAACGAGTACCGTTCCGTGTTCGCCCACTTCGCCCCGGCCATCGAGGGAAAGGAACCCAGCCCGCTGGACGGTGTGTTCCGGCACTCCGGATCGGGGCAAGGCACCTGTGTGGCGTTTGGACCTACCGGCGTGACGGGTTGGCACGAGGGGTACGGAGAGAGAGTCCACCGGATCGTTGTCTTCGAGGCCTCGGGCATCCGAATCATCGACTTCACCGAAGGGAAACTTGCCCTGGCCGAACCCGGGCCCTTGGGCGGCGATTCCTTTAGTCGACCGGTGAAATTCTCCCCCGGCTACGGAAAACGGTTCAACGAAGATGAGCGACCATGAAACGAATCTTGCTAATCGTCCATCGATACCGCCCCGCGATCAGTCCTCGCGCGTTTCGGTGGGCTTCCATCGCCGAGGAGTGGGCAGCTCGGGGTGTGGACGTCGACGTCGTCAGTTTGTGGCAGCCTGGGTTGCCACGACGGGAAGAGCTGGACGGTGTTCAGGTGCACCGTGTCGGCCTGGGTTTACGACAGGGACTTCAGAGCTTCGTCTCGCGGCGGCCGGCCGTGGGTAAACCCACTCCTCGCACAGAGCCTGCTCCCGAGGACCGCTCCAGTGGAGGTGGTCTGGGTCGCCTGTACGGAAGCGTCCAGAGCCTCTATCGCAAGTCCTGGGGAAGAGTTTATTGGCCGGATACGGCGTGCGGCTGGTTCGCCGCAGCAGCCGGTCGAGCAGCTCGTCTTGCCCGCCGTCACCGTTACGACGGGATGGTTTCCAGCGCCCTGCCATTCACCGACCACCTGGTCGCCGCGCAGCTCAAACGGCAGCATCCCACCCTTCGTTGGGTCGCAGACACGGGCGACCCGTTTTCGTTTGCCAGCGGAGCGTTACCCAACAACGAGCTCCTGTACCGCCGCCTCAATCGACGGGCCGAAGAACACGTCATTGCACGCTGCGATCGGTGCACGGTGACCGCCCAGCAGGTGCTGGTGGAGTATCAACGCCAGTTCCCGGACCACGTGGACCGTTTCGTGCTGGTGCCGCCCGTCGTGAACCCCTCATCGATTCCGCAGGGATCGACCACGTCTTCTGCCCGCAACGACGGCAAGATCGTCCTGGTTTACGCGGGTGAGTTCTACGAAGAAATACGTCCACCGGGACCGATGGTCGGCATCTTCTTGCAGCTTCTCCGTGAACGCCCTGATCTGGCGGATAGGCTCGAGTTTCATATCATGGGCAACGCCACGGAGTTCGTCCGGCGGGAGTTCCGACCGCTGGAAGCATTCCCTGGCCTGGTCACCCTGCATGGCCTGCAGGATCGCTCGGTAGTGCTCCGCTGGTTGGCGCAGGCCGACGTGCTGATCAACGTCGGCAACACCACGGCCTTCCAGCTCCCGAGCAAGGTCGTGGAATATGCGGCCACCGGAAAGGCCGTGCTGAACTTCTACCAGCAGCCAGGTGATAGCTCACGGGAGTACTTCCGGGAGTACCCGTTGGCTCTGTCTGTCTTCGTTGAACTTGGACGCGAAGCCCAGATGGACCTGGTCGAACAACTCGGCCGTTTTGTCGAGACAGCGCCGGGTTCCCTCGTACCCCAGGATCAGGTCCACCGGTTCATCGGACCCAGTCTCGTTTCAACCGTCGCGACGCAGGTGGCCGGCCTGCTCGCGGGGACTTAAGAAGGTGTTTGGTGCTTTTTGTCTAGACCACTTGGTAGGCTATGGTATGTTCCGTCGCCCTTTTGGGGGGCTTTGCCTGACGTGCCGCAAGCGGGCGGCGGGGTCGGTGCTACTTGGCTAGGATGGTGACCATGGAGGCGATTGATAGACCGTTGCCGCTGAAGGAAGTGTCGCCAACTCCTTCCGCAGAGTCGCGTATCCAGGACGAGGAAGAGAGTTTCTGGAGCGAAGGGCTCCGTTACGTCTTTCTCGTCCGGCAGCATCTCATTCTGTTCTTGATCGCCGCGGTGGTCGTGACATCCATCGTGGTCATCTGGGGCTTGAGCCAGCAAAAGACCTACCGGGCAACGACTACCGTATTGGTCAATTACTCCCCTCCCAAGGTGCTTGGGCAGAGCAACGAAGTCTACCAGATGACTCACCACGTCTGGGAATACAACCGGTACTTCGAGACCCAGCCGAAAGTCATCACGAGCAGCGAGGTGTTGCAGGAAGTTGTCTTCGCCTTATCCCTCGACGAGGACGATGTATTCATGGGTCTAGCTGCGGTCGAGGACCCCAGCGAACGGGACGAACTACGGACCCAGATCGACCCAGTCGCCATTCTGCGTGGCCGGATTACCATCGACGCCATCCGGGATAGCCTCGCACTGAACATCCGGGTGACCGACCCTGACCCAGACCGAGCGGCGATGATCGCCAACGAGGTGGCACGCGCGTACGAGGACTACTACAGGAACGTCAGCCAGTCCGTGACGAGTAGTGCCGGTCTGTGGTTGAAGGAGCGGGTCAGCACGCTGGAAGCCCAGGTCAACAGCGCCGAGGACAACATCGTCGAATTCCGCCGCACCAACAACTTCCTGGGGACATCACTGGAGGATTCACTCAACCTGGCCAACGAGCGGCTGTTGACCATCAACCAGGCGCTCACGGAAGCGGAACTGACGGTCCTGGAGATGGAGAATCGCTACGATAAAGCGGTCGCCATGGAGGCAGAGGGGAACCGCGATTCGATCCCGGCAGTGCTGGAGAGCTCGACGATCAACGAGCTCAAGGTACAGCTCATCGAAGTCAGCGCCGAAGAGGCAAAACTACGCGCAAGGTACGGAGAGAAGAACCCGCGCCTCTTGCGGATAGAGTCCGAGCGGGAATCGCTCCAGCTGAGCCTGGACAGGGAGATCTCCTCCATCTTGGCCAGCATGGAAGCCGATCTGTCTTCCGCCCGCGAAAATAGACGAAAGCTGGGAATCGAGCTGGATTCGCAGCGTGCTGCGGCGCTGGACCTGCGGGAGCGGGAGACCGAGTTCCACCGGCTGGATCGGGATCTGCAACAGACGGAGAGCCTGTACAGCGATCTGAACAATCGATCTCTGCACACGGAGTTGGCCGGTACCCTGCAGAACAGCAACGTCAGCATCCTGGACCGGGCGATGCCGCCCAAGCGTGCGTACCGGCCCAACCGCAAGCTGGTCATGCTCATGGCGCTGATGCTCGGTATCGCAGCGGCATTTGCGCTGGTCATCGTCGTCGATCGGCTCGATATCACCATCCGCAGCCACGAACAGCTGGAGGCCGAGTTCAAGATCCCCGTGCTGGGAATCCAGCCGCGCTTCGATGATGCGTCGCGAGGCCAACAGGAGGACGGCCGTCTGCGGATTGATGCAGACCCGCGTGGTGCTCTTGCAGAGAGCTGCAGAACACTGCGCACGAACCTGATGTTCCTCGCTCCGAACAAGGGCGTGTTCAAGGTCCTGGTAACCAGCGCGGGTCCTAGCGAGGGCAAGACCAGCCTCGCCGCGAACCTGGCCTACACGATGGCCTCATCCGGCAAACGTGTCATCCTCATCGACACGGACATGCGTCGCCCGCGGGTGCACAAGGTCTTCGGCATGGAGCGGGAGGTCGGGCTGACGTCGATTCTGATCGGCGAGATGGATCTGGATCAGGCCGTGCGTCCGTCCGGATATGCCAACCTGGATCTTCTCCCGCTGGCCAACGTCCCACCGAATCCCGCTGAGTTACTGGAGTCATCTACGTTCACGCAACTCGTTGAACAGCTGGAGGCTCGCTACGATCGGATCATCTTTGATTCTCCGCCGATCATGGCGGTTACGGATGCCTCGATCCTGACCAAGTATGTGGATGGCACCCTGGTCGTTGCCCGCCAGGACAAGACCAACCGTCATATGCTGCGACAGTCCATCACGGCGGTCCAGACGGTCAACGCTCGGGTTCTTGGTTTCGTGCTCAACGATGTGGACCTCAACTCCGCCGGCCGGGGCTACTACTCGTACCGATATCGGTATCCCTATTATCACTACACCTACCGGTATCACAGCAGGTACGCCGAGGATGAGGATGAGGGTGAGAGGGCTGACCAGACCAGTTAGGCTCCACCCGCTTGGCGGAAGCTGAGACAGACGTTTCAATTCTTGGTTTGCCATCCACCTGTGGCTTCTCGGGTTGGATGTCTGGATGGCTTCATTGATTGGAAGGCGATGAGATGAGGTACCGCATCATTGGGCCATATCCGCCACCACTCGGAGGGATCAGCAACTTCATTTACCGACGCGCCAAGCAGTTGCAGAAGGAAAATCATGAGGTAGTCGTCGTTGATTTCGCTAGGCTGTCAACGAGCGAGAAATATGCACAACTACTAGCATTTGTTCTTGATCCAAGGGGATCCCATTTTCACCTCAATGCGTTCGATTTCCGGTCGATGACGGCGCTCATATGCCGGCCCTTCACAAGCGAGTTTGTCTTCATGACTCACTCGTCCCCGGATTTTGGTAGGTTCACTCCTCTAAAAAGACGGATCTTGGCGCGTTTCATCAAGCAGGTGGACCAATTCGTGTTCGTGGGAGATCACCTGCCGGATCAGTTTCGTGAGGCTGGTTTCTCCATCGATGCTCAGAGAACGGTTATCGAGGACGCTTTCATTCCACCTCCTCTGGAGGACGCAGACCGGATCTGGGCATCCTACGAACCCGAAGTGAGCCAATTCGTTCATGGACATAGCCCTCTCGTCGTGGCGAATGCTCACAGGATCGTTTTTCAAGATGGAATCGACCTCTATGGCATGGATATGTGTGTCGATCTGATCGCTGAACTCAAGAACGACTATCCCAATATCGGAATGATCTTTGCCCTCGCAGAAATCGCAGATCAACCGTACTTCGATCAAATTAAAAGGCGAGTAAACGAGGCCGGCGTCCGTGAAAACTACCTTTTTCTCACTGGACAACGAGAGATGTGGCCGTTGTTCGAAAAAGCGAATCTGATGGTGCGTCCGACAAGTGCCGACGGATACGGTATCAGTGTCGCCGAAGCGCTACACTTTGGGTGTCCAGCAGTCGCCAGTGATGTGTGTACAAGGGCCGAGGGAACGGTGTTGTTCAGAAGCCGATCATTGGATGATTTCCAAGACAAGTGCAGAGGTGTGTTGCGGGGTCAGTGAAGGAAACAGACAGTCATCTACGAGTTACAGCAGGTGGACATGGATTCGTCGGTGTCCGGACACCCATGGTCGGTTCTCGCCAACTCAACGGTTCGCTACGGAGGCTACAACCTCCAATAGGCTCGTGGCGGCCCGTTCCCATGTGAATTCCTCGACGCGGGCCAGGCCGAGCGTGGATAGATGGTTGCGGAGGTCTGGTTGGTCGTAGAGCGAACAGATCGCGTTGGCGAACGCCTGCGGATTGGACGGGGGAACGAGGATGCCCGCGGTCCCTATTATTTCTGGAATCGCGGTGCAAGCGGTAGCCACCACGGGGCACCCACGAGCCATGGCCTCGATGGGTGGATTACCGAATCCTTCGAGTAGGCTCGTGAACACTAGGCAAAGGCAACGATCGAGCAGGGCGTACAAATGGGCGCGATCCAGGTACCCATAGAAAGTGACACGATCCGCTACTCCAAGCTGTCGAGCTAAATTCTGAATCGGTGTCCAGTCGCCGCTGCCAGCTACGTGGAGGCGCCAGTCCACGCCGCGTCGGGCTTCCACGACACGCGCAAAGGACTTCAACAGCGTAGGGTTGTCCTTGTGATGTGAGACGTTGTCCTGGATCGAGAGCAGATCGATGGGGCCCTCACTGGTGTAGTCGTTGATTCGACTCTTGATCTGGGATCGGGCGATGCCGTTGTGAATCACATGGTTTCGTGGCTCGCTCCCAGGACACGATCTTTGTGCCAGGTCCCGCATATAGTCCGAGATGAACGCATTGGCTTCCGCGGTATGGACTGCCTCGCGTGCCAGCTTGCGACGAATGCGATCGGAGATGGTGAGGCGGGTGATCGCACGGAACGCCGGCCTGGAAATGAATAGATACAGATTCTGGTGGTGTACGACCTGGGGTGCCCGGCAGCGGGGGGTGAGCGCATTGGTGTTCATCACCACGTCCGGGGAGATCCCGTCCATGGCACGACCCAACGCGAACTGCTGGGACAAGAACCTTTTTGAAGCCCGTTGGTTCGAGGCGAACGAAACCACATCTGTGTCGGGGTCGGTTTTTCGGATGGCGTCGATCACCGCTGGTCGGGAAGCGAATACGGTGACCGATAGGGGAGCGTTGCTCTCTCGCCAGGCATGCAGATAGCCCAGCAATCCGACCAGGCCGCCACCCGAAGCTAGAGGAACCGCATTGATGGCTAGTCTCAATTCGCTGGCTGGCATCAGGTCCTTGTCCTGCGCGATCAATCAGGCACGTGCGGCGCCGCAAGAGCCATGGCTATCAAACCGAACGGCGCACCCAGGCTAGCACCAAGAGAATGCCGATCGCCAGCAGGGCTGGGAGGTTCGGAGCGACCGTTGCGTTGCCCTGGGAACACTCGCACCCGCCCCCCGCGTCGCTGTCGTCGTCGTCGTTGTAGTAGTCGTCGTCCCAATCGATGCCGTCACAGTCCTGATCGATGCCATCGCCCAAGATTTCCGTTGCTCCCGGATAGATTGAGTCGTCCTCGTCATCGCAGTCGCCGTCGCAGGTCGTGAATCCGTCCCCGTCGGCGTCGTCGAGGTTGAGGTCCGCGTCGCTGTCGTCGCAGTCGCCATCACAGGTCGTGAATCCGTCGCCATCGGCGTCATCAAGGTTGAGGTCCGCGTCGCTGTCATCGCAGTCACCGTCGCAGGTCGAGAATCCATCGCCATCGGTGTCGTCGTGGTTGAGGCTGGCGTCGTTGTCGTCGCAGTCGTCGCCGTACAGCGTGTAGCCGTCCCCATCGAAATCGCCGTCGACCATGACCAGGATCTGGTCGTACACCAGCTCTTGATCGTCGATTCCCATTCCCATGGCCACGACCTCCCAGGTCCCGGTCCCCGGGGCGACGACTCCCTCCGCATCCCAGAGGTTGGCATTGATGGCGACCCCGGTGACGGATGGAACGCCGGCGATCATCACGTCCACATGGTGGACTCCGGTAGCTGTTCCAGAAACGGTGAACTCGGTCGTGGGGAGACAGATCCCGTCCTCGGGTTCCTCGATGACCAGGGTGATTCCCAGGCTGTCCAGCGTCCGGACCTTGCTGTCCTGGCAACCGATCAAGATCTCGTCGTACGTATCTCCGTCCACATCCGCCGCGGCGATGGAGCGGATGGGCGTGCCGATGTAGTAGGTCCACTCCAACGACGGTCCGCCGTCGTCCTCGTGCACGTTCAGTCCGTAGACGTAGCCGTCGTCACCGCCGCAGATCACCTCGTCGTAGCCGTCCCCGTCGCTGTCGAACACGGCGATCGCGGCGAGGGCTGTGGAGTCGGGCTCCTCCGCGGCCAGCTGGGCGCCCTGCCAGAGGTAGATCGGATAGCCTCCCGCCTGATTGCCGCTGTCACCTTCTCGGATCTCCAGGGATCCCGTTCCGCCGAGATAGACGATGTCGAACCCGCCTTGGTTGTCCTTGACCACCAGCGCAGCGGTCTGGTCGGATTCTCCCTCCAGGCCTGCGAGGTCCGCAGAATAGCCCCAAAAATCGTTCATCGTCGGCGTGATCTGAGCGGCAGTCGCAGTGGCCCCGGTGGTGATCCCCTTGAACAACACGGCCTCCGTGATTCCGTCGGCGTCGAGGTCGGCGATGATCCCTTCCCAGTTGTAGCGGTCGGTTACGAATTCGGCGCTGGGCACGTCCGCCCCCCCAGGGAGCAGATGCAGGCCATAGCCCGACGAGATGACCAGGTCGTCCAGCCCGTCCGCGCCAGCTCCACCATTGGCGCCCACCACATCGGATACGCCCATGGGGACGGTGGGGATGTATTTCCTCGCGGAGTCCACGTAGTCGGCTGGCTGGAAGTGGATGAATGCGCCACTGAGCCCATCCAGGGCCAGCAGGCCGCTGCTGAAATCCGCCGATGAGAACAGCGCGAAGATCAGATCGTCGAGCCCATCGCCGTCCACGTCGGAGCGGCGTGCGACGTGACCGGTGGTCGAGGCCAAGCCGTACCCGGCCAACTCAGGCTCGGTGACCCCGTGGAACGACCACAGCAGGCCAAATGGCGTGCCGTCACCGTCCGGGTCGGTCGGATCGTATGTGTGAGTGTCGACGATCAGGGATCCGTCGGCGCTCTCCGCGGGCTGTGCCCAGGTGACCAGTTCGGCGAATCCGTCCCCCGTGAGGTCTTCCGCCAGCAAGGCGTGGGGTTGGGCGATGAGGTCGGCATCCGCGATGGTCTCGGGTTGGGGGTTGGACCAGTACACCGCTCCATTGACAACGAGCGTGGCCTGCTCGTCAGCAGGGGTGAACTGGACGGCCAGGATCTCCGCCACATCCTGACCATAGGTGACGACATCGGTCGCCACCGTGCTCAACGACGTGTCCAGCAGTCGTGTGTCCGTCAGGGAGTACAGCAGGGCGTGATGGCCCTCGGAGTCCACGGCGTAGACTTCCTCGTTGTTGGCCATGGCAGCGGTGGCGACCACCTGAACGACGCCACCCGCAGATATTCGGAGCAGATCCAGGCCAGCCCCGTCCCAGGCCAGCAGCTCCGGGACGCCGTCGGCCCCCTCGTCGAGGTTCTGCAGGGACAGCGACGGGTAGTCGCTGTTGTCCAGCAGATCGATGTCCGGGCTCAGGGTGTGGGTCGAGTCGTGCCAGACTTCGTCGAAGACGCAGTCTGGACTACATACCAGCGCATACCCCGTGATCCCCGTCAGGTAGGACCAGCCGCTGGTCTCGGTGGTGATGATCTCGATGACACCATCGTCGTCATAATCCGCGAGTCCCCAGACAAGAGCGTCGGTCAGCGACGCGACCAGGTCACCCGAGGTGGCGTCGAACACGCCTATCGCGAAGGCGTCGGGATGGTACAAGCCGTCGTCGGCGGGCAAACCGGCGGCGTCCACCTCGTCCCCGATGTTGTTGTAGAAGGTGACGGCCAGATCGAGATCGCCGTCCCCGTCCAGGTCTTCCTGTTCCTGGTCGTGCACCAGAATCGCCGTTACCGGATCACCGTAGCCGTAGTTGTAACTCCACAGGAAGAGGTCGGCGGTTTCCGGGATCCCCGATGCCATCCCCTGTTCGACGTCGAACACGGATATCTGGCTGCCGTAGCGGGCGCTGGACTGGATCTCGACCACCTCGTCCACACCGTCGTTGTCCAGATCGTCGCTCCAGGCTGGCCCGTAGGAGAAGCCCGGATGCACGTCCTCGAAGTAGCCACGATCACACAGGCATATCCGCTCTGCTGGTGAACAGACGGCTGCGGGATCGTTGGCCGCGCAGACCTCGAGGACGCTCAACTCACCGCTCTGTTGGATCAAGACCGACGGTACGCCGGGGCCGAGCAGGCTACCTACGATGGAAGGATTGTAGTTGGCATAGGAGGCGGGGAGGGTGGTTTGAACGACGTCGACATTGTTCATCCCGGCAGAGAACTCGGCGGCGTAATAAGCGTCCTGGCCGTACGAATTCTCGGCAAAAAAAATCTCCTCGGCGCCGTCCCCGGTGAGGTCTGAGACGATCACCTCCGGTTGGTAAACTCCCGAGTGGTCGGTCAAGGGACCGTAGTCCCACAGCAGACCGCCGGTGTATGGATTGACGACGAAGATACCCCCCGCCAGGCCGCTGGCCACTCCCACGAGCTCCGCTTCGATACCGTCGCCGTCCAGGTCGTGGATACCGACGAGGTTGGTTGCCAGGAGCAGGGGCGTGGACCACAGGAGCCCGCCGCCGTTCCCGTCGTGGGCGGCGATCCGTCCGCCGGTGACGTGGATCACATCGCTGGTGCTGTCTCCGTCCACGTCGAGCAGGATCACGTTCCCCAGCGCGATCTCATCGACGGTCAGGATCGAGGACTGGGTCGGCAACTGATTGGGTTGGGAGCTGATGGCCCCGCTGGCCGCGCTGCGGGAAGTGCCGCCCGGATCGTGTTGTGGGTAGGGCCAATCGCCAGCGTGAGCGTCGGGTAGGGCGCACACGGCGGCGAGCGCGGAGAGGATGCAGACAACCTGCAAGAGATGTGGAGGACGGAACATACGAACTCCCGACAGCATGGTTGGCCCTTTAAAAGGGTAACCACGCCAGGTGGGAGAAGGAACCCTATTCCCCGTCGATGGCCCGAGAACGAGGATCCAGTGGAATGGCCAGCAGCAAGAAATGCCTCGCGTGATTCTCGCCACTGTGCCATACACACGCCTGGTATGGAGAGGCTCGAACACGGTGTTTTCACCCTAGCGACGGCAACTCGGTTGGAAGGTATGATGAGTGCTCGATCTACCTGGATTCACTATGTCTGTTTTGCTGGCGCGTTGGTAACCGTCCTGGCCTTCTCGAGCTGTCGGCCGGAAACCGTGCGGCCAGACGCCCAGCTCCTGACACCCCCGATCGCGGTTGCCGCCGGGATGGGCGTGCTCGGCCCACTGGACGTGTTGAACATCCGCGTCTTCGATGAACCCGAGATTTCGGGCGAATATCGAGTCGATGCGGACGGCACCCTCACCTTCCCGTTCCTCGGCGCTGTGAGTGTGGACGGCAAGACACCCGGGCAGGTGGCCGAGCTGCTGCAGCAGGAACTCGCCGATGGCTACCTCATTGATCCCGCGTTGACCGTATACCTGAAGGAGGCCAACAGCCGGGAAGTGGTCGTGATGGGGTACGTCAAGAAACCAGGTAGCTACCCTTACCGGGACGGCATGACGGTTATCGACGCCATCGCCCTGGCTGGAGGGGTGGACGATTCGGGGGGGCCGCGCCGTACCGCCATCACGCGGTACCTCAACGGAGAGATGCTCAGCATTCCGGTCAATCTGCACCGCGTGACCGACGGCAAGGACCCCAACGTCCTTCTGCTTCCCAACGACATCATCAACATTCCCGAGTCGACGTTCTGAATCGAGTTTCTGACTCGAGCCAATATCAGATCAGCTCCCGGTCAGCGCATCCACGATTCGCCCTGCGGTACGGCCATCCCACAAGGGGATTTGCCTGGGCTCGATGTGTTCGCCGAGGGCTTCGCGGGCAGCGTTTTTGATGGCGTTCGGATCGACGCCGACGATGCGGTTGGTGCCGTGGGTCACGGTGATGGGGCGTTCGGTGTTTTCGCGCAGTGTCAGGCACGGGATCCCGAGCACGCTGGTTTCTTCTTGTAGCCCGCCGGAGTCTGTGAGCACGAGGCGGGACTGGGAGGTCAGACCGAGGAATTCGCGGTAGCCCAGCGGATCTATCAAACGCAGTCCCGGCATGGCGGCGAAGCGTGGCTTGAGCCCCTGTTCTTTTATGCTCGCTCGGGTTCGGGGATGCACCGGTAGCACCACGGGCATCTTACCGACGGTTTCTTCGATTCCATCGAGGATCCCGGAGAAGGTCTGGCGGTGGTCGACGTTGCTTGGGCGGTGCAATGTCATCACGGCGTATTGTTGCTTCTGGAGGCCGAGGGCCTGGGGTACACCGGCTTCGACGGCTTTCGGCAAGACCCGCTGCATGCTGTCGATCATCACATTGCCCACGCGCCGGATCCGGCCCGGTGGTACTCCTTCGGCGATCAGGTTCTCGTCACCATCCGGCGACGGGGTGAGCAGCAGATCGGAGATGCGGTCGGTGACGACCCGGTTGACCTCCTCGGGCATGTCCCAGTCCCCGGAGCGGAGCCCAGCCTCGACGTGGACCGTCGGGATCCGCAACTTGGCGGCAACCAGAGCGGCGGCCATGGTCGAGTTCACATCGCCGACGACGAGGAGCCAGCGGGGTTGTCTCCGCAAGAGCACAGGCTCGATGGCGAGCATGATCCGTGCCGTCATCTCGGCGTGAGTCCCACCGCCGATCCCCAGGTGCTCGTCGGGCTCCGGGATCTCCAGATCCTGGAAGAAGACATCGCTCATGTTGTGGTCGTAGTGCTGCCCGGTGTGCAGCAGCGCAAAGGGCAGGGAGCGCCTCTGGAGTTCCCACGTGATGGGTGCAATCTTCATGAAGTTGGGGCGTGTCGCCGCCACCAGTAAGATTTCATCGGATGGCATGGGCCTTCACCTCGCGGTCCACCAGAAGCCGTTATTGTAAAGATAGAACCGAAGCGCCGGCAGTCTGGGGCAATATATCCAAAACGTCAGTGGAGGGGAACGGCGCCGAAGGGCTGGCGAGCAGGCACTCGAGCCGTTTGGTGATGTTATACTCTCGCCTCGATCCGTCGGCAGTTCTTCCCCGTACGGTCATCCTTGTGTTTCAGGAGACAGATCCTCGGTGAGGAGTAGACGGCATGTCTGAGCGGCCGCAGCCCGACGCGACAGCTTCACCGCCCGGGAGTGACCGGAAGGTGGCGGTGCATCAGCGGCGGAAGGTCGTCGACATCGTCAGCTTGGGGCTCATCGCAACAGTTCTGTTCCTGGTCCCCCTCCACCGTGTTTCAGGGCAGTTCTTCACGTACTATCGGGAAGCGCTCATGTTCCTGATGGTCCTGTTGATTCCCTACTACTTGTTCCGCTATCGGGAGCTGGAGCTCTACCGCCAGCGTGAAACACAGCTCCTCCTGGTCTGGATTCTGTACTTCATTCTTTGCTACCTGTTCGATCCGGGAGGGTCCATCTACGGCGAGGACACGCAGATGGCGTCCGCGGCGCTATCGCAGCACTCCGCTGCGAATTACGTGTTGCGTAGCTTCATGCTCTACGTGCCCTTGGCGCTGCTGATGGCTGTCCGCGGCATCAGCCACCGCGACCTGATGTTCCTCATGTTCTGCGCCATGGCGGCGTCACCGTATGCCATCTACCTGGAGTACACCTCCAACGATATTGTGACCGTGGACGAGATGATCTACCTGTCGCAGAGCGGCGTATCGACGGTCGCGTACAATACCTTCGCGCCCTACCTCACCTTCCCCTTCGCAGCTTCGATTTTTGTCTTCCTCTCCACGCGATCCAAGGTCGTACGTGGTTTTGCCGTCGTGGTGATATTCATCGATCTGACCATGATCATCTACAGCCAGAGTCGCCAGAGTTTCCTCTTCGGTGCGACGGCGGCAGGTTTACTTCTTCTGTTCACACGTTTGAACATCAAACAGTTCGCGGCTGTAGTTGTCGTGGTGACGATCGGCGTCTTGACCATTTCCAGCTCCCCCATCTTCACCGAGCGGTACCTTTCGCCGGAGTCCTATGGCACGTCAGACGCCGGAGCAGCCGGTCGTGCCGAACTGTTCGTTGACGGGATTCGTAGGGTGGAAACGGTCACGGACTGGGTCTTTGGTAGAGGTTTCTCGTCAGTGGTCTTCAGTGGACCCCACAACAACTACGTCCGCGTGCTTCAGCGTACGGGGCTGATCGGAGCGAGCCTGACCTATGCGCCGTTCCTCGTTGCGACCTGGACGTTGGTGCGCTTTCGGCGGAGGATCGGCCGGAAGGAGATCGACCGCTGGGCGGTATGGTGGCTCATCCTGACGGCGCTGTTGTTCACCCTGTACCACTCCATGTTCGGATATCCCCACGAGACCGCCTGGTCCAGCCATGTGGTCTGGGCCGGGATGGGCCTATATCTGGCTTACATGCGTTCCCAGCAAGAAAACCCGGTACGTCCGCGAGCGCCCGGTTGAAGAAGAAGCCGGGGGTTGGCCATCAAGGATCGAGCTGGGCTTCCAGATCTTGAATCCGTTTCTCGACGTATGCCGTGGAATTCCCTTGCTCCACGATCCGCTGGTACTCGCGTAGCGCGCTCGAGAGCTGCCCCAACTCTGCATAGACCTCGGCCAGCTTGATCCGCGCCGAACGCTGCTGCGGCCGGTAGCGCAGCGATATGAGGTAGGCGTCCCGGGCTCCCTTCAGGTCGCCCTGCTGGTGACAGAGGCTGGCCTCCTGTACTGCGATCTTGTGTTGCCCCCATGTCTGATGTCCCGCACAATCCCGCGCCCTGTCCAGGTTTCTTCGGGCCTCACCGAATTCTCCGACTTCGGCGTTGGTTTCTGCCACAACGAGCCACAAACGCCAGTCCCCCGGTTGGTGGGACAAGGTTTCTTCGGCCACCGCCCGGGCCGCCCCTGCATCGTCCATCTTCTGGTAGTACTGGGCCAACGCGAGGGCCGTGGGCACATCCTGTGGATGCGTTCCGTGGGATGTCTGCAGAGCTTTGACGGCACCGTCGCGGTCGCCATCGGCCCATAACCCGGAGGCCTGTGCGATGGCGATGATGGGGTCATCCCCCGCCGCAGAGGAGAGGCTCTCGATGAGCTGCCGAGCGACGGCCGAATCGGGATCCTTGTGGAGAAGGGCCATGGCGTAGCTGGCCCGTACCTCGGGGTCCTTTCCGAGCGTCGCGTCGAGTTCATCGTAGTCCTCGGTTAGCCGGCCGAGGAGGGAGAAGAGCTGCTTGCGGTTCCGTGTCTGGAGGTCCAGAGCGAGGCGAATCTCGATCAGGGCCTGGCTTTTGTATCCCAGCATCGCGAGTTTTGCGGCAGCTAGCTCGTGTGGCTTTGCCTCTCCCGGAGCGAGGTACATCGCTCGGCTCAGCCATCGCAGACTCTCACTGTGGTTTCCCGACGAATGGTGTGCACCTGCCAGGGCCATGGCGAGATCGGTCGAGGCGGGCCGCCAGCGAATGTACGGCTTTGCTTCCTCGGCGAGATCGTCTCCTGTGGGGAGCTGCCTGACGGTCTCGACGACCTCGCTGTAGTCGCCTTGCTTCCAGGCCAGCGGCAACAGGAATACTGCCGAAGTAGCTGTTGCCACGAGAAGGGCCAGTGTCAGTGTTCGCCTGCGCGGAGCCTTGACCAGGCCGCTGGATTGGGTGGCACAGACGCCCAACAGGATCACAAAGGGCAGGCCGACGCCGCCGAATTCCAATCCGAATCCGACCGTGTTGTGGACGGCCAGAACGAATACTCCGGCCAGGGCCGCCGCCACATGGGGTTGACCACGCCATCTCTGGAGGGCGACACCCCAGGTCGCGGCTACAACCAACAGGAGCAGTCCGCCCACGGGGAGGCCGAGTTCGACCAGGACCTGCAGATACTCGTTCTCGACGTAGCTGTGGACGAAGGGGCCGCCCTGCTCCTTGTATCGCGGATAGACGTCTCGGAATGCACCGCGTCCAACGCCTGTAACGGGATGGGCAGCGATCATTCGGATGGTCCCCGTCCAGGCCTCGCCCTTGAGGAGTTCACCGTCGTCGGCGGTGGCCCACCGGGGGAGCTGGCCATCGGAGAGGCTAGCTTTGGTCAGTACTCCCAGACCCACCAGTGCGATAACCAGCGCCGCGAGGGGAACGAGCCATCGTAGCCACCTGCCGTGGGAGCGAGACAGCCACAGGGTGAGCAAGAAGACCAGGCCGACCACCAGCCCGACTCGCCCGCCATTGGACCCGGTGGCCACGACACCGAGCATGCACAGGATTCCGGCCGCAACGAGGATCCCGCGGCCTCGCCGGGCGCCAAAGGCAGCGAGGGTGAACGTGACCAAGCAGCCCATTTCCAGGAACTGCGCGGCGTGATTGACGTTGACGAAGGGGGTCCTGAATCCAAACAGAACCCCTGGAGTTTCGCCCAGCGGGATACGTGAGGCTGGTTCATAGAGCCACAGCACTTGACTGGTCCCCGACGCGGTTTGAACGATGCTCAGCAGTGCGATGATCGCCGCAGAAAAACCAGCGTAAGCTACCAGCGAATACCCTTGGGAGTCGTCACGGCCGATCTGATGAGCGGCCCAAAACGCGGCGATGGCGCCGCCCACTTTGAGCATCTCCCACGCGGTGGCTCCAGGCGCGTAGGAGAAGCATCGGCCCCACAGGCCATCGGACCACGGGACCTGTAAGACGTCGGCAACCCGGGGCGAAACAGCTTCTAGCACCGCCGCTGGCAAGGAGATCATCGACAGCCCCTGCCACAGGTAGACCAGCATCAACGCCACGGCCGTCGCGGACAAACCTATGCCGTCCAACTTGCCGCCCTTGTGCACGATGAGCCAGAACCACAGGGATACCAGGCATAGGCCGTACAGCATCGCCGTGGACCATTCGTGCACGGTCCCCACGAGCAGCGGGGCCAACAGTAGAGCCAGTGCCAGCGTGTAGAGGGGGACACGGGACAGCCAAGCCGGAGACCGAGAGTCGGACGATGGAGCCGTTGGCAATCTGGAACGATGGGTCAATTTTTTTATGTCCCAGCTACATCGTTTGATGGAGTATGCCTCAGGATAACAGAAGCCGGATTGAGCCCCATGGCCGAGCCCGCTTCGGATGCGAGTCACTCCCCGTAGCTTATGACCTCGAATTCCATCATTGGGGAACAATTGGCCTTCCACGGCCCCGATTCAGTCCTCCAACTCCTCTTCGGAGAGTTAGAACAATCATGTCAGCGCGACGGTGAAGAATCGGTTTGAGCGTCGCTTCGCGCATTTGTAGTATGTTGCCCCCCAAATGTTCTCGACCCCAAAGCATGGGTCATGGGAAAGCAGGAGAGACTCCGCACGATGGCCGACGGGAACAACGCAAGAACAGCAACCAGCGTGAAGCTATTCGTCCTGGTGATGGACACGTTGGTGGTTCTTGGATCGGTCCTGGGATCCTATCTGCTGCGCATCCTGTTCGTGGACCAGCAAGCGCCCATCAATGTGCTGGACCGGCTGTCCTGGATCACCGTCCTGGTCATCGTCATTCACCTGGCGGTGCTGTGGCTATTCGGCCAGTACCAGGTGCGCCCCCACGTCCACCCGCTGCGCACCATGCTCAGTGTGCTGGTGGCCGTTCTGGCGGCCTACGCGATCATCGTGCTGATCTTCTACTTCATGCCGACGATGAAGATCGGACGCATCGTCTTCACCTCGCACGTCCTGTTCGCGGCTATCGGTATGACCGCCGTCCGGCTGGCGGTGATGCGGGTCGTCGTGCAACAGGTCCAGGAGGAGCGGATCCTGGTGCTGGGCACCAAGCTGCCCACCTGTGACCTGCAGGGCATCGTCGACCGACAGAAGTTCCCGCCCATCACCATCGTCGGCCGCTTCGATTACGGTAACGAACTGGGCATGGACACCGGCGGCACGCCCCGCGGCAGTTTCAAACCCTGGGACCCCAAGGAACCGGACATTCCGGCGCTGGAGAGCCGCACGTTCGACGACGTCGTGGATGCCGAAAGGGTCAGCCAGGTGCTCATCGCCCCCGGGGCCGTGCTCGTGGACGAACTCAAGCGAAAGCTAATCGACCGCAAGTACAGCGGGATGATGGTAGGGGATTTTGTCGGGTTCTACTCCCGCCTGGCCAGTAAGCTGCCCCTGGAGATGCTGGACGAGCAGTGGTTCGTATACTCGGACCGGACCGACTTTTTCCAGCAGCAGCTGTACATGCGCATCAAGCGTTTCATCGATGTGGCCTTCTCGGTCACCGTGCTGGCCTGCGCGTTCCCCTTCATGTTGTTCTCCGCTTCCGCCATCAAGGTCAGCTCCCCGGGCGCCCCGGTGCTGTTCAAGCAGCGTCGCTTTTCACAGAATCGCGGGGTCTTCACTCTGCTCAAGTTCCGCACGATGATCCCGGATGCCGAGTCCAAGGAGAAGACCGATCACGTGGTCAAGAACGACCCCCGTATCTTCTTCATGGGCAAGATCCTGCGGAAGTTCCGGCTGGACGAACTACCCCAGCTGATCAACATCTTGCGCGGCGAGATGAGCCTGGTGGGCCCGCGACCGACCCGGCCCGAGTTCGCCGATAAGATCAAGGAACACATCCCATTCTACGATCTACGATTCAAGGTCAAACCTGGGCTGACGGGGCTGGCCCAGGTGAGCATGCCACCACCACAGACGATCGAGGACAACATCGACAAGGTGAGGTACGACCTGCACTACGTGCAGGACGCCTCCCTGTGGTTGGATTTGAAGATCATTCTCCTGACCGTAAAGGCGGTTCTCAGCAGGACCGGGTAGCGGCCTACCGGCAGAACCACTCCACGGTCAGCCTCAACCCCTCATCCAGCGCCATCTGCGGTTCCCAGCCCAGCACGCGGCGGGCTTTGGAGATATCCGAGAAGTTGCGGCGCATCTCCCCCGACAATGGAGCGCAGTGGACCACCTCCGGGGTGATGCCGGCCAGCTCATCGAGGAGGGGGCACAGCGCCTGGGCGATCTCAAGCACGCTGGTCTCGCGGTGGGTGGCTATCTGGAACACCTCGCCGCCGACTCCGGCCCGGGCGCCGGCCAGGATTGCCCGGCCGATGTCCACCGAGTAGATGTAGTCCCGGGTCTGGTGTCCGTCGCCGTAGATCTCCATCGGCTTGCCCTCGAGGGCCCGGCGGATGAAGCGGGCGACCACGCTCTGCTTGCGCCCGGATAGGGGCCCGTAAACGTTGCCGAAGCGTAACGCCACCGTGGGCACCCCGAAGCTACCGTGGTAGGCGCTGCAGTAGGCCTCGCCGGCGGCCTTGCTGGCTCCGTACGGGGACAGGGGCTTGAGCACCATCTCCTCGTGGATGGGTGGGTCCTGCTCCCCCAGCGGTGCACCGGAGGAGGAGAAGACGAAGCCGTCCACCTGGGCGGCGCGGGCCGCCTCGAGGGTGTTGATGATGCCCTGCACGTTGGCGGCGCAGTCCCTCAGTGGATCTTCGATGGAGGGCTGGACGCCGGTGTTGGCGGCAAGGTGGATCACGGTCTGCGCGCCGGCGCAGGCACGGGTGACATCGGCGAGGTTGCGGATATCCCCCACCACCAGCTCCACCCCGGCCCCGTCGCCGATGGGCTGGCTCCCGTCCGACTCGGTGAACGAGCAGGCGGTGGCCAGATCGTCGCGGCTGGACGCTTCGAGATTGTCCAGCACGCGGATCGAGTGGCTCTCGTCCTCGGCCAGCAACAGGTCGATGACGGTACGGCCAATGAACCCGCACCCACCGGTTAATAACCAGCGCATGTCAGGACCACTTGACGCGGGGCATGATGCGGTTGAGGTCGATGTTGCCCTTGTACTGGATGACCCGTTCCAGCAGGTCGTGGAGCACCTCGTCGGTCATGTAGTGGGGCTTCAGCCCCATCTCCATCAGATTTGAGTGCACCGGATTGTAGTAGTGGTCCTCCGCCTCCTTGCGCGGGTTCTCGATGGATTTGACCTGCACGTCCAGCCCCATGGAGTTGCCCACTCGCTGGACCTTGTCCGCCAGCTCGTTGACGGTGAAGGTCTCGACGAACTGGTTGTTGATGCGCAGCTCCCCCGGCTCGGCGGGGTTGGCCATCGACAGCTCGATGCACTGGATGGTCTCGTTGACGTTGAGGTAGCCCCGCTCCTGGCCCCCCTTGCCGTAGACGGTCAGGGGGATGCCGGCGACAGCTTGGACCAAGAAGCGGTTGACCACCGTGCCGAAGATGTCGTCGTAGTGGAAGTTGGGCAGCAGGCGCTCGTCCATCTCCGTCTCGGGCGTGGCCAGGCCGTAGACCGGCCCCTGCATCAGGTCGGTGACCCGCATCCCGTGGGTCCGCACATAGAACCACAGCAGGTCCGTGTCCAGTACCTTGGTCGTGTGATAGAGGCTGCCTGCCTGGCGGGGGTAGAGGAATCGGTCCTTGCGTCCCTTGTGCTCGATGTCCAGCCAGCCTTCCTCGATGTCGATGTTGGGTGTGCCGTATTCCCCCATCGTGCCCAGCTTGATCAGGTGGCTGTCCGGCGCGTATTGCAGGACGGCCCAGATGATGTTGTGGGTCACCTCGAGGTTGTTCTTGAGGGTCAGGTGAGCTTCTTCATAACCCCGCATGCTGTACGGCGCCGACGGCTGCTCGGCGTAGTGCAGCACAATCTCCGGTTGCACGTCGCGGAACAGGTTGGAGACGAAGCGGTAGTCGGTGCAGTCCCCGATCTCCACCCGCATCGGCCGGCCGCCGACCGCCTCGTAGATGGCGGCGCGGTCTTCCAGATTGGGGTTTGGCATCAGCGCTTCGGAGCGCGTCTCCATTGCCATCCTGCGGCGCAGGTAGTTGTCCACGGTGGTGACCTCGTGGCCCTTGGCGGCCAGCGCCATGGAGGTAGGCCAGCCCAGGTAACCATCGCCGCCCAGTATCAAGATTCTCATCGGCTCAAACTCCCCCGTTCGCTTCCAGCAGATTGTGTTGATCCAGGAAGGAACGGATTTCGTCGTGGCTCATGGTGTCCTCGACGGTGCTCGTATAGGGCATGTTCACGTCACCCTCGATCATGTCGGGGTAGGTGTAGTCGATCTCCTCGTAAACGCTGCGGAAGGCGGGCAGCACGGCGAACATCCGTTGCAGCTCCACGGCTCGCCGCGTCTCCTCGTCACTCATCAGCTCCTCGTAGAGCTTCTCGCCTGCCTTGGCACCGATGATCTGGACTGGAATGTCGGCCGGGTCGTAGCCGTGCCCGGGGGCCAGGTCCTCCACCATCACCGTGGCTAGATCTTCGATACGCATGACGGGCATCTTGGTGACCATCACTTCCCCCCCCCGGGCTAACTCGGCAGCGGTGAGCACCAGTTCGACGCTCTGGGCGACGGTCATGACAAAGCGGGTCATATCCGTGTGCGTCAGGGTGATTGGTCCACCGCTGGCGATCTGACGCCGGAAGATCTCGAACACCGACCCCCGTGAGCCGATCACGTTGCCGAACCGCGTCGAGCTGAAGATCGTGCGCTTACCTCGCTTGAGGCTGTTGGCTGCAGTGATCAGCCGCTCCCCCATGAGCTTGGAGGTGCCCATCACCGAGGTGGGGTTCACAGCCTTGTCCGAGCTGGTGAAGATCACACGCTCCACGTTGTTGGCCAGGGCGGCGGTGATGATGTTTTGGACCCCCACGATGTTGGTCTGCACGGCATCGACGGGGGAGCGTTCACACAAGATGACGTGCTTGAGCGCGGCGGCGTGGAGCACCACGTCGACCCCGTCCATGATCTGCATCAACTTGGCCTGGTCGCGGATGTCACCCACGTAGGCCTGGAATCGTTCCTGGCCCGTGGTGGATCCACTGGCGTACGCCCGGTAGGCCTGGCCGTAGGTTTCTTCCAGGAAGAATGTCTCCGATTCGTTGTTGTCAATCACCCGCAGCTCGGCGGGCTCCCGTCCGATGATTTGCCTGATCAGCTCCTGGCCGACGGTGCCGGCGCCGCCGGTCACCAGGACTACCTTGTCTTTCAGAAAAGTCATATCCCCTCCGGATGTTTCCTTGCTGCACCTTGCGGTTGTGGGTAGCGCCCGTGGCGATCCACGAATGGTTTCATCGTCACTACAAAGAGCTTCCCGGGTGCGATACCGGGCGTGGTCTCGCGGGCGAGAGCGTGACCGGCGACGCTGTCGCTGCAGGGCAGAATAGAGTAATCGGACGCTGGTAGATAGTCGAAAATCCGGCCTCTGGGGACCGCATCGATGGCCTGGATTTTAGCCGGGTTGGGTTCGCTGTGACTCGATGGTCTGCATGCCAGGTTGCCGGACTCGGGCAGGCTGACGAGGCGGCCTGTTTTTGCGCGTTGGTAGGCCATCAGATGGTGGCCAAGATCTGCTCAGCTGCCACCTCGGCGCTGAACTTCTGGCGGAGTAAAATCTTCCCGGCCTGCCCCAGCGTTTTCCTCAGGGCAGCATCGTGAGCGAGCTCGAGAGTGAGTTCTCGAAAACCTGGATCGTCACCGTTGATGCAGACCATGCCTGCGTTGTTTTCCTCGATGGCTTCCCGGAGATCGTTGCCAGAGTTGATGCTGGCCAGCACCGGCAATCCAAAATAAAGGTAAGAGAGCAGTTTACCTGGGAAATTCTGTGTCTTCAGTTTGCGATCGAGTGTGATCAGACCGACGTCAAACTCCGACAGCATCTCGTGGTACTTCTCTTGACTGACACCGGGATGAATCGTCACATTGACGAGCCTCTGATCCCGTACGGCGGCCTGTAGTCGCTGGGATTCACTGCCATCGCCCACGAGCAAGAAATGTATGGATTCGTCATCCAGCAGCGACCCGGCGAGGCGCAGGATATTGTCCATGTCCTGCGCCACACCAATATTACCGCCGTAGAAGAACACGGTCTTGCCGGCCAGACCAAGCCTCTCCCGGTGGCCCGAATCAGGGAGAGCCATGGGGGCGACACGCATCCAGTTGTACAGCACCTCGAGGCGCCCCCTCGGCGACCACCACTGATGCTGGAAGTAGCGCAGGTTGGCGGGAGATTGGACACCGATGACGTCCGCGACCTTGTACTGTTGAAGTTCCTTGTAGCGGAAGAAATTGTAGGGTGCACTGTGGCGACGCATGATGCCCGCATCCACAGCCCAGCGAGGAAAAATATCGCGCAGGATCATGTACGTGGGGCAGTGCCATCGTCGGACCAGGGCACGGACCAGGCCCGACCAGAAGATCGTGGGAGAATAAAAGATAATCAGATCACAGGGATGTTCGAGGAAGAACCGTTTGCCCGCACGCCACATCACCGATGACAGCAGCGACTCGTTGATTCCCCGGACCACAAGTGATGCACTCTTGAGTTGGCCGGTCCGGACCCTCAGCACCTGGATCCCCTCTTCTTCACGGACGGAGATTCGAGTTGTGATGTCAGGATCCGGAGACGCGACGATGATCTCGTGGCCCTGATCCCTGATGGCCGTGGCCAGATCGTGAGCCAGCTTGGCGCTTGATGTGATGCTCGGCAGATAACGGCCGACTAGGAGGAGGATTCGCACCAGACAGTCCGGTTGATGTAGTCGATGTAGCTGGCGATGATACGCACAACCTTATGAGAGACGTTATCCGGCTCGTAGTCACCCACCAGTCGGAACATGCGGTCAGAACCGGAATCGAGCTGGTTCATCACGATCTCGATGGCTTGCATGACCCGCCGTTGTTCCATGCCACACATGATGAGAGTCCCTTCGTCCATCCCCTCCGGCCTCTCGTGAGTCTGCCTGACCGTGACCGCCGGGAAATTGAGAATGGATGACTCCTCGGTGATGGTGCCGCTGTCGCTGATGACACATGCGGCGCGCATCTGTAGATGCACGTAGTCATGAAATCCCAGTGGATTGAGGAACTGAATGCGTGGGTCCATGGCCCTAGTGTCCGCAATGGCCGCCAGCCGCTTGCGGGTGCGTGGGTGGGTCGAGAAGATGATCGGATGGTCATACCGGTCTGCGATGGCGTTCAGAGACTTCAACAGGTCGTCGAACCGCTCCACGCTATCGACGTTCTCCTCGCGATGGGCACTGACAACAAAATATCTGGATGCCTGAAGGCCCAGACGAACGAGGACATCACTTGCGCCGATCTGATCCTGGTAATGGGACAACACCTCCCGCATGGGTGATCCGGTCTTGATGACGGTTTCCGGACGAACGCCCTCTGCGAGCAGGTACCGACGGGCGTGTTCCGTGTAGACCATGTTGATGTCGCTGATGTGGTCCACAATTTTGCGATTTACCTCCTCGGGCACTCGTTGGTCGAAGCAACGATTGCCGGCTTCCATGTGGAACAGAGGTATATGTCGTTTTTTTGCGGCAATGGCCGCCAGGCAGCTGTTGGTGTCCCCGAGCAGCAAGAAGGCGTCGGGCTTCTCCTTGGCCAGTATCGCGTCTGTTTTTGAAATGACATTCGCGATGGTTTCGGCAACCGTTCCACCAACCGCATCCAGAAAATGATCGGGTTTCCGGAGGCCCAGATCGGAAAAGAAGATCTCGTTGAGCTCGTAGTCGAAGTTCTGCCCTGTGTGGACCAGAACGTGTTCCGTGTGGCGTTCGAGTTCAGCGATGACCCGGCAAAGTTTGATGATCTCCGGCCGCGTGCCCACGATAGTCACGATCTTGATCTTCTTGCTCATGGAATTGTTGTCCTCCGCTCGGATCATTCGCGACGCGAGTGATGGCAGGGTGATCGGGTTGCTCAGCGAATCAACTCACCACCGTCCGTGGAGCGTACATCCTCGATCATGAGCTTGTGCTTCTTGAACAGGCGGACGGTCTCATCCAGATCCACGACGTGGTTCGCCGAGTTGTACTCGGTTTCGATCCCCTTCGTTTCATCTGTTTCGTAATCCAGTTCCGGGAGCATGGGACGGATCACATAATAGCCCCCGCGTCGAACAACCCGGTGACGTTCCTCATCAGAGATGAGAATCTCATGCACCTTTTCGCCGGGGCGTATTCCGGTGATCTTGGTCTTGGTTCCCCGATCGCCAATAAGCGCCTTGGCCATGTTTTCCACCGTTGCTGAACCCACGTACGGAATGAAGGTATCTCCAGAGCGGGCATCTTCCAGTGCGGCGATGACCGTATCGACCGCCTCCTCGATGCTGAGGAGGAAGCGGGTCATTTCCGGCATAGTCAGTGTGACAGGCCCGCCGGACAGGATCTGATCGTGGAACAGGGGGATCACCGATCCTCGAGAGGCCAGAACATTCCCGTAGCGCACGCAACAGAACCGGGTGTCCGGGCTCAGTACGTTGGCTGTCGTGAAGATCCGTTCCTGGATGGCCTTGGTCATCCCCATGACATTGACGGGCTTGCAGGCCTTGTCGGTGCTGATACCGATGACGGTTTCCACCGGGTAGCCGTGCTCGCGAATGGCCTGGATGATATTCGAGGGCCCCAGGCAGTTGGTGTGTACGGCCTGGACCGGAAAGTACTCACAGGTCGGTACCTGTTTGAGTGCTGCAGCGTTCGCAACGATATCTACATCGCGTACAGCGGAACACACATCAGCATAATTCCGAACGTCACCGATGCGAAACTCCAGAATATTTTCGAAGTTCCGGTAGATCACCTCGTCCGTCGTTGCGCGCTTGCTCATATACGAAACCCGCATGGCATGCTGTTTGGCCTCGTCGCGGGATAGTACGATTATTTTCTTGGGCGAACCGAGTGTGCCTGAGAGCATCCGGCGGACGAGTACCTTGCCCATCGAACCGGTACCGCCAGTGACCAAAATTCGTTTACCTTCCAGGATCATTTTTTTCTCCGTAACTTCTCTATTCAAATGGCATTTGGCACTTTCAGGCCAGCCATTCGTTGTAGGGTGTAGGGTCTATAGACAGCGCTCGGATCATTTTCTCCCAGCCTGGAGCCGTGTAGCCGGTGAGCTTACAAAAAGAATTCATCACCATGCTGCGATCACACTGGAACTCCTCATCGCGCTCGATGTCGATATCTAATTCGAAAGCTTGTTTGACTAAAAGCAATAAATCATACTTGCTGATCGGTTTACTTGCAACTTGAAAAAGTCCGTGTAAGCTCTGGTGCTGGTCGATAGTTTGCTGGATGATATTGGCAAGTTCGATTGTCGTGAATCCTGAATAAATGGCGCCTGAGAATCCACGAATGGTCGATTCGCGCTGGGCGAGAAACCACTCAAGCAGGCCGTGGGTGGGCCTCTTCAACTCTCGACCAATGATAGACGTTCGCAGTGTGATCGCCGAAGCCTCGGATGAATCGGTTTCTCCTAGGTATTTGCTCTTACCATACAGATCCGATGCGTCAGAAGGATCTGTTTCTTGATAGTGACCAGTGCTGCCCGTGAATACACAATCGGTACTTATATGGATCAACCTGGAGCCAACCTCTGAACACAACTTTGCCAGTTTGTGCGGTAGGAACGAGTTGATGGCTACAGAGAGGTAGCGATTCTCGGATTCCTTTCGCTGGCGGACGATGCCGATACAATTAATGACAACGGCGGGCTCGAGTTCCCTGATCAGAGAACTGATTCGAGAAAAATCGAGAGCATCCACATCGCCAACGATGGTAGACGGCCCGAAAATTTCTGGCAGCTTGTCGGTCCGGCGTGCATCGCCACGTACGGTACCGATGATCGAATAACCCTTGATAAGCTGGATAAGCTTGTGGCCGAGCATGCCTTCGGCCCCCAGAATGAGAATTTTGTCCATTTGTTATTCTGAACTCCTTGGTTGCTATCAGTGGGTCTCCAGAGGCAGCGCCACCTGACGCTGCTCCTTGGCTGAAAGATAGATCGCCTGGATCAGCTCCAGACTCTTGCGCCCATGCCGGCCGTCCGGGTCCGCCTGCATCTCGCCGCGCAGGACCTTGGCCACATGGGCGTAGTACCCCAGGTGCCCGAAGCCGTAGACGTCCGGGGGTTTGGTCGCGGCCCAGTCGATCTCCTTGTCGTCGTCGTCGTATTCGGCGAACTGCCAGTGCTCGATCTTGTTGACGGCAAAGCCGCCCACCTTGACCGTGCCCTTCTCGCCGATGACGGTCAGCGAGCCCTCCATGTTCTTGGGGTAGGTCAGCACCGTGACCTCCATCACCCCCAGCGCGCCGCTGCGGAAGCGCACGATGGCCGCGCCGCTGTCTTCGGTCTCGATGTCCCGGGCCAAGGTGGCGGTCTTGGCCATCACCGACTCCACCGGGCCGAACAGCCACAGCAGCATGTCCACGTAGTGGCTGGCCTGGTTCATGAACGCCCCACCGTCGAACTCCCAGGTGCCCCGCCAGCGGTCCTCGTCGTAGTAGGACTGGGGCCGGGACCAGCGCACGGTGGCGTTGCCCATGTAGAGGCGGCCGAAGCGCCCCTTGTCCACGGCCCGCTTGAGCAGTTTGATGGCCGGGTTGAGGCGGTTTTGCTTGACCACCATCAGCTGGACGCCGGCGTCGTCGCAGGCGTTGATCAGCCGGTCCGCGTCCCGCACCGACGTGGCGATGGGCTTCTCGCAGATGACGTGCTTGCCCGCGGCGGCCAGCTTGACCCCGTGGGCCGCGTGCATCCCGCTGGGGGTGCAGATGGCGGCGCCGTCCAGCTCGCCACCCTTGAGCAGGGCGCCGATGGAGTTGAACCCGGGTACCCCGTGCTCCCGCGCCAGCGGTTGCCAGCGGTCCTTGCGGTTGTCGCAGACGGCGGCCACCTCCAGCCCCTCGGTGTGCCGGATGGCGTCCAGGTGTCGGCCGGCGATGCGTCCACATCCGATGACAGCAATTTTCAAGATGTGCTCCCGTAGAAATCGGCGATTCCCTGAACCACGGCTCGTTGATGATCTTCGGGCAGTTCGGGGTACATGGGCAAGGCCAGGGTCTCCCGGGCCGCTCGCTCCGCCTCGGGGAGGTCGCCCTCGGCGAGGCCGAGGCCCGCGAAGCATGGCTGCAGGTGGAGGGGGAGGGGATAGTACACGGCCGTCGCGATATCGCGCCCGGCCAGGAAGGCCTGCAGCTCGTCCCGCTGCCGGGCGCGGATGACGTACTGGTTGAACACCTGCCGGCCCAGGGGATCGGGGAAGGGGATGGCGGTGACGGGGCCCTCGGGGGCCACCAGGCGGGCTTCGTCCAGCAGCACCGAGTAGCGGGCAGCGACCCGGGCGCGCCCCTCGTGCCAGCGGTCCAGGTGGGCCAGCTTGACCCGCAAGACCGCGGCGTTGATGGCGTCCAGGCGGAAGTTCCCGCCCACGTGGTGGTGGAAGTATTTGGGCTTGGCGCCGTGCCCCCGCAGCAGCGCAACCTGGTCGGCCAATTCGGCGTCCCGGGTGACGACCATACCGCCGTCACCGATACCGCCGAGGTTCTTGGACGGGAAGAAGCTCAGGCAGCCCAGTGCCCCCATGCTGCAGGCCATGCGCCCTTCCTGGGCGGCGCCGATGGACTGGGCCGCGTCCTCCACGACGGGCAGCTCGTGGGCCTCGGCGATGTCGAGGATAGGGCGCATGTCGGCGCAGCGGCCAAAGAGATGGACCGGCACGATGGCCCGCGTGCGGTCGGTGATGCGGGCCTCGATGCCCGAGGCGTCGATGTTGTAGGTCACCGGATCGATGTCCACGAACACGGGGGTGGCCCCCAGGCGGTGGATGGTGCCGGCGGTGGCGAAGAACGTGTACGGGGTGGTGATCACCTCATCGCCCGGGACCACGCCCAGGGCCATCAGGGCCACTAACAGGGCGTCGGTCCCGCTGGAGACGCCGATACCGTGGGTGCACCCGCAGTAGGCGGCGACCTCCTCCTCCAGGGCGGTGATCTCGGGCCCGCCGATGAAGCGCTGGGAGGTCAGCACGCGATCGATGGCGTCGCGGATGTCTGGCTCCAGCGCAGCGAACTGGGGCTTGAGGTCCAGGGTCGGGATGCTCACGGCGTCAACTCCAGCTCCGGCCATCGTCGAAGGCGGTGCTCGGTGTACCAGTCGAGGGTCCGTGCCAGACCGGCGGGGAAGTCCCGCTGCGGCGTCCACCCCAGCTGCTGGTGGGCCAGGGAGGAGTTTACCCGGTATCGGCAGTCGTGGGACGGCCGGTCCGGGACCCTATCGATGCGGCTCTCGTCCAGGCCCAGCGTCTGGAGGATGCGGGCGGTCAGATCGCCGTTCGTCAGCTCGTTGTCCCCCCCCAGGTTGTACCCCTGGCCCGCGACGCCGTGTTCCATGGCTGCGATCAGCCCCCGGCAATGGTCCCCCACCCACAGCCAGTCCCGGGAGAAGCCCGAGGAGGCCATCAGGGGGACGTTACGTCCTTCCAGCAGGCGAAGGATAAAACGCGGGATGAGCTTTTCGGGGAACTGACGCGGGCCATAGGTGTTGGACGGGAAGGTGGCGATGACCCGCAGGCCGAAGCTGTGGAAGTAGGCCTGACCCACGAGGTGCTGGGCGGCCTTGGACGCCGCATAGGGCGACGAGGGACGGAAGGGATCCCCCTCGAGGGATTCCCCGCGGGGCACCGGGCCGTAGACCTCGTCGGTGATCTGGTTGAGGAAGCGTGCCACGCCGTGCTGGCGGCACCGCTCCAGCAGAGCCTGCGTACCCATCACGTTCGTCTCGAAGAATGGCCGGCTGTCCTCGATGGAGCGGTCCACGTGGGACTCGGCCGCCAGGTGATAGACGTGGGTGACCCGGTGACGCGCAAGGATCTCGGCCACCGTTGGGCCGTCGCCGATGTCCGCCCGGTGGTAGCTGAAGCCGTCCTGACGATGGGCGTGGTCCAGGTTGCCCACCGCCGATCCCACCCGTTCGGCGTCCAGCCCCACGACCTGCTCGTACCGCCCCGTCGCCAGCAGGTGGTCGCACAGGTGGCTGCCGATGAAGCCCGCCGCTCCGGTCACCAGGGCCGTTGATGCCATGTGTTCCAGTCCTCATAGGGACGGTAGCCCTGAACGCGCGCCCGCGCAAATGAAGGCTGCTAAGATGAGGGCATGCCCGTGACCCGAGCCATCCTGCTCGCCGGAGGCTCCGGCAGCCGCCTGTATCCGTTGACCCGGGTGATCTCCAAGCAGTTGCTGCCGATCCACGACAAGCCGATGATCTACTACCCCCTGTCCACCTTGCTGCTGGCGGGGGTGGAGCGGGTGTTGGTCATCACCGCGCCGGAAGACGCCACCCGCTTCGAGGAGCTGCTGGGGGACGGAGCTCGGCTGGGCATCCACATCGAGTACGCGGTGCAGCCCGCCCCCGAAGGCATCGCCCAGGCGCTGGTCATCGGCGAGGCCTTCTGTGGCGGTGAGGCGGTGGCGTTGATCCTGGGGGACAACCTGTTCTACGGGCGGCTGAACACCATCCGGCAGGCCTTCACCGGTTTTACCGGCGGGGGGCTGGTTTTTGGCTACCCGGTGAGCAATCCGTCCCGCTACGGGGTCATCGAGATCGACGACCAGCAGCGGGTGCTGGGGATCGAAGAGAAGCCCGCCCGTCCCCGCTCCAGCTACGCCGTACCGGGGCTCTACCTGTACGACGGCACGGCTGGCCGGCGTGCCCGCGCGCTGGAGCCGTCGGCCCGGGGGGAACTGGAGATCACCGATCTGAACCGTACCTACCTGGCCGACGGCGAGCTGGAGGCCAGGCTGCTGGGGCGGGGATTCGCCTGGCTGGACACGGGCACCCACCGTAGTCTGCGGGAGGCGTCCAACTTCGTGGCGGTCCTGGAACGCCGTCAGGGACTCAAGCTGGGGTGCATCGAGGAGGCGGCCCTCCGGGCCGGCCGGGTGGACGCCGAGGGGGTTGGGGACCTGTTGGCGCCATTACCCGATGGGCCCTACCGGGACTATGTCGTGGACGTGGCCCAGGAGGTCCTGGGGCCCGCTGATCCGTGAACTGCCCTTTCTGCGATGGCCCGCTGTCTCCCGTGTTCTACCGGGGCGTCGGTGGCGACGAGTACGCCCGCTGTGCGTCCTGCGGCGGGGCCGCGCTGGTGGCCGGGGAGGCGGCCGGGCCACAGGAGGACTACTATCATCACGCGCAGAATCGGGAGATCCACGGCTCACCGGTCGTACGCCGGGAGCAGTCGGGTTACTGGTTGCGTTGGCTGGCGCGGGCCGCACCGCCGGGCGGGGGACGCCGTCTGCTGGACCTGGGGTGTGGCCCCGGGTCCTTCCTGGCGGTGGCGGCAGGGGCGGGCTGGCAGCCGCTGGGATGCGACCTGGACGCGGAGGTGGTGCGCCGGGCGCGCCAGCAGGGCGCCGACGCTCGATGCGGGCGGCTGCACGAGCTGGAGCTGCCCTCAGGTAGCCTCGATGTGGTGACCGCCTGGGACGTGCTGGAGCACCTGGACGACCTGGCGCAGACGTTGGCGGAGGTACGGCGTATCCTGCGGCCGGGCGGTCGGCTGCTAGCCGAGGTGCCCGACGAGGGATTCGCGGGGAGGCGGGTGGCGCGGGTCGTGGCCCTGGGATCACGCGATGGCCAGGACGCCCGGCGATTCTTCTATTATCCGGCTCACCGCGCCATTCCCACCCGCCGGTCTGTGCGGGCGATGCTGGAGCGTGCGCAGCTGGTCTGTTTGGAGACGGGATCGGCGGGGACGTCGCCGGCGCTGCTGGCTGGCAAGGCGCAGGCCTTCCATCGCCAGGTCTCGCCAGCCACGATGGCCCTGGCGGGGAGGCTGTTCCGCGTCGCCAGCCGGGCTGGGCTGGGCAACAAGATTGTGTTCGTCGCGCAGAGGCAGGACTGATGGCTCGTTTCCTGGTCACCGGCGGCGCCGGATTCATCGGCTCGAACCTGGTGCGGGCATTGCTCCACCGCGGGGACCGGGTGCGCGTGCTGGACGATCTGTCCACCGGGCATCGGGACAACCTCCGGGGGCTGGGGTCCGGCTGCGATGTGCTCGTGGGCTCGGTCGACGACCCGTCGGCCCTGCGGAAGGCCCTTGAGGGGGTGGACCATGTGGTCCACCTCGCGGCGGTCATCTCCGTGCCTTATTCCATCGAGCACCCCGAGCAAACGCGCCGCATCAACGACCTGGGGACGCGCGCCGTGCTGGATGAAGCGCGCCGGGCGGGGGCGAAGCGGGTGGTGATCTCGTCCTCCTGTGCCGTGTACGGCGAGAATCAGGAGATGCCGCTGCACGAAGACGCTTCCCCCGATCCCCGTTCTCCCTACGCCGAGACGAAGCTGGCGGGGGAGCAGCACGTGCGGGAGTGCTACGCAGTCCACGGGCAGGAGACGGTGGCTCTGCGGTACTTCAACGTGTTCGGGCCGCGCCAGGATCCCGAGTCGCCGTACGCGGCGGTGGTGCCGCTGTTCATCCGCGCCTTTTTGCGCGGTGAAGGGGTGGCGCTGTACGGCGATGGATTGCAGACGCGGGATTTCTGTTTTGTCGAGGACGTGGTGCGCGCCAACTTGCTGGCCTGTGACGCGCCGGGGATCGCCGGGCGGGTGTTTAATGTCGGCACCGGGGTCCCCACCAGCCTCCAAGATCTGCTCGGGGAGCTGCAGGTGCTGTTCGGCGAGTCCATCGACGTGCGGCCGGATCCACCGCGGGCGGGCGATCTGCGCCACTCCCAGGCGGACGTCGGGCGCGCTTGTGGGACGCTGGGCTTCCGTGCCGAAACCTCTCTCCGAGCTGGCCTGGAGCGTACGATCCAGTGGTATCGTGCCCTGGAAACCGAATTGGCTTCCCCCATTCGGTAGTTCCCGGTTCTACGGTTGGGGTACATTGGCGCAGGATGGCAACCAGCAACCGATACCGTGTGATCAAGCGAGCCCTCGACCTGGCCGGCGCCTCGGCCGGGCTGGTGGCGCTGACGCCGGTGATAGGCGCGACCGCGCTGGCGGTAATGATGGACTCCGGCCGTCCGGTGATCTTCCGCCAGGTGCGCGTGGGCAAGCTGGGCAAGCCATTCACGATCTACAAGTTCCGCTCCATGCGTCCCTTGAACGGGAAACTCCCTCCAGCCGCTGGCGGCGGGGACGAAGCCCGCCGTGTCACCCGGGTGGGCCGGGTCATCCGGCGCTGGGCCATCGACGAGCTCCCCCAGCTGGTGAACGTGCTGTCCGGCGAGATGAGCCTGGTGGGACCGCGCCCCTTGATCCCGGAGCATGACGAGCAACTCAACGGCAGCCAGAATAGCCGCCGTTCCGTCAAGCCGGGCCTCACCGGCTGGGCAGCGGTCACGGGGGGGCGTAGCCGCAGCTGGGACGAACGGGTGGACCGGGATCTGTACTACGTGGAAAACGCATCCACCTGGATCGATCTGGCGATCATGATCTTGAGTGTGCCGGCCATCGCCAGCTACGGGGAACCACACGGTGGTGAGGGGCGATGCCCCAGCGAGCACAACGCTAGCGAGCCGCCACCTGGATCCGCATCAGAAGACGGCTGAGCTCTTCGCGCTCCTCGGCATTCAACACATCGAGGTACTGCTTGACGTAGGAGACGTGGCCGCTGAAGACCTCTTCGTGCAGCGTCTCCCCCTCGGTGGTGAGGTTGGCCACCGTGGAACGGCGGTCCGAGTCGCTGGGCGAGCGCTCTACCAGCCCCCGCTCCTCCAGCCGGTTGATCACCCCGGTGAGCGTGCCCTTGGTGACCGGCACCTGGTGGGAGAGTTCCTTGAGCGTGAGCCCGTTGGTGTTGCCCAGAGCCGAGATGACCTCGAACTGGGGGCGGGTCAGGTCGAAGGAACTGATGAATCCGTCGCTGCGCCGCTGAAGAGCGAGGAAGGTGTTCTGCAATACACGGAATACCTCCATCGTCGGTTCGTTGCGGGCGATGATCGAGCGTCGAATGGTCACGGTGTTACCTCCAGCGAATGCGACCGGAACATAACAGGTTATGGTGTTTTCCAGTAGGGATCTTGCAATTATATGACAAATACGCGGGCTAGTCGTTGACCTGTTCCAGAGCCAGCGATGAGGGCTCCTGCTGATCTTCCCGGCTCATGGGCAGTCGGATGATGAATCGGCTGCCCTCTTTTGTGTTGGAGATGACTTCGAACTCACCTTCGTGTTCGCGAACGATGCGTTCGCAGATCGGCAGGCCCAGGCCGTTGCCGCCGTTTTTGGTGGTGTAGAAGGGGATGAACAGGCGGGACATGGTCTCCGGTGAGATGCCCACCCCCGTATCGGTGACCGCCAGCTCGAAGGCCCCCTGCAGCGGATTGGCCAGCGTGCCTACCCTCCGCCGATGGGGTGTGGAGCCGATGGGCCGCACCCGCCGCAGCGCACGGATGTAGCTCGCTTCCAGGGTCAGGGTGCCGCCGTCGGGCATGGCTTCGATGCCGTTGCGCACCAGGTTGAGCAGCACCTGGTGGAGTTTCTCCACGTCCATCGGGATGGGCGGGATGTCCTCGTGGACCTCGATGCCGAGCTCCACCCCCTCGGGGAGGCCCTCGGTCCTCGCTACCTGCTCGAGGGAACGCAACATCGGCCCCACGGAGACTGGCTTCAGGTCGAGCTTGATGGGCCGCGCATAGTCCAGGAACTGGCTCACCACCACGTTGAGCCGGTCCACCTCCTCGACGATGATGCCGAGGAACTCCTCCTGGCCGTCCGCGGCCCCCGTCTCCTCCAGCACCTGGGCGGCGCCCTTGATGGCGCCCAGGGGATTGCGGATCTCGTGGGCCAGGCCGGCGGACATCTCCCCCAACGCCGCCAGCCGGTCCCGGTCCTTCATGCGCTCGAACTGCCGGCTGTTGTCGATACCCAACGCCACGCGCTCGACGGCGGTACCCACCAGCATGATCTCGGCGCGGGTGAAGCCCACGTTGCGCCGCTCCCAGCGTAGATTGAGCCAGCCCAGCACCGAGCGGCCGGACAGGAACGGCAGGGTGATGTCGGCCCCCATGCCCTCCAGGGTGTACAGGGCGCCGGTTTGCCACTCCCGCTCCCGGGTGTCGGCGTCCGTGCGCGGGGGTGGCAGCACCTGGTTGTGCAGCACCTTGCGGCGGAACTCCTCGCGCAAGACCGGCGCCCGCCGCCGCAGCAGCCCCTCAGCGAATGGCCGCGAGGGAACCCGCTGCAGCTCGGGCATGGAGTTCTCCCCTAGGTGTCGGGCCAGCTTGTAGGCGCGGATCTCGTCGTTCCACAGGTACACCGAGGCCGCCTCCACCCGGCTGGTGGCCACCAGGGCCTGCAGCAGCTCGTCCACCAGGGCGTCCACGGCGAAGATGCCGGGCAGGCGGGGCAGCAGCTGGTTCACCGCCCGCTCCAGCTGGTGCCGTTCTTTGAAGAACAGCCGCATGATGCCCCGGTCGATGATCTCACGCAGGGGCGCGTACAGGATCAACATCGTCGCGGTGGCCAGCAGGGTGTTGACCACCGACGTCCACAGGGAGGTCTCCCCCACGGGCTTTAGCACCAGCAGGGCGTACACCGCCGCCAGTAGGAACGACATCAACAGGAAGTTGGTCATCTGGGCGATGATCTCGTGCAGATCCAGCAGCCGGTACAACAGGATGATGCGGCCCAGGAAGTAGATGTAGATCGCGGCGGCGAGGGTGCCGATAGGGGGGTAGGGGATGGTGCCGATGAAATCCAGGCTACCGACGTAGAAGTTCCATTGCTGGATCGCCTGTTCACCGAGGAGCAGTATGACCGCGGTGCCGCCGAAGATCGCCAGGTAGCGCAGCCGCGCCTTGTCGATGGGGTCCTCGACGCTGCCGCGGATGCGGAACAGCAGCACCACGTTGGCGATGAGGCCGGAGAACACCAGCAGGCCATTGAAGGCCACCAGTTTCTGGTCCGGCTGTTCCACCCACTTCTCCATGAACTCGAGCCGACCCAGGAACACCATCAAGATGGCTGCCTGGATGGCCGCGATGACGTAGAACACCCGGACCAGCTTGCCCGTGGCCGGCTTGTAGCGCCTGAGGAGCAGGTGATAGACCTGCATCGAGGTGGGCGCGGCGAGTAGCGCTCCGATGAGCACGCCGTAGCGCCAGAACAACTGCTCGGTCTTGACGTAGAAAAACATGCAGAAGAAGGCCAGTGCCACGGTACCGGCAAAGATCGCGTATCTTCGGTAGATACGGTCCCGCCGATCACGGATCAGGACGGAGACCGCCAATGAGAGGCTGATCAAGGCGGTGATCAGGGGAGCAACCGTCTGCACGCTCGGAGTCTAGCATGAGCCGTTCGAGACAAGAGCTGTTGAGGAAGTTACCCCAGGTCGGGGAGATGTTGTTGCACCCGAAGTTGGTGGAGCTCTACCCCCGCTGGGCCGTCAAGGACGCGGTACGCGAGGTGCTTGAGGCCCGGCGCCAGGCCCTGCTTGCGGACCAGGAGGTGGATCTCACCGTCGACGCAGTCGCCCGTGACGCCGCGGCCCGATCCGCCGAAATGGCCAGGCCCCACCTGAGGCAGGTGGTCAATGCCACGGGGGTGGTGGTGCACACCAACCTGGGGCGCTCGCCGCTGGCGCCCGGTGCGGTGAAGCGCATCGGGGAAATCGCCGGCCATTACAGCAACGTCGAATATGACTTGGCCACCGGTCAGCGCGGCGGCCGGGGGCAGGGGGTGGCGGGGCTGATCCAGCGGCTCACGGGCGCCGAGCGGGCCATCGTGGTCAACAACAACGCGGCGGCGGTGCTGCTGACCCTGCGGGTGCTGGCCGCCGGCCGCGAGGTGATCGTGTCCCGCGGGGAGCTGGTGGAGATCGGCGGATCGTTCCGCATCCCCGACGTGATGACGGCCAGCGGCGCGGTGCTGCGCGAGGTAGGGACCACCAATCGCACCCACATGCGGGACTATGAGGGCGCCCTCAACGACCGCACGGGCATGCTGCTCAAGGTCCACCGCAGCAACTTCCAGGTGGTGGGATTCGTCAAGGAGGTCTCGGGCGGTGAACTCTCCCAGCTGGGCCGCGAACGGGGCATCCCGGTGGTGGAAGATCTGGGCAGCGGCCAGCTGATCCGGGAAGAGAACGGTGACGAACCTAGCGTGGCCGACGTGCTGCTGGGGGGTGTGGACGTGGTGACCTTCTCCGGCGACAAGCTGCTGGGGGGCTGCCAGGCGGGCATCATCGCCGGCCGGGCCGAGCAGGTGGACCGCATCGCCAAGGATCCGATGATGAGGGCACTGCGCGTGGACAAGCTGATCTACGCGGCCCTGGAGGGCACCCTGCGTCACTATCTGGACGAAGAACCGAGGCAGGTCCCCACCTATCGGATGATCCACGCCTCGGCCGTTGATCTGAAAGCTGCCGCCGGGCGCCTTCGCCGCTCCCTGTTGCGACGGGTGACCCACCTCGACGAGCACTTCGAGGTGACGGTCCAGCCCTATGTGGCCCGGGCCGGCGGTGGGGCCATGGCCCAGGTTGATCTGGAGGGCTATGCGGTCCGCCTCGCGCCCCGAAAAGGAGACGCAGGGGGGTGGGCGGAGAGCCTGCGCAAGGCCACCATCCCCATCATCGTGCGCGTGGCGGACGACTGTGTTTGGCTGGATCCGCGGACGCTGGTGGATGGCGATGCTGCCACGCTGGCGGACGGCTTGAACGAGGTCCTGGCATGAGCGCACCGGATTGTGCCCATTGTGGCGTGTCCCTGCCCACCGGAGCGCTGCGTTATGTCGTGGAGGTGGCCATCACCGCCGATTTTGATCCGGTGCTGGTGCTCTCCGACGATATCGATGGCGAGATCGATCGCACCCTCGAGGGCATGCAAGAGGCCGCCGACGAGGGGTTGGCCGGCAAGCTCCAGGAGCAGGTCGTGGCCCGCCGCGCGTTCATCCTCTGCCCCTCTTGCCGCGCCAAGTGGCTGGAGACGTTACCCGGCGAACTTCAGTAGGCCAGACGGCCGTTCCTACCCCCCATTTCCGGCTCTTTTCCCCGCCGCTCCGGGCCCTGAACACAGGGGCTGGAACGATCGGTGCGGCCCCATGGACCGCCTGTTTGGCGCAACCAATGGTAGCTCTGCGTAATTGCAGCGTTTTTTTTGTTAAAAACCGTTGACGATTGCAGGTCATTTTGGTTTGATGTGTGCCAGTGGAAAGCTGAACAGCGGCGGCAAAGCAGATGCTGAAACGGAACGCAAGCGCGTCAGACGACCTCCTCGGTCGTCACTCGGGGAATCACAGGCAAAAAATCGTGCGCGCTCGCAGCCTCACCTGGGCCGTCGCAGGTGCCCGTGGGGGGACCGGAAAGAGCCTCATCGCAGCGTACCTGGGAGCGGACCTGGCCGATCGCGGTTGGCAGGTGTTGCTGGCCGATCTGGACTGGTCGGGCGGGAACCTGCGCACGTTGCTGGGCGGTGAGCCGACGGACTTCAACGTCACCGATATCGTCGAGGGTCGGGGTCCGGACACGCCGTCGGCGTTGCCGATGGTGCGGACCGGGTTGCGGCTGGTGCCCGGAGTCAACGGTTTCTTCGACGCCCCGACACCGAAAGTGCGCCGGGAGATGCTGTCCCTGCTGAGCCATCTCCCCTGCCACCACCTGGTGATGGATCTGGGAGCCGGTGCGGCGGCCGATGTGACGAGGCCGTTCCTCGGCGTCGATGTACCGCTGCTGGTGGCGCTGCCGGATCCGGTCGGGTTGGAAAACACCTATCGCTTCCTCGCCGGGCTGCTGCGCCAGCGCATCGCGTCCACGCTGGGGATGGACGATCAGCCGGACGACGAGCGATGGGATTTGCTCCGCAAGGTACGCAGCATCGCCGATCTGAGCTCCCGCTGTGAGGGCCTGTGCGACGGCACGCCGGACCTGGTCGAGCGGGTCCGCAACGACCTGGGCGGGCGCCCGATCTACGTGGTGCTCAATCAGGTGCGCCGGGCGGCCGATCTGCAGACGGCCAATGCCCTCGAGCAGGTCGCTCGTCGCTCCTTCGGGTGCGATATGCGCACCGTGGGCGCCATTCAGTACGACGAGCGGGTGTGGATCGCTGCCCGCCGCGACCGGGCGGTCGCCGAGTGGGGTCCCGTCACCGGCATCGGGGATGATCTCCAAGAACTGGTCGATGCCCTGTTGATGGAGCTGGGTATCGTCACCGTGAATCGTTCCAGAGGTGTTGCATTGGTGCGGCAGCGTGACGCGCAGCCCACTCCGCAGCACGGGCAAGCTCGAGGATAACGAGCCGTGAAATTCGTCAGCCAGAGTTATTACGAGATACTCGACATCGATCCGGTGGCCAGCGAGGAAGGGGTCAAGCGCGCCTATCGCATGGTGCGCAGCTCCTTCGAGCCGGAGTCGATGGCCATTTATTCCCTGTACTCCCCCGAGGAGACGGAGGCCATCGGCGCCAAGATCGACGAGGCGTTCCGTTTTTTGACCAATCGTGATCGTCGGCGCACCTACGACAAGTACCTGGACTTCATGGAGAGTGACGACCCAGCCCCCGAAGAGCCGGATGGGTTCTACAACAAGATCCACGACATCCACGAGCTAGCTCCCCTGGAGGAGTTCATTCCAGAGGCAGCGGACGAGCCGGCAGCTTGCGCCCAGGACGAGGACTCCGACGAGTACGAGTCGGTGGAGGTGTCGGCCGAAGTCCAGATCGAGATGGACCTGGATTTTGGCCCTGTCGAAGCCGATCCGGTCCAGGAATTCGACGTCAGCCTGGAGCGTTTCGTGGACGGGCCCCAGCCCGAGGATCTCAGCGCCGAGGAGATCGATTGCAGCGCCGAGGAAGAAGAGACGGAAGACGAGGTATCCTACGAGGTCCCGGCCGAGGCGCTCCCCGTCGTTCCGCTGCAGCCCCAGGTCTCGGTGTTCGAGAAGACCGTGGAGATGGACAATCCGTCCACGCCGCGCCTGCGGGCCTGGAGCCGCGAGATGGCCGGCCAGCGGCCCGGTGAGGCGGAATCCCTCGAACTCCAGCCCCTCACCCCCGAAGCGCTGGGTCAGGTGGCCCAGGCTCGTGCCCTCAGCGGCCAGGAGCTTCGAACCTTGCGCCAGCAGCGCGGCATCCCGCTGGAGACCATCAGCGAACGGACCAAGATCTCCATCATGTACCTGCGTTTCATCGAGCAGGACCGCTACGCCGATCTCCCCGCGCCGATTTACCTCAAGGGCTTCGTCGATCAGTACGCGCAGCTGCTGCAGCTGCCCCGCGAACTGGTCGACCGCTACATGGTCCATTACCAGCAGAATTGTGGCTGAAGAGCGCGTCCTCACCGTGGCCCAGCGTGAAGCGGGCCAGCGGCTGGACCAGTTCCTGTCGGCCCGGGTGGGCGATCACTCCCGGACGCGGCTGCAGCGGCTCGTGGACGAGGGACGCGTCCTGGTGGACGGTGGCTGGTGCCGGCGCTCCACTCGGCTCCACGGCGGCGAGGAGGTCGTGGTCTTCATCCCCGACGTCGAGCCGTCCGATATCCTGGCGGAGGACATCCCGCTGGAGGTCCCGTACGAGGACTCGGATCTGCTGGTGGTCTACAAGCCGCCGGGCATGGTGGTGCACCCGACCCAGCACGACCACAGCGGCACGTTGGTCAACGCCCTGATGTTCCATACAACGGACCTGTCGGGCATCTCGGGGGTGGAGCGGCCGGGTATCGTGCACCGCCTGGACAAGCTCACCAGCGGGCTGCTGGTGGTGGCCAAGAACGACCACGCCCACGCCTCGCTGGCGGACCAGTTCCGGGACCACACCATCACCCGGCGGTACATGGCGCTGGTGTGGGGCACCCCGGTGCCGTCCGAGGGCATGATCGAATCGGAGATCGGCCGCCACCCGGCGGACCGCAAGCGCATGAGCAGCAAGGCGAAGCATGGCAAGCGCTCGGTGACTCGGTACCGCGTGCGCGAGCGGCTGGGCCCCATCAGCCGTATCGAGCTGGTCCTGGAGACGGGCCGTACCCACCAGATCCGGGTCCACATGTCCGAGAAACAGCACCCGGTGGTGGGGGACCCCGTTTACGGGGGGCGCGTATCTCGGCGCTTGACCGACGACCCGGAGCTGACGGCCCTGGTGGGGCCCATCCAGCGGCAGATGCTCCACGCACGTCATCTGGGGTTCGAACACCCCACCAGCGAGGAGTACATCGCCTTCAATCGTGAGCCTCCGGAGGACTTCCAGCAGCTCCTCGAAGGGCTGCGTCAGCGGGCCACGGCAGATTCAACATAAATCGGCTACCTGTTGATGGGGTGTGGTGGCAGGCCCTATCATCGGCTCATCTGGAGTGGTCGATGATCCCGGATTGGAGCCAGAGCAGACTCGTCATAGCGCTCGTGGCGGCGTGCGTATCGGCGTGGATCCCCGTGAGCGGGGCGTTCGCCAGCTATCCAGCCGTTCAGCAGGACCCGTCGGCCCCTCCCGCCGAGGCCTCCGAGGAGCAACCCCCCGAAGCCGCCGCAACGGCTGCCCCGGTGGCAGACCCGGTCTTCCCCGACCCCCTGTTGATGAAGCGTGCCCGCACCTATCGCAATCTGGGTGGCGTGCTCTCCATCAGCGGGGCGGTGACCTTCCTGGCGAGCTTCAACATCGCGCTGGGGATCATGCGTAGCGGGGATCCCACCTGGCAGGACGCCATGCCCTACATCATGGTGCCCGCCGCCGTGGTGATGGTGGTCGCCCTGGAGATCGGTGCGCCTCTGTGGTCCGTGGGCGGTGAGATGTACCGCCAGCTGACGCGCAACACCAAGGGGGACGAGAAGCTGCGCCGGCCGGTGGCGAACGATGCCCGCTACTGGAAGGGCCGCACGATGGACGCCTTCGGCACCACGATGGCCATCTCCGGGGGGCTGGAGATCACCGTGGGGCTGCTGACCTTCGTGGGTGGCCTGTGGGTGGTCCAGCAACAGGAGATGCTTGCCGAGGGGGGCTATACGCCCAAGCCCTGGGTGATCGTGGTCCCCTTGGCGCTGATGGCGGCCGGCACCGCGCAGCTGATCGGCGGCCTGGAGTTGCGCAAGGATGGGCTGGAACGGTCCCGCGCCGTGCGGGAGGCCTACGAGCTGACCCAGCTGTTCCCCGTGCCCTGGTTCGAGCCCGGCGGCGGCGGCGGCTTGGCCCTGGTCGGGAGGTTCTGATTCCCGCCCGGGACGGCGCCCTCTATCTCCAGCGGCTGGCAAGACAGCGGCTCTCCAAGCGTTCGGGCCGGCTCCTGCACGATCCCATCAGCGTCACCGCCTCCATCACCGCTGCGTGCCCCTGCCGTTGCCAGCAGTGCGACATCTGGAAGAAGACCCCACGGGACGAGCTGGATACGGGCCGCTGGCTGCGCATCGTCGATGAGCTGGGCGGCTGGCTGGGGCGCTACGGCCTGATCGTGAGCGGGGGCGAGCCCTTTGCCCGCGCGGATCTGTTGACCATCCTGGAACGGGCCAGGAGTCGTGGCGCTTCCCTCAACGTGCTCACCAGTGGCGCCCTGCTGGACGCCAGCACCGTGGACGCGGTCTGCCGGATCGGTGTCCAGCGGCTCGGGATCTCGGTGGACGGGCTGGAAGGGATGCACGACCAGTTGCGCGGCATGCCGGGCCTGTTCCAGCAGCTGGAGGCAGTCCTCCAACGATTTGCCGAACAGCGCCGCCGTCCGCGTGTCTTCGTCGAGACCACCGTGATGGGGCCCAACCTGGAGCAGCTGACAGACATGGTGCGTTGGGTCGAGAGGCGCGGAGGCGCCGGGGTGGTGTTCCAGGTGTTGGCGCCCAACTTCGGCGCTGACGATCGGGATCCAGCCCAGCTGACCGGGAGCCCGCTGTGGGTGGACGACCACGGCCCGCTAGTCCGCGTGGTCGACGAACTCATCCAGATGAGGCGCGCTGGCCACCGGATCGTCAATTCGACGGCCCAGCTGGAGTCCTTCAAGGACTACTACCTGGGCCCAACTCCCGCCGCACAGGAGGGTTGCGGTGCCGGGGCTACCCACATGGAGATCATCCCCAACGGTGACGTGGTGCTGTGCCACCCCCTGGGATCCATCGGGAGCGTGAAGCACGATTCTCCCCGGGCGGTCTGGCGGTCCCCCGAAGCCGCCCGCGTGCGCCAGGAGATCGCCAGCTGCCGGCGCAGCTGCTACGCGCTCAACTGCAACTACCAGGAGTCGATCATGGAAAAGGCGTGGCGCTATCTGGCTTTCCATACCGGTGTGGTGCAGCCGGACCTGAGGCGTTTCTGGCCGGGGTGAGTTGCCCGGCTTCTTCCTTCTTGACAGGTTCATCCGAGGCCGCACACCCCGCACCGGGTATCATGAGGATTCAACCTGGGGGCGACATCGTGCGGGCAACCTTCTTCACCATGGTCACAGCAGTCGCGTTGACCATGGTGGGTTGTGGCTCTGAAGTAGAGCCTTCCGAACACGCAGAGGAGACTGACGATCCGCTCGAGCACCTGATCACCACACGGACAGAGGAACTGGCTACGCCTTATTCCACGGCGCAGGGGCCGCTCATCCACTCCCCGGTCGTCACGGTATCGTCCAGCTCTATCTCACTGGATGGGGAGGTCGTTCTTGAGTTGACCGAGGATCTTGGTGTTTCGCCAGACGCCATGGCTGGCGGCACCATCGAGCCTCTGTATGAAGCGCTCAGGCAAGCATCAGAGCTGGCCAAGGAGGAAGGGGATCCATCCCAGCCTATCTCCAGATCCCTCTCAAGGAAGATGGAAGCTATCCACTAGATGAACTCACCACGCTGCTCTCGACGGTGAAGGCCGCGCATCCCGACGTGGAGATGCTCCTCCTGTCCGTACCATCGGCACTACCTGTCGGTGATCTGGTATCGGTGCTCGACGCGACTCGGGAGAAAACGACCGCGACCAGCCGGTACGAACTGTTTCCAAGAACCCGGTTGTTGGTGGGAGAACGCAGATTTGACGGATGTCCTCAACGACTCGCGTATTGCCTTGTACAAAACAAATATGGTGACCATCCGGCGGGGTCGCTGACGTGACAGTGACCACCAATACAACCGGGAACGAGGAACTGGGGAATTGCATAGTCCGCCGGATCCGTCGTTGGAAATTTCCCAAGGGATCTACGGAATACCAGCTCATCTGCTCGGTCGAATTCTCTGTCATCGGCAAAGATGGCGGCGATTAGTGGTGTTATTTGTGGCGCCAGGGCCTGTCGTTTGCGCTATCGCCAGCGAGGTATGGACTATGCCCGCCCATGGACAAGCGCTGCGCGGCGCTTCACGCCGCTTGAACAACGCTTGACCACAGCCGTTGGAAAACCCCAAGGCGGGTTTCCCACATCGCCCACACCACTACGATTTGGATAGATTGAGAAAGAAAAGGAGAAGATGACTTGGACGAGAACAAGCCAGCTCTCCTCCCCCAATTTCCCAATCACAATCAATTCATTAGTAGAGGCGGTGGATATGTGGGCAACCGCTGGGCGGCACACCGCTTCGGTTGTCCACAGACGGCTCATATCCACGGCCGGGCCACCACCAAGACGCCAAACAACACAAGAATCCCCCCATGTTGCGTAACTCTGGAGCTAACGCCTTACCCCGAGAGATACGCAACGTTCAGGCAAGTGCTTCCGGTCTACCCACGGAGGGGACGCAACAGCTCGCGGATCTCGTCGGGTGACGGCGGCGCTGCCGGCCGCGGGCCCTTGACGGCTGCCCGGGGTGGGTCCTCCAGGGGCAGCCAGCGAGGGTCGGCCAGAGTGGTCTCTTTGAGGCGGGTGACGGCGCCGCAGAGGGAGGCGTAGGAGCCGGGGAAGCGCTGGTCCAGCTCGATGATCAATTCCTTGATGTCCGGGCGGCGTAGATCGGCCCTGGTCTCACCGGGGCAGTCGCAGGATTCCGTGGGCAGGCCCGCTCGTACCGCGTAGTTGAAGATCGTCTCCTCGTCGGCAAGCGCCAGAGGGCGGATCAGGGTGGTCTGCCCGTCGTCGGCCTTGAGCAGGGGGGGCATGCCCTTGAGCTGGCCGTTGAACAGCATGTTGAGCAGCAGGGTCTCGACGAGATCGTCGGCGTGGTGACCCAGGGCGACCTTGGGGTACCCCTCCTCCCGGGCCACCCGGTAGATGACGCCCCGCCGGAGCCTGGCACACAGGGCGCAGGGGGTATCCCCGTCGCCCAGCTTGTCCTCCAGGCTGCCGACGATGTCGGGTTGGCGCTCCAGCAGAGGGACCCCGAGGGCGTTGCAGAACGCACGGATCAGTTCGCCAGCGTGGGCTCCCCAGCCGCCATCGATGGTGATGGCCCCCAGTTCGAAGCGGATGGGCGCCCTGCTCTGCAGCTGCCGCAACAGGTACAGCAGGGCCGAGCTGTCCTTGCCGCCGGAGACCGCCACCAAGATGCGATCCCCGTCCCCGATCATCCGGTAACGGGTGATGGATGTGCCGATGGCTCGCAGGAGCTTGTTGTGCAGCGGGTCGTGGCGCGACATCCACACACACTAACAGCCTTGCCCCGCAGGGGCATCCCGTCCATCATGCCGGCCGTGAAACGAGAGCATACGAGCCTGATCGAAGCCTCCCGCGAGTCCCTGGACTGGCCCCGCCTGGTCGAAGCCCTGGCCGACCGGACCGCCACCGCGATGGGGCGCGAGCTATGTGAAGCCCCCCCGCTGGCCGACGACGCCCACGCGGTGCGGAGACGGCTGCGTCAGGTGACGCAGATGCGCGCGCTGATGCTGGAGGAGCGGGTCCCACTCGGGGGTGTACCCGACGTGCGCCCCCACCTGGTGCGCTGCACCAAGGGGGAGGTGCTGGACGGGCGCCAGCTGCTGGAGCTGGCCGATGCGCTGGCGTCCATCTCGACCGTGCGCCGCTACTTCGATGGGCGGGAATGCCCGGACCTGTGGGCCTTCATCAGCAACCTGGTGCCCTTGCCGGAGCTGCAGTCGCGCCTGTCCGCGTCTTTCGACAAGACAGGGGAGCTGTCCACGGTCACCTATCCGCACCTGGCCGAGATGCGCGGTCGCAAGGCCAAGCTGCACACCTCCATCAAGGGCCAGCTGGCTGATCTGGTGGAGGACGAGTCCTGGGAGGGGGCGCTGCAGGACGATTTCCTGGCCTTGCGCAACGATCGATACGTGCTGCCGGTCAAAGCCCAGGCCCGCAGCCTGGACCTGGGTATCGTGCACGACACTTCGGGCACCGGGCAGACGATCTTCGTCGAGCCCCGCGAGATCGTCGGGCTCAACAACCGCCTGAAGATGGCGGACGCCGAGTTGCAGCGAGAGGAACGGGCCATCCTCATTTCCCTGTGCGAGGGCGTCGCGTCCTTCGCTCGGGACATCCGCTCCAGCCTGGACCTGGTCGCGCGCATCGACGCCGTCGTGGCCCGCGCCCGGCTGGCCGGCGATCTGGACGCCAGCGAACCGGTCGTGGAGGAGGGGGCCGTGGAGCTCCTCTCCGCCCGCCACCCGCTGCTGGTGCTGCGGGGCATGGAGGTGGTCCCCAACGATCTGCGCATCGGTGGCGACCGCAGGGCTATGATCCTCAGCGGGCCCAACGCGGGCGGCAAGACCGTGACGCTCAAGACCCTGGGCCTGTGTGCACTGATGATACGCGCGGGCATGCACCTGCCGGTGGCCGCCGGCTCGCGCATCGCCCTGTTCCCGCATGTGCTGACCGATATTGGCGACTCCCAGTCCGTGGAGGCGGATCTGTCCACCTTCAGCGGACATCTGCTGACCATGCGCCGGATCCTGGAGATGCTCGACGAAGATGGGGATGACACCTTGGTCCTCATCGACGAGATCGCTGTGGGCACCGATCCCCAGCAGGGGGCGGCACTGGCCGCGGCCGTGCTGCAGGCGGTGCTCGACCGGGGCGCGCTGGCCGTCTCTACCACCCACTTCGCGTCGCTCAAGGCCCTCGCCGAGGTGGACAAGCGTTTCGTCAACGGGCGCCTGGAGTTCGACGCGGAGGCGCTGACCCCCAGCTTCCGCCTGTCCACCGGCAGCCCGGGCCGCAGCTATGCCTTCGATATCGCACGGCAGCTGGGTCTGCCCGAAGGGGTACTCGACGCGGCCGAACAGAGGTTGGAACCGAGCCACCGGGAGGTGGAGGCGCTGCTGACCAGCCTGGAGCAGGAACGCGCTGCCGTGCGCCAGCAACGCAAGGAGCTGGAAAAGAAGGAACGCACCCTGGAGGAACGCAAGGCGCGGCTGGCCCGCAATACCAAGGAGCTCGACCAGCGCCGGCAATCGCTCCAGGAGGACCTCATCGACGAGTTCGACCGGGAGGTCGAGGGGTACCGCCAGGTCGTCAAGGGCCTGGTGCGTGAGCTGCGCAAGGCCCCCAGCATGGCGGCAGCGGAGCGCGCCCGTCGGCGCATCGCGTCGGGGGGACGCGACCTGCGCGAGAAGCTCGCCGACAAGGCCGGCGACCGCACGGCCACCCGGGAGGCGATGGACCTGGAGGGCTTGCAGATCGGCGATCCCCTGCGCCTGCTGATGGGAGACCGGGAGTGTGTGCTCACCGCTTTACCCGACGCCCGGGGGCGGGTCGAGGTACAGGTGGGCAACGCGCGGGTCCGCTGCACCCCGGCCGACCTGGGGCCCTCTCTCCGCGCGCCCTCCCCCCGGCGCTCCCCGAGCCCGCCGCCCCCCTCGCCCTCGAAGCGTTCGTCGGCCTCCGGTGACGCGCTGGAGGCCGCGGTGCGTACGGCGGCCAACACGCTGGACCTGCGGGGCAACCGGGTGGACGAGGCCTTCGAACAGGTCGACCGATTCCTCGATGACGCCAGCCTGCGGGGGGACAGCGTGGTGTTCATCCTCCACGGATTCGGGACCGGAGTGTTGCGCAAGGCGATCCGCGAGCACCTGTCCGGATCCCCATATGTCGTCGCCTTCCGGCCGGCCCACGACTCCCAGGGCGGGGACGCTTTCACCGCCGTACAGCTCTGAATCGAGCCTGAACCGGGGCCCAAATCCAGCGATCAAAAGAGCGCTCAGGTTGCCCGCAGCCCGTGAAGCGCGCATGATCTTGAGTTCGGAGTGTTAACTGCTGTCAGGAGTATGCGTCCATGGTCGGTGAAGTTCAGCCCATCGAACCGGGCGGCCAGTTAGGTCAGTATTCCATCGTCAGGGAGCTCGGGGAGGGGGCCTGCGCCAAGGTCTACACGGCCCGCGTCGATGGCCCGATGGGATTCCAGAAGGACGTGGCGCTCAAGGTCGTGCACCAGCACCTGGTGCGCGCCCAGCCGGACATCGTGCATTCCCTGGTCAACGAGGCCCGCATCGGCGGCCTGCTCTCCCATCCCAACGTCGTCCAGATCCACCGGTTCGAGGAGATCGGCGGGCAGCACGTCCTGGTGATGGAGTACGTGGAGGGGCCCACCTTCTCGAGTCTGGTGCGCGCGCTGACTCATCGCGAAACCCAGCTCCCCCCCGGCATCGTGGCCGAGGTCGGGGCGCAGGTCTGCCGGGCGTTGCAGTACGCCATCGAACGCGTCGGGCCGGACGGCGAACAGCTCAATCTGGTGCATCGGGACATCAAACCCGACAACCTGATCCTGGCCCCCGGCGGGCTGGTCAAGGTGCTGGATTTCGGCATCGCCCGTTCGACGGCCAACCTGTTCCTCACCACGACCCTCAACCTGACCCGCGGCACCCCGTGCTACATGTCACCGGAGCAGCTGCGGGGCGAGAAGCTCGATGGCCGATCCGACCTGTTTGCCCTGGGTTGTGTGCTGTACGAGCTGCTGCTGGGGGAGGTGTTGTTCCAGGAGGCGGGCTTCAAGCTCGTGCAGATGGTCCTGGAGGGGGACCTCAGCGAGCATTTCGGCAAGATGCACGACCGGTCGCCGGCCCTGGCTCAGGTGATCGCGGGCTTGCTGGAGAGGCCGCTCAAACGGCGGATTCCCAACGCGTTGCAGGCGGAGAAGGCCCTCGCGGAGATCGCCCGCAACGACTACATCAGCCCCGATCTGGCCGAGGTCTCCCGGCTCTGTGCTGCCAAGCAGCTGCCCGTCTGGGAGACGGCACCCAGGGTGACCCAGCCGTTGCCGGAACCCACGCCGGGCCCGCCCCCAGCGCCCCCTTCAGGAAAGGCCGGCAGCTGGTTCGATCGTCTCAAGATATGGCTGGGGATCTGATCGGCCGGCGTTACTTCTCGAGTTCCCGGATCTCGTCGTCGATGCGCTTGAGCGCCTCCTGGCACTGGACCACCAGCCGCTCGGTCTCCTCGTCCGTCAACGGTTCTTTGCTGTCCGCATCCAGGAACCCCTCCTCGTAGAGCGTCATCTTCACCACCAGTTCCTCGCGGCGGGTACGTAGATCGGTCAGGCGGGCAGCCGCGCTGGCCTTCTTGGCGGCCTCCTCTTCCCTGGGCTTGCCGGTGGTCTCATAGCGCGATGCCGGGGACGGGTTGTCCGGCAACGGGGTGGTCGTGGTGGGCACTTGGGCTGGCGCCTCCACCGGGATCTTGGTGAGCTTGTTCGCGGCGATCACCGACTGGGGAACCAGCGTCAGGTCGTCCACGAAGTGCAGCTCGCCGTCCTCGTCTACGTACTGGTAGATGTAGTTCTCTTCGGGGTCGCCGTCGGGATCGTCCTGGGCAAGGGCCGCGCACGGGTATGCGAGGACGAGGGCTATCGACACCAGCGGGAAGAGGTTCCGTGTCACACCAGGATCCGTTCCAGGGCCGCATCCACGGCCCTCCAGATTTCGTCGCGGGCTTTACGGTACTTGCGCAGGGACCGCCGGTAGGGATCCTTGATCAGCTTCTTGTCGATGAAACTGCCCAGGTTCCACGTCTTGAACGGTGCGCGCCAGTCCCGGGAATTGACGGTCAAGATGTGATTCTCTTCCATACACAGGATCTGGTCTGCCCACTCGATGATCTCGGCGGTCAGAGGCTGGGACCGATGGCCGCTGATGTCGATGCCCTTCTCTTCGCAGGCGGTGACCCCATTTTCGCTGGCTGGATCGCCGTCGTGAGCGTGTGTTCCGCAGGATCGGATATCGACAGCGTGGCCACGTTCGGCAGCCAGGTGGCGCGCGATGCCCTCGGCCATCGGCGAACGGCAGAGGTTCCCGGTGCAGACAAACAGGATGCGTAGCGGCTGGGCAGGATCGTTCATCGGATCATGGTACGCCATGGATCCCGAAATGTCCGAATCGCCCGACTCGGGCGCCGGTGCAATTCCTTTGCTTTCGCGCGCAGGGCGCTTGGAGTACGATGGGCGCTCAATAAATCCTGGAGGTGTCATCATGACGCGCAACTTGCTCCTTTCCCTCGCTGCTTTGGGCCTGCTCACGGTCCTCCCCGGCTTGGCCCTGGCTGGTGCCACGGCTTCGTCCGAACTCAAGGACTCTTGGGGTGAGGCATCCAAGACCAACGCAGCCGCTGTGGTCGACGGCAAGGCCGAGACGGCGTGGGTCGAGGGCAACGAGAACGAGGGCAACGGAGAGTGGATCGAGCTGGATCTGCCCAGGGGTACGCTAACCGGCTTCACCGTCATCGCCGGCATGGGCCCCGACGAGGAGGCCTTCAAGCGCTACGCTCGCCCCAAGGCCATCGAGATCGATATCTTCTCGCTGGACGACGCCCAGAACCCCGTCGCCGTCAAGCAGGTCACCCATAACCTCGAAGACGCCTACGGTACCGTCACCATCGATACCGGCGAGCTGGCCATCGGTGGCGAACTCTGGGGCGGCAAGGCCAAATTCACCATCCGGGGTGTGTACCCGGGCACGGACTTCGACACGCTGACGGCGATCTCCGAGATCTCGGCTCAGTTCAAAGAAGATCCTTGCCCCACCCAGGTCATCGAGCTGTCCTCCAACGAGTCGGCCAAGGGCAAGCTGGTGGACGAGAAGACCACCACCGCATGGATCGCCACAGGTGGCGCCGAGGAGTGGGTCACGGTGGAGGCACCGGACTGGTCCATCGGCAGCATCGGCATCTTCCCGGGCAACGGATCCAGCTCCTCGAACTTCAAGGCTTACTCCCGCCCCAAGACCATCGAGGTGAAGGTCAACATGGAGACCTTCACCATCGAGGTGGCCGACACCCGTGAGATGCAATGGTTCGCCCTGCCCGGGCTGGGTGGGTACAACGGCAGCGCCTATGGCGAGGTCCGGCTCCAGGTCACGGAGGTCTACCCCGGCTCTTCCCACGCCGAGGTCGCCATCTCCGAGCTCCGACTGCGGGCCATCAACTACGGCGGCTGACCCGCCCATCGGCCAGCCCCAACTCCAGCCGCCCCGGCACTTTCCGCTGCTTTTAGCACCTGCACTGAACTAAATTCATTCCGCAGCCCTTTTTCATAGCTCGCGCGCGTCCTTATTCTTTACCGATGCTTGACCAGGTGGTAGCGTGTCGATTGGAAACCCATCGAACCAAGAAACATGGGGGTACCATGATTCGACGTTATGTCATTCGAACGATCCTCGCTTGCGCCGCTCTGATCGCCACAACCACGGCTTCGACCGCCTCCGCCCAGCTGGTTCTGCTCGTCCAGGACGCACCGGCGTGGGGGTATACCGCCTGGTCTGACGAGCTGACCATCCAGGGCATCCCCTATGCGACGATCGGTGCGTCGCAGCTTGCCGGAGAGACGCTCAGCAATTACTCGATGGTGATCACGGTTTCGGCCCAGGGGCCGACGTACAACACCTACATCAACAACGCCATCTCACAGATCGAGACCTACATCAGCGGCGGAGGCGCGGTCATCTTTTCGGGGGTCACGCAGCAGGCGGATACGCCCTACCCGGATCCGCCGTTCGGTGGGACCAATTTCTTCCAGCTCTCTTCCAGCAGCTACGTGGTGGACCCGAGCCACGACCTGGTGCAAGGGGTGCCCAGCCCGTTCACCAGCAACTACTCGTCCCACAACTATTTCACCGGCTACCCGCTGACGGCGGATGAGCTCACCGAGAACCAGTCGGGCTACTGCAACCTGTACATCTACGAGACCGGCAACGGCATGGTCATCGTTTCCGGACTGACCTGGGAGTGGGGCTACGGGCACGGGCAGGACTACGGCGACATCCTGACCAACGCCATCGACTACGGCTACAGCTACCAGCCGGCCTGCCAGGACGCGGACGGCGATACATACACCGACCTGGCCTGCGGTGGGACCGACTGCAACGACACCAATATCTACGTCTATCCAGGTGCGCCCGAGTACTGCGACGGTGTCCTGGACAACGACTGCGACGGCTTCACCGACGACGACGACGACGACCTCGACGGCGACGGCTTCGCCGAGTGCAACAACGATTGCGAAGACACCATGGCTGCGGTGTACCCCAACGCTCCGGAGATCTGCGACGGGTACCCGGACAACAACTGCGACGGCGTCGACGACCCCGACGAGCTGGACGGCGATGGCGACGGGTATTCCTACTGCGACGGCGACTGCGACGACACCAACATCACGGTCTACCCGGGCGCCCAGGAGCTGTGCGACTACATCGACAACGACTGCGACGGGGTCGTGGACAACGTCGCCGACGTGGACGGGGACGGCTGGGACTCCTGCGTCGACTGCAACGATTTTGACCCGACGGCCTACCCGGGAGCCGTGGAGTACTGCGACGGCCTGGACAATGATTGCGATGGCATCATCGACAATCCAGCGGACATGGATGGCGACGGCTGGGATCCCTGCAACGATTGCGACGACGGCTCCGCGGACGTCTACCCCGGTGCGCCGGAGCTATGCGACGGCATCCTCGACAACGACTGCGATGGAGCCATCGACGACAACGAATACGACAACGACCTGGACACGCAGACCGAGTGCGATGGCGACTGTGACGACACGGACGCGACCATCTACCTGGGCGCCCCCGAGCTGTGTGATGGCCTGGACAACGACTGCAACGGGCTCGCGGACGATCTGCCCGACGTCGATGGGGATACCTACAACACCTGCGACGACTGTGACGACGGCAACCCGGCGGTCTACCCCGGCGCCCACGAGCTCTGTGACGGGATATGGGACAACGACTGCGACGGGGTCTACGATCCGCTGGAGGTGGACAACGACTCGGACACCTTCTCGGAGTGCGAGAGCGACTGTGACGACACCAATCCGGCGGTCTATCCCGGCGCCCTCGAGATCTGCGACGGCCTGGACAACGACTGCGACGGCACCATCGACAACGTCGACATCGACGGCGACGGCTACGAGTCTGCCGGCTGCGGCGGGAACGACTGTGACGACAACGACCCCGCCATCAATCCCGGCGCTCAGGAGATCCCCTACAACGGCATCGACGAGGACTGCAACGGGGCGGATCTGGTGGACGCGGACGGCGACGGCTTCGATGCCTGGTTCGCCAACGGCAGCGACTGCGACGACAGCAACGCGGACGTGAACCCATCCGGAGTCGAGGATTGCAACGGCATCGACGACGACTGCAACGGCTTTGTCGACGAGACCACCGATTGTTACGACGACGACGGGGACGGCTACACCGAGGACTCGGGGGACTGCAACGACGGCGATGCAACGGTCTACCCCGGCGCCACCGAGGTCTGCGACGGCGTGGACCAGGACTGTGACAACGTCATCGACAACGACACGGACTGCTACGACGACGACGGGGACGGCTTCGCCGAGAACGGCGGCGACTGCAACGACGCCAACCCGGACACCTACCCCGGCGCCGAGGAGGT
>CAZDDH010000007.1:16294-77562 GCA_964504165.1 uncultured Rickettsiales bacterium | reverse complement strand
TGGTCGTCAGGTCAGGCGTGAGGGACGGAATTCCGCTCTATGACGGGAGTGTCTTTGGGACGGAGATAAAAATAATCATAGACAGCCGAATTCCAACGGTACACTGAGGCATGAATGTATCGGGACGAGCCACCAAAGTAACGAGGGCTGTCACGGCTGCAGGTGCCAGCCTACTCGCATTATTCGCAGTCAGTTGCAACGACGGCTCTGACGATGACGACTCTTCGAACGACGACATCGTCTATGGAGAACCGGGGCACTGTACCTTTGATGATTTAACGCCTCCGGCGGTCGCCATCTCGTCCAAGTACGATGGCAGGCAGGCTTTCCCTATTTGGTACCACGGCGTGAGCGCTACTTTTTACGAGTGGAACATGCCGTCCACCTATTCGACCATCTATCAGGAAGGTGAATGTAGGTATCTCAAGCTCTCCTACGGCCATTGCGAACCTCCCTGTACCGGCGAGTTTCAGGTTTGCACCACGGACGATACTTGTGAGCCGTACCCCGTGGGTCTTCCCGCAGGCGACCTCATCGTGGATGTCGCAGGTGACTCGACTACTCTGACGTTCGCGGAATACGCCAATTCGTACTATGGAGAGATACCGTTTTTCGACTCCGGCACGCCGGTGACCCTGACCACCACAGGGGAGACTGTCGAGGGATTTGTATACGAGACATCGGGCATCGATTATTTTGATAATACAGCGGCCCAGGGAATCACAATCAGCGGGGATGAGGACCACGTATTCACGTGGCAATCAAACGGCAGTCCCGAGGATTGTGTCTACCTCAAAATCTACAGTGCCAACGAGGCTCACGGTGCTCCCATCAATGACATCATCGAGTGCAGGAGCCCGAACGACGGAATGCTCGTCATAAGCCATTCGTTGCTCGAGCAGTATCCACTATGGGAGCACAGAGATCCGTATCTTACGGGGCGTGATTGGCCGGCCTCCGAGATAGGCGTCTACCGGCCAGAATCGATCGAAATCGGCGGGTTGACCTTCGAGATCAACATCCAGAGCGGCATCGCGTTTTTGATGAACGAGTGACCCTCTGGACCCACCCAAGAGGGTCTTAGAATCGCAAAGTGACCCCAGCTGGGGTCATGTACAAACCGATCCGTCCTGCAGGCTGCTGTCCGGCCACCTGCCACATCTCACCGGGCTTCATCCGCCGCGTTTCTACCTTGTCGATACAAGCAATGGCGATGATCCCGGTGATCAACGAAAGCGGAAAAAAAGGGAGTGCAGGGGCCCCGGCCATCGTTCTCGCGAACGAGTCGCTCAGCTCATCGAACGCCGACCCCCCCGAAACGCTTGGTTCCATAGCGGCCGCGTTGGACAGGATCACGACGGCGGTGATCATCGAGGCCACCGAAACAAATCCAGAGAAACAACCCGCGGCGTAGGTTCCACGGAGGCGCGGCGTCAAGCCGCGCAGGCCCACAGGCCCATCGAACAACGGCATCTCCCGAATAGCAACGGTCCCCACGCCATCATCACCGGCATCACCAGTCTGGTTCGAATCCAGGTCCAGTGGAGCTCCTACGACCGCTTTTTCAAAGGAAAGATAGGGACAGTCCTCGGTGAGTAACGCCGTGATCTCAAGGATTTTTTCAGGATCCATCCCTCCATCGACCAGCCGATCCCACTGAGCCGATGCCAACGTCGCTCCCGATGCCCGGGGCTCGTCACAGCGATCCAGGTAGGTCCAGATCGCCTCTCGTTTCAGGGCCTCTTCGTCCGCTGATTCGGCGCAGAGAGCCGGCCCAGCCAGCACCAGCGGACCAAACGCCACGCCAAGCAAAATCCGCAAGCAAAGACAGGAGACACTCATGGTCTCGAACCTTCGCACCCGGCTCATTTGTCCTCCTCGAACTGGAACGTCACGTCCCAGCTCTCGCCGTCCGCGCTGCTGAGGATGCGCTCCATACCGAGGGCCAGGAAGCGGTCGCCGGCGTGGGTGACGTTGGCGATGTAATCCCCGGCAGCGCCATCGGCGGCCCGCCAGTCGAGGCCGTCGTCCGAGACCACCAGCTCCTGGTTGCGCAGGGCCACGTAGCGGTCGCCGTCGTGGGTGATGTCGCGCAGCGTCTTGTCGCCGGCCAGCTCGACGGCGTCCCATGCCATACCGTCCGCCGAGGTGAACAGATAGCCCTGCTCATCGCCCCTGGCGCCCTCGCCCTGTGGGGCCCAATGGGCCGCCATCACGAACTGCTCGCCGGCGAACACCAGATCGTCGTTGATGTTCGCCGGTTCGAATACATCCCCGCCCATCGCCCACAGCACCCCGTCCGTGGAGCGGGCGAGTCCCCCGAAGCCAGGCGCCAGGAACGTCCCGGCTCCATAGGACACCATGCCGTCGAGGGCCCAGTCCTCGTCCACGGAGTCCGCCTCTTCCCAGGTGAGACCGTCCATCGAGTGGAACAACTGCCCACGGTGGGACGCGGCCACGAAGACGCCGTTGCCGAACGTCACGGTGGACAACATGCCGTCGTAGAAATCCTCGACCAGCTCCCAGCTGTCGCCATCCAACGATGTGATGATCAGGCTGGACTGATCCGGCAATCCCTCCGCCTCGGCGGTGAACCAGCTGCTCCCCACCGCCACGAACCGATCGTTGCCGTGGGCGATGTCCTTGAGTTCGACGTGGGAGGGCAAGCCGGTCTCGGCCCATTCCTCGCCATCGGAGGAGGCCAGCACCGCGGAGAACCCCGGCGTCACCGCCTGGGGATCGTATTGCCCCACGGCCACGTATTGGTCGCCGGCGTACACCGCAGCGTTGATGTTCAGCAGGGGATCCTCGGTGCATCCGGTGGCGGCTAGCAAGGCTGCCGCGGCGAGACCTAGCGTCGGGTATGCGGACCTGGACTGGAACGATGATTCAGCGCGTCCGTACATGCACGGCTCCCGTACCCCTCGGGTTCGCCGGGGGATCGAGCAAGATCGGTGCCAGGTGGGAGGGTCCTCGCGGACCGCTGGGAGCTGCCGGTCGCCTCAGATCGGCTCGACGGCAAGGAACGCCACGAAGGTGTAGGCCCAGTTCCCCGAGCTCTCGGACAGGCCCCCCACCTCCACCGACAACAAGCCGTCGGTGAGGTCGACGGCGCCGTGGCGCACCAGGGGCGGCGCCGCGGGGGTGGTGTGCGCGTCGGCCCCCAGCACGATGCCCTCGACGGGGGCGTTGTGGGGGTCGCGGGGGTAGCCGTGGGCCGGCCGGCCCACCCCCAAGGTGACGAGATAGAGGCCGTTCTCCAGGGCGAACTCGAAGAGATTGTCCCGGCCGTAGTCGTCGTACAGGTAGGACCGCTCCACCTCGGTGTATCCCGAGACGTCGTCGTAGCCGTATCGGGTGATACCGGGGTCGTCCACGTACTCGCCGTACCAGCCCATCCCGGCGTCGGCGTCGTACGCACTCCAGCCCACCTTGACCCAGCTGTGGCCGTCCACGTCCAGCGGATCCGCCGCCGGGGAGCCGGCCGGATCCTGGAAGTTGAGGTAGTAGGCGTCCCGGGGATGGCCTTCGGTGGTGGATTCCAGCACCGGCAAGGTGTCCCGCGAGCCCTCGATGAAACGCCCCAGCTCGTGCCGCAGCGCCGTCAGCGCATCCGGATCCCGGGTCCAGCTGGTCATGGACGAGGCCACGCTCAACGCCGTGGGGTCGGCGACGGCTTCCTGTTCGGGGGTGGGGTGGGCACCCCCGTTGGCCAGCCACAGGTACTCGTAGTCCTCGAACCCCTCCCGCAGCAGCTCGGCCCGCACGCCGGGGCGGGGGCCGTCGAAGAAGCGGGTGGCGTCATAGTAGGCCCAGCCGGTGATGCGGTGCCCCCAAGCGGCCCACGGGATGATGCGGGCGTGCATGCCGTCGGCGTCCACCGCCGTGGGGTTGAAGTAGGGATCCGGGTCGTGGTCCAGGCTGTAGAACCACACCGTCTCGCCGTGAGCCAGCTGCCGCTCCCAGGCGTAGTCCTGCTGGTAGGCCCGCACGTGGGCGATCCAGATGTCGTAACCGCACGCCCCGCCGGCCTCCTCGGCGATCTCCGGCTTGGGCTCCTCGGAGATGGCGATGCGCAGGCCGGGGGCGGCGTCCTTGGTCAACCGGCAGAGGTAGGCGGCCAGGGTGTGATCCGCTTCGTCCTGGGGCTCGTTCTGGACGTAGTAGTACGCCTTGTCCGCCAGCCCGTGGTCCCCCAGGTAGGTGTCCAGCGCTCCGAGGAACTCGGACCACTCGTCGTTGTACTCGCCCGTGCCGTAGTGATCGCCGCGGTCGATGCCGCAGAAGCTGGCCGGACGCGGCGTGTTGTTGTCGACGAACTGGAAGATCATCGCATCGGGGAAGCCCACCCCGTTCCAGCCCTCGCCCAGGATGTAGAACGGCGCCAGGGACCCAATGCTGTACTCGTCCGGCTCGTCCGGCTCGTCGTTGAACTGCTCGCACGGCGCCGCACCGGACTCCCAGGTGATGCCCCAGTTGAAGCCGCTGGGCCAGGCCACCGATTTGGGGGTCATGCGGTGCTCGAAGAGCAGGTCCTTGGCGTCCACGGTGGCCCCGCCTTCTGGGATCAGCGAGGAGACGTCGATGTTCAGCTGGGTGGAGAAGTGGGCCCGGGCCGGGAGATCGAAGTCGAATACGTACAACGTGACGGGCACGTCCACGGCCCCGTGCTCGTCCGACTCCAGCCGCAAGGTGGTGTGGTGCTCCCCCGCCGGGGCGTCGTCGGGGACCCGCACGGTCAGCCAGACCACCGCCGGCTGCTCCTCGTCCAAAGTGACGGTGGCCCCGGATGCCAGCGGCGTCAGGGACTCGGACCACCCCTCCTCGTACCCCACCTCGGCCAGCTCGGCGCGCTGCGTGCTCCCCAGTTCGGGGAAGGGGTCGACGGAGACGCTCACCGTGCCGCTGGCCGGCCCGAGAGCCAGCTGTACCGGCTCGAACTCACCCCGCGCCGCCGACAGTGTCAGCCCGGGGTTGGTGGCCACCGGCGCCCGGTCCCAGGTGCGCAGCCGGCGGGTGCACGGGGTGGTCCACAGCGGCAACGACGCCGGGCTCTCTTCCAGCAGGTAGGTGAAATCGGTGGGATCCAGGGGCACCGGCTCGGTGATGGTGCCGTCGTCGTCGTCGTCGCCCGAGCAGTCACACGAAGGGGTGACGACCGTCATCGCCACGGTCGCGATCGTGAGGACCAGCCACGGTCGTTGGTGTATTGCGTCCATCGGGTTTGCCGCCGATTACCACTATACAACGCCCCCCAGGGGTTCGGCTGGCAAAGGGATCCTCAACCATCCCGATAACAGCGCAGCACCCCCCCCTTTTGCACCTCCCCCAAGCAACGGTTGCACGACCAGCACCGTGATGCGCTGCGGCTGCCGGCGGCCCAGCGGTTGGGCAGCTGGGGATCGTGGACCAGCGGGCGGGCCATCAAGATGTAGTCGGCCCAGCCCTCCGCGACGATCTGCTCGGACAGGGCATAGCTGCGGTTGCCCCCCGGGAGCATGACCGGCAGTTTGATCCGCCTCTTGAGGTCCCTCGCGACGGGCAGGAAGTAGGCCTCGCGGAAGCCGGGCCGGGGCTGGAGCGCCTGGAGGGCGACGCGGTAGAACAGGCGCTCGGGGGCGGGGCGGTCCCGCCCGACGATGTCCGCCATCGAGCGGCCCTGGATCCACCACAGCACCAGCTCCTGGACCCCGCCGCTGATCTCGATGGCGTCCAGGCCCAGGTCCTCCAGGTGCCGCACGGCGGACAGGACCTGGGCCCGGTCCACGCCAAAGGGCACGAAGTCGTCCACGACGATCTTGCACAGCACCGGATAGTCGTCCCCCACCACTTCGCGGACCGCCCGGTAGACCTCGACGAGGAAGCGGCTACGCCGGGTGGCATCCCCGCCCCAGGCGTCGTTGCGGCGGTTGGTCAGCGGCGACAAGAAGCCGGCGATGAGGAACCCGTGGGCGGCGTGGATCTGTACCGCGTCGAAGCCCGCGGCCTTGCCCCGCGCTGCCGCCCGGCCGAAATCCTCGATGGTCTGCCAGATCTGAGCCTCGGTCATGGCCCGCGGCCTCGAAAACGTGGTCAGCTCGGGGATCGCAGAGGGGGCCAGGGTGACCCGGTCGCGCAGGGTGCGAGCGTCGATCTGGCGCCCGCCGTGGGCGATCTGCAGGGCGATCTTGCCCCCGTCACGGTGCACATCGTCGACGATCTCGCGCCAGGGCTGGACGATGGCGTCGGTGTGAGCGCCGTGCTGGCGCAGGTAGGACTGGCCGGTCTCGTTGACGTAGGCCAGGCCGGTGATGATCAGCCCGGCGCCACCACGGGCCAGGCCCCGGTAGAACGCCCGGGTCTGCTCGCTGGGCCGTCCCCCCTCTCCCGCCATGTTCTCCTGGGTGCCCGATTTGACGATGCGATTGCTCAGCGTCAGGCCGTGGATCACGGCGGGCTCGAACAGGGCGGTCATGGCTGCCTCCCGGGCGCGCGGGGTGGGGACGGCGTGCTCTTGCGCATCACGTTGCGGCGCACCCACAGCTTGAAGAGGTTGCTGAATACGTCAGGCACGCCCTTGCCGACCATGGCGGCCCAGCTCTTCTCAGGTGGCTGTGGCCGTTCGACGGGCCGGAGTTCGAGGGCGCCAAAGGTGCACGCGACGATGCACAGCCCACAGCCGATGCAGCGGGTGGCATCGAACCGCACCTGCCGCCCGGATTTCTCCATGGCTCCCACGGGGCATACTCCCACGCAGAAGCTGCACCCGGTGCAGGAGTCCACCGCCCGCTGCGGCATGAAGTGGGGCTTGCTGATCAACCCTGGCGCGCTGAGCTGATTGACCGTCTGCATCGCCCGGCAGCAGCACCCGCAGCACGAGCAGCTGACGTTGCCGCGGGGGTCGCCGAACTCGTTCATCATCCACGTCACGCAGGCGTTGTCCTCCGCGTGGCGTTTGACCTCGATGACCTCCTGTTTGCTCGCCGGCCGCATCAGCCCCCGGTCCAGCACGATGTCGGCCAGGGGGCCGATCCACACGCAGTTCTCCGTGGGCTTGCCGCAGCCCTCCCCCGTCAGCTGGGTGGAGATGCGGCACTGGCAATGGCCGATGGCGAACTTGTCGTAGCGGTCGAGGATGTCCTCCAGCCGCACCGACGGCCAGGCCATGTACAGGGTGTCGCTGACGTTCGCCGCCGGCAAGAAGCGTACGAAGGCGGGATTGACGGAGATGTAATCCCGGATGAAGCCCGTGCCCCAGATGCGCTCGAAGATCTCGCTGAATTGCTTGTGCCAGCCGTTGATGCCGTCCAGATCCGGCTTCATCAGCGTCATCTCGAAGGTGCCCGGCAAGATCGGGAGGATCGTGTACTTCCGTGGATCTCCCAGCCCCAGGATGATGCGCTTGTTTCCCACCAGGTGCTCCAGTACCCAGCGCACGTCCTTGACGCCCCGCCCGCACTTGCGAGCGACCTGCTCGACGGTGCGGGGACGCAGGGGCGGTAGGTGCTGGACCACGTCGGCCTCGTCCTCGGTGAACATGTGCATCACCAGCTCGAGCAGGTCGTCCGATGCGGGGGGACCCACGAGCAGCACGGAGGAGTAGTGCTTGACCAGGCGATGGTGGGCCGGTGTGGCGGCGCGGGCCGACTCGAACCCGGTGACCGCCGCGGTGAGGTCCAGGTCGAGCGTCAGGGTGGTGGATGATGATGGGCTCATGAGTGACTCCCGGGCTGGAGGAGAAGGCGGGCGACAGCGGCGATGGCCCGCCGGGGCAGCATCCGCTCGACGACGGGCAGGGCCCTGTAAAACCCAGGGGTGCAGACCGGATCGTTGCGTTCCAGGGCCTCCAGGGAGGCCTCCACCACCGCCTCCGGCTGCATCCACACGAAGCCGGGCAACCCGCTGACGTCGATGCCGTTTGTCTCGACGAATTCGGAATAGGTCATCCCCGGGCACAGGCAGCTGACCTTGATGCCCTGCCGCCGCACCTCCTGGCCCAGGCCCTGGGAGAACGACAGCACGAAGGACTTGGACGAGGCGTACAGGCAAAACCACGGTAGCGGCTGGAAGGCTGCCGCCGAGGCCACGTTGAGGATCCCCCCCTCCCCGCGGTCGATCATCCCCGGCAGCACCGCCCGGGTCAGCTGCACCAGGCTCAGGTTGTTGACCCGGATCAGCCGCTCCCAGTCCTCCCAGGGCCGCTCCGCCAGGCCCACGCGGTAGCCGCAGCCGGCGTTGTTGATCAGCTGCCTCACGTGCAGGCCCTGATCGGCGACGTGATCCATGATCTGGCCGACCCCGCCATCGGTGGCCAGGTCGGCCCGCACGGTCCAGACCCGGTTGCCGTGGTCCCGCTGCAGCTCCTCGCGCAGGCGCTCCAGCCGCGAATGCCGGCGCGCCGTGATCAGCAGATCGTGGCCCCGCCGGCTCATCGACCGGGCGAAGACCTCGCCCAGCCCTCCCGAAGCCCCGGTGATCAGCGTGACGTCGCGGGCCATGGATCAGGCCCCCTTGAGCAAGAACTGGTTCATCACCCGGCCCACCAACCGCGGGGCCAGCGGCAGCGTGCTGGTGTAATAACCGGCGGCGTTCATCGGGTGGGCCAGATCCTTGGCCTTGTTCTTGCGCACCGCCGCGAAGATCTTGGCCGCCGCCTTCTGTGGGGTGTGGGAGATCAGCGGCATGAACTTCAGGGTCATCCTGGCGGTCAGGGTCTCCCCCTCCATGCCGGTGTAGAAGCCGGTGTTGACCAGGTACGGGAAGATGGTCGTCACCCCGATGCCGTGCTTGCGCAGCTCCTGGCGCAGCACCTCGGAGAACCCCTGTACCGCCACCTTGGTCGCCGCGTAGGCCCCCCAGGTGGGCATGCGGAAGAACGCCTGGCCGGAGGAGACGTTGACGATGTGGCCCGATCCCCGCTCGATCATCAGCGGCAAGAACGCATACGTGTTGTTGAGCACCCCCCACACGTTGATGTCGATGAGCCGCTGCCAGTCGGCGCGGGTGGTCTCGGCCAGCTCCCGGCTGAGGCCGATGCCGGCGTTGTTGACCAGCACGTCCAGGCGCCCGTACTCCGACAGGAGCCAGGCGGCGACCTCCTCCACCCGCTCCTGGTCCGTCACGTCCACGACCTGCGACGCGACATCCACCCCCGCGGCGGTGAGCGTGCCCGCCGCGGCCGCCAACGCTGGCTCGTCCCGATCGGTGATGACCACCTTGCAGCCGGCGCGGCCAAAACGCTCCGCCGTGGCGTAGCCGATGCCATTGGCCCCGCCGGTGACCAGCACCACCTTGCCTGCCATGCGGGCTCTCATGGGCTCACCTCCGCGCTGTAGGTCAGGCGCTGGTTCGCCATGAACGCCGGCGTGCCGCGGTAGAAGAACAGCGTCGAGCGGGAGATCTCCTTGCCCTCGGCGTCGTGGATGGCGCCGTGGAGGGTGAACAGGGTGCGGTACAGGTTGCGCAGCCTCAGATCGGGCTTCTCGCCGAAGAACCGGTAGGTCTCGCCGTCGTCCCCCTGGAAGGACAGCGCGTAACGCAGGACGCGCTCGGTGAGCAGCCGCATCTCCAGCGTGCCGGAGCAAGGAGCGTCCTGGGCCAACCCCTCGGCGGAGACCGTGCCCTCGCACGCCATCACCCCGGAGACGGCCGGTAGGGCCAGCGGATTGACGAAGTCCCGCAGCGAGCCGATGCGCAGGTCCAGCTCCAGGCGGATCGGTAGCGCCCCAGGGGGGCCGCCATCCCCCAGGAATCGATGGGTTCCGCAGCCAAACTCGTGGGTCTTCCAGCCCAGTTTTCGTCGCCCGAACATCTTTGCCTCCCAGCTCCGTGGCGTACCTTTGCCACACGATGTGCCACATGGTGTATACCTAACGAATCCCACAGAATCAACACTTTTGCCTAGAACACAGATCCAACATTTTTCCATCTCCCTTTCATTGGTATACATCTTGTGGCATGTTACCGGGACCTGCTGGAACGTTGCGCCGAGCGACGGCGAAGACGAAGCTAGGGAGCATGAGTCGATCACGAGATATGGAAAGTCTGTCCCTCACCCCCGACATCACCCGCCTGAAGATCATCGAGGCGTCGATGGCCGAGTTCAGCGCCAAGGGGGTGGAGGGCACGCGGGTGGAGGACCTGCTCCAGGCCGCCGGGCTGTCCCGGCGGACCTTCTACCGGCACTTCCGCAACAAGCAGGAGGTGCTCAGCGCCATCTACGACCTGGCCTGTGACCGGCTGTACGACGTGGTGGCCATGTCCCTCACCGGCCCCGGCGAACTCACCGACCGAGTCCAGGCGGGGATCCACAGCTTCTTCTCGTTCCACAGTGCGGCCGGCCCGCTGATGCGGGTCCTGCACCAAGAAGCGATGCGCAGCGAGTCCCCCCTCGCGGTGCGACGCAAGCGAATGCACGGCCAGGTGTTCGAGCTGCTGCGCCAGCTCGAGCTGCCGGACCCCGAGCAGCCCCGGGATCCCCTGGTCTTCCACTGCGTGATCTGGGTGCTGGAGGACATGTCGCTGTACCTGCTGACCGAGACCACGCTGCAGGAGGAGGACATCAGCCGCGCGGAGCGTGTGCTGTTCACCGCCTGCACCAGCTTGCTGGGGATCCCCGGCTGAACGGGATGGTGATGACGACCTTCGAGGGCAAGCGAGTTCTGATCACCGGCGGGGCCAACGGCATCGGCCGCTGCCTGGCCGACCTGTTCGCCCGGCAGCGGGCCACGCTGATCCTCGTGGATCTCGACGGCCCCGCCCTCGAGGAGACGGCCGGGGAGCTCGCGCGCCAGGCCGCCGCCGTCCACACCTACGTGCTGGACGTCTCCGACGCCCACGCCGTCGCCGAGATGGCCGGCGAGGTCATCGGCCAGCTGGGGGGCCTGGACATCCTGGTCAACAACGCCGGCATCGCCCACATCGGTGAGCTGGTCGAGACCCCCATCGATACGTGGAAGAAGCTGATGGACGTCGATCTGTGGGGGCCCTTGTACCTGGTGGACGCCTTCATGCCGTCCATGGTCGAGGCCGGGGCCGGCCACGTCGTCAACGTCTCCTCCGGCTTGGCGTTCTACCGCCTGCCCATGTACAGCCCCTACTCGGTGATCAAGCTGGCCCTGGGGGCATGGTCGGAGCTGCTGCGCCTGGAGACCCGCAAGCTGGGGATCCGGGTCACGACGGTCTACCCCTTCATCGTCAACACCGCCGGCTTCCACGGCGACCTCCAGGGGGAGACCGCCGGCACCCAGCTGGCCAGCAAGCTGCTGCCGCTGTACTCCATGCGCGCCGAGCGGGTGGCCCGCATCATCTTCGACGCCATCCGCAAGCAAAAGGCGGTGGAGATGGTCAGCGTGCTCAACCGCGTCGGCTACTACTCCCGGCTGTTCCCGCCGGCCTCGGATCTGCTCAGCCGCACGGCGTTCAAGCTGATGGGCAAGGATCGGCGGACGATCCGCTCGCAAGTGCTACGACGGCGGGCTTCCTAGCGCCCCGCCACTCCCAGATCAGCAGCCCCACGAACGGAATGTATTGCGCCCACAGAACCACCGGCGCCAGGCCCGAGAACGCGCCAGCGGGATCCATCACCAGCGGGTAATACAGGTAGTACAGCGCCGCCCCTCCCGTCAGCGCGACCCAGGACCAACGGAACTGCAGGCACAGCAGCGGCAGCAGCCAGCACAGATACCAGGGGTTTTGCACCGGGCTCAGCAGGTAGGCCCCGCCGAGGATGGCGAGCATCGCGGCCCCGGGCCGGCCCGGGGTGTCGTCGCGGCGGCTCAGCACGGCGGCGATCCAGGCGCACAGCAGCAGCGCGACGACCAGACGCGCGCCCAGGGCGGCCTGGGCCGGCGACAGGGAGGGGGCCAGCGCGGCCAGGGTGCCCCGGACGAGCCCGAAGGGTCCGGCGTTCATCTCCCACAGGGTGCCGAAGGAACGGGTTCCGGACAGCACGCCCTCCCCGGAACCGAGGAACGGCAGATAGAGCAGGGCGAGCACCGCCGCGACCACGGCCAGGGCCAGCGGCAGGCGCCGCCACCCCTCCCGGCGGGCCAGCTCCCGCAGCAGCACCGGCAGCAGCAGCACCGGATAGAGCTTGGCGCCGATGGCCAGGGCCGCAGCGCCCACGGCCGCCAGCCGGCGCCCCGACACCGCCAGCACCACCGCCAGCGCCACCAGCACCACCGCCACCGGCTCCATGTGCCCGCTGTTGGCCACCTCCTTGATCATCAGCGGGCTCCAGGCGTAGACCAGGCACAGGCTCTCGTCCAGCTGCAGGCGCCGCAGCGCACACACCACCAGCCACACCGTCAGCAGATCCAGCAGCACGAACACCGCCTTGAAGGTGACCTGCACCACGGACGGATGGGGGGCCAGCAGCGCTGCGACGGCGAACACCGCCTGGCACAGGGGCGGGTAGATGGTGGGGATGTCCGGGTAGTTGATGCGCTGGTAGAGGGCGGTCAACGCCGGCTGTTCGAACCATAACTCGTTGAGGCGATCGAGGGTCTGCAGCTGCGCCTGAACCTCTGGATCATCGGCCGGCTGCCCCATCAGGTCGAAGGGGGGCAGCGTCACCTCCGCCGGCGCGTGACCGTAGGGATTGATCCCCGCCGCCGTGACCTCGCCGTCCCACAGGTACCGGTAGATGTCATCGTCGAAGAGTGGAGCGCCGGGCAAGGACACCAGCCGCGCCAACACCGCGAACAGCAGCACGAGCTTGAGCCGTGAGGGGGTCGGCGGCCGGCCCAGCACCACCTTGAGGCCGCCGACATAGGCCGCGAAGGCCACACCGAACAGGACGAGGAACACCCCGACGGAGCGCAGGCCTGGGTCGGGCGGGACCGCACGCGATAGCCACGCCACGCCGGCGAAGACCGCGGTCAGCGCGATCCCGAAGGCGATGAGGCGCCGGTCGCTCCCCCCGTGCCTGGTCTCCGTGGACAATGTCCGCGCCTACTGGACCGGTTCCATCGAGGTCACGAACAGGTAGTTCTCCCCCTCGAAAGCCGTGATCCGCGCCGAGACCTTAAAGACCTGATCGGCGTCGGCAGCCGCTGCCTTGACCATCGTCTCGAGGATCGAGTTCTCCAAGATGATGTATTCCCGCCCCGTATCGCTGGAGCGGATGCGGTGCCGGCAGTCGTCGCAGGGGACGAGCGTACCCTCCACCGCGATCTTCAGCCCCTCGGGGAGCAGCTCGGCCTCGCCGTCATCTCCGTCCAGAACATCGGTGGGTTTGCTCCCACCCCCGGTGGGGGTCGGGGGGCGCTTGGTCCCCGAGGCGAACACCGGCGGCGCGCTCAGCAGGGCGACCAGGCCCAGGGCCAGCAGGGCCGCGGCGGCGGCCGTCGTTCTCGTCTTGCCAATCGTCACGTACATTCCTCGCTCCTTCAGAGTCCGAGCTTGAGCCCCAAAGATGGGGCCACTGCTGTCACGGGATGGAACTCGACCTCGACACCGGTCACCAGGCTGAACCGCGGCGCCAGCCGCCAGGTCAGGCGGGTGTTGGCTGCCAGCTGGTGGACGTCGTCGAGGGTGATCAGGGTCACGAACGACCAGGCGAACCCCGCCTGCAGGCGGAGCCATTTGCGCAGCCGCACCCCCGCGTCGAAGGAGGCCCCGTAGCTGTCGGGCAGCTCCACGTCCTCCGGATCCCGGATCAGCAGGTAGTACCCCCCCAGCGCCATGTCCACGACGCCCAGGGTCCAGCTCAGATCGGCGATCAGGCCGCCGGAGAATTCCCCGGTGCCCAGCCCCTTTTCGTAGCTACCGGTGGGCCACAACAGCATGCCCATCAGGCTCAGCGGGAACCATGGAAGCTGCACCCCCACGTAAGTGGCCAGGTCGGAAAGGCCCGCCTCGTCCAGTAGCAGGTCGTCCCCCTCCCGGTACTGCTCCTTCATGATCGGGACGCGGACCCCCGCGAACAGCGCCTCGAAGGGCCGGTAGTCCACCCCCAGGGTCCAGATGTGGGTCGATTCCGTGCCCGTGGCAGACGGGAAGCCGGTGCGGTGGGTGAATCCGTAGCGGGCCGAGAGGAACAGCTTGGCCGACCGCTTCTTCAGCGCCTGCACCTCGCTGACCACATCGTCATCGGCCTCGGCGAAGGGGTCGAAGGTCGTCGAGCCCGGCTCACCCGGTTCGGCAAATGGGTCGAAGGTGGACTGCTCTTCGATAGCCGTCGGCTCCTCCTGCTTTTCCTCCTCTTCCTCTTCATCGCCGGCCCAGGCCCCGAGGGGCGCCGCCACCGCGAACCACGCGATCAATCCCAGCGCCACGGTGCGGCAGGGGATCTTCCGCCGCCCCCGCACGTCGTGGATCTCCAGGACACCCCGGGGGCAGGCCGTCACACAACGGCCGCAGCCCATGCACTCGGTGGTGCGGATCGTGCCCTTGTGCGGGGCCATCGACGACATGGGCACCCCCATGTCGCACACGGAGTCACAGGTGCCGCAGGCCACGCAGCGCTCCGACTGCGCGCGGATGCGGAAGAAGCCGAAGCGCCCCACCAGCCCCCACACCGCGCCGAAGGGGCAGGCGAAGCGGCAGAAGTTGCGGTTGCCCAGCAGCGGCAGCAGCAAGAAGCTACCGTAGTAGGCGTAGAACACCAGCGCGTAAAAACGCTCCTCCGCGCCCCCCAGCAGGCCCGGGGCCACGAAGGGCAGCGGGACCAGCACCAGCCCTGCGATCAGCCCGGGCCACTTGAGGTGCCGCAGGTGCCACCAGATCCGCCCCCGGGGGGTCGCCCCGCGGAAGGCGTACCCCACCGTCTCCCTCACCCCCACGCAGGGGCAGCACCAGCCGCAGTCCGCGGCCCGGCCGAACAGCACCACAGGGATCAGGAACAGGAAGAACGCCAGCGTCCCGAAAGCGTGGATCCCGGGCAGGTCCGCGCCGTACTCCGACCCCAGGCGGGGCACGATGAATCCGGATAGGGGGAGCAGGTACCAGCCGATGGAAACGCCCACGAGGATGAACGCGACGCGGAAGCGCTGGTAGCGGTCGCCCTCGGCGATCAGGCGCCAGATCCCGAACCCCAGCAGCAGCCCCCCCTCGACGTAGTGGCTGAATGACACCCCCGCCAGATGCAACCCCGCCATCGCCGTCAGGCAGGCCATCGTGAACAGGGCGAGGGGGATCTTTTTCATTTGATTTACCTATTGGTACTATAGTGTATTCCAATCACTTGTATAGACTGACGCCTCGATCGCAGACGGATCCGGAGGTGACCCCATGCGAGAACGCCTCACCCAATTCTTTGGCTCCCGCACGGGAATCGTCATCACCGGCGTGCTGCTCGGCGTCATCGCCGCGCTGCTGGTCAAGCTGGGCAATCCGGCCAACATGGGCGTCTGCATGGCCTGCTTCGTGCGGGACATCACCGGTGCCCTGGGGATGCACCGGGCCGCCGCCGTGCAGTACCTGCGGCCCGAGATCCCCGCCGCCGTGCTGGGCTCCTTGGTCGCCGCCCTGGCGTTCGGGGAGTTCCGCCCCCGGGGGGGCTCAGCGCCGGCGTTGCGCTTCGTGCTCGGGGCCTTCGCCATGATCGGCGCGCTGGTCTTCCTGGGCTGCCCCTGGCGGGCGCTGCTGAGGCTGGCCGGCGGCGACCTCAACGCCGTGTTGGGCCTGGCCGGGCTGGGCACCGGCGTGGCCATCGGCGCGTGGTTGATACGCAGCGGCTTCACCCTGGGCCGGGCCCACGCTGCTCCGGCCGCAACCGGCTGGATCCTGCCGGGGTTGATGGTGGCCTTGGTGGTGCTGGCCTTCGTGAAGCCCACCTTCTTGCTGGCCAGCGACAAGGGTCCGGGCACCCTCCACGCGCCGCTGCTGGTGTCACTGGGGGCCGGCCTGTTCGTCGGCTTCCTCGCCCAGCGCAGCCGTTTTTGCACGACGGGGGCCATCCGCAACGCGGTGCTGCTCAAGGACTACCACCTGCTCACAGGCGTGGCCGCGATGGTGCTGGCCACCGCGGCGGTCAACGGGATCCTGGGCCAGTTCGAACTGGGATTTGCCCAGCAGCCCATCGCCCACAGCAACCACCTGTGGAACGTGCTGGGCATGGTGCTCGCCGGGCTGGCCTTCGCCCTGGCGGGCGGCTGCCCCGGGCGCCAGCTGTTCCGGGCCGGGGAAGGGGACGGCGACGCAGCGATCGTCGTGCTGGGCATGGTCATGGGGGCCGCTTTCGCGCACAATTTCGGACTGGCCGCCAAGCCCGACAAGCTCGTCGAGGGCGTCTTGCAGGTGGGCGGCCCGGCCCAAAACGGGCAGATCGCCGTCGCCCTGGGCCTGGTGTTCTGCCTCGGGATCGGCTTCGCCATGCGCGAAAAATAGGAGGTGTTCCGTGCCGTTGGACTTGAAGCAGCTCTCGGTGTTCATCGAGGTGGCCGACCAGGCCAGCTTTTCCCGCGCGGCGGACATCCTGGGCATGGCCCAGGCGTCGGTGAGCGCGCGTATCGCCAGCTTGGAGCAGGCCATCGGCGCCAAGGTATTCGACCGGATGGGACGGCGGGTGGAGCTCACCCGCGCCGGCGAGCTGCTCCTGGGCCGGGCCCGGCAGATGATCGCCCTGCGCGACGAGATGGTCGATGAGATGAACGACCTGCTGGGCCTGCAGCGCGGGGAGGTGTTGATCGGCGGCAGCACCGCCCCCGGCGAGTACATCCTGCCCGCCCTGCTGGGGCGCTTCCACGCCGTGCACCCGGAGGTGACCGTGCACCTCCGCATCGGCGACTCGGACCAGACCCTCGCCGGCATCGAAAACGGGGACCTGGAGATCGGCGTGGTGGGCAGGCGGGACACCAACGGCAAGCTCGTCGCCCGCAAGACCTGGACCGATCGGGTGGTGCTGGTGGTCCGGCCCGATCATCCGTGGGTCGAGCGCACGGCGCCCATCACGGCCGCGGATCTCGCCGGGGAGTCCTGGGTCCTCCGGGAACGGGGATCGGGCACGCGCACCTTGGCGGAAAAGGCCCTCAAGAAGGTGCTACGGGGTGGCTTCGAGGCGGTGGCGGGCACCACCGAGTTCGGCAGCGTCACCGCGGTCAAGGAGGGGGTCAAGGCGGGCCTGGGAGTCACCCTGATCTCACAACGTACGGTGGACGCCGACGTGCGCAGCGGCACCCTCGAGGCCCTGTCGGTGGAGGGGCTCTCCATCGAGCGCCACTTCTATCTGGTGAGGGACAGCCGGCGTGAACTGGCCCCCGCCGCCGGCGCGCTGTGGACCTTCATCTTGTCGGAAGCCGGCAAAGAAGGCTCATCCCTCCAGGAGCCCTGACGATGCTGGACGACCAGCCCATCTCCGTGCTGATCCCCGCTCTGGACGAAGAGGCGTGCATCGGTGCGGTGGTGCGCTCCCTCCCCCGTGATCTGGTGGACGAAGTCGTCGTGGTGGACAACGGCTCCCGCGACCGCACATCGGCGGTGGCGCGGGCGGCCGGGGCCCGGGTGCTGCACGAGCCGCGGCGGGGTTACGGCCACGCCCTGACGAGGGGTCTGAGCACTCTGGGGAGGGACGGGATCGTCGTGTTCATGGACGGCGACGGGGCGGATGATCCGGCGGATCTACCCGCGCTGCTCGAGCCCTTCCGCCACGGAGCGGACCTGGTGCTCGGGCAGCGGGAACACCACCTGGCCGAGGCGGGGGCGACCACCTGGCCCCAGCGGGTGGGCAATCGACTGGTGCTCTCGCTGGTGGCCCGGCTGGCCGGGCACCCGTTCGCCGACCTGGGGCCGTTCCGGGCCATCCGAGCCGAGGCGCTGGCCCGGCTTTCCATGCGTCAGATGACCTACGGCTGGACGCTGGAGATGCAGATCAAGGCCGCCAGCCGCGGCCTGGCCGTACGGGAGGTGCCGGTGCGCCATCGGGCCCGGCGAGCGGGCCGTTCGAAGGTCAGCGGCAACCTGCGGGCGGTGCTGATGGCCGGCTTGGTGATGCCGTCGGCAGCCGCCGGGATCGGGGTCTCGGAGCGCATCCGGGCCCGGCTGGCCGGCCCGCAAGGAACGGGGACGGGATGGAGATGACGATGTCAGCAAATACCTCACAGGCGGCCTCCTTCGACGCCGCGCTAAAGGCGCACGGCCTGTTACCCATGCGTGCCGTGCAGCCCGACACCCTGCAGATCAACCTGGGCCTGCGGTGCAACCTGTCGTGCCGCCATTGCCACGTGGACGCCGGGCCGCATCGCCGGGAGCGCATGGCGGACGAGACGCTGGAAGACTGCCTGGCGGCGCTGGACCGGCTGGACGCCCGCTCCGTCGATCTGACCGGGGGTTGCCCCGAGCTCCACCCACGTTTCCGGTCCCTCATCGAGGGGGTGGTGGCCCGTGGTAGGCGGGTGATGATCCGGTCCAACCTCACCGTGCTGCTCCTGCCCGACCAGCGCGACTTGCCGGCGTGGCTGGCGACGCGGGGTGTGGAGGTGGTCGGCTCCCTCCCCCAGTTGGCCCCGCTGTGCACGAACACCCAGCGGGGTGCCGGCGTCTTCGAGGGCTCCATCGAGGCGCTGCGGCGGCTCAACGCCGCCGGCTACGGGGCCGGGGATCCCCGCCGGGTGCTGACGCTGATGACCAATCCCATCGGAGCCCAGCTGGCCGGCTGCCAGGTGGCGCTGGAGTCCCAGTGGAAGGCCACCTTGGACCGGGACCACGGCGTCACCTTCGACCGCCTGCTGGCCCTCAACAACATGCCCGCCGGACGCCATCTAACCTGGCTAACCGAGACCGGGAACCTGGAGCCCTACCGGCGCCTGCTGGCCGAGGCCTTCAATCCCGCGGCCGTGGCCGGCGTGATGTGCCGCAACACCGTGTCGGTCCACCACGACGGCACGGTCCACGACTGCGATTTCAACGGGGCGCTCGGGTTGCCGGCCCGCTTCGGAGGCGGCGCGGTCCACATCCGCGATCTCGATGTCGATGAATGGGCCCAGCGGCGTATCCGCACCGCCGACCATTGTTACGGCTGCACGGCCGGCGCCGGCAGCTCCTGCCATGGCGCCACCACGGGAGGCCCCACCGCATGACTCGCCCGCTGCTCTACATGGACAACGCGGCCACCTCCTGGCCCAAGCCGGATCGGGTGGGCAAGGCCATGGTGCGCTTCTTGGAGCAGTCCGGGGGGAATCCCGGCCGCTCGGGGCACCGCCTGTCCATCGCGGCCGGGCGTGTGGTGGAAACCGCCCGCGACACCATCTGCGAGCTGTTGGGAGGCAGCGACCCCATGCGCACGGTGTTCGGGCTGAACGGGACCGAGGCGATCAACCTCGCCCTCCTCGGGCTACTGCGCCCCGGCGACCACGTCATCACCAGCTCGGTGGAGCACAACTCGGTGATGCGGCCCCTGCGGGCCCTCGAAGCCCAGGGGGTGGCGCTCACCGTCGTGCCCTGCGAGCGCAGCGGCGCCCTCGATCCCGCCGCGGTCGAGGCGGCCATCCGTCCGGCCACGACGCTCATCGCCATGACCCACGCCTCCAACGTGGTGGGCACCCTGCTGCCCGTCGCCGCCGTGGGACGCATCGCCCGCCGCCACAGCCTGTTGCTGCTCGTCGACGCCGCCGCCACCGCCGGAGCCGTACCGCTGGACATGGACGCCGACCACATCGACCTGCTGGCCTTCACCGGCCACAAGTCCCTGCTCGGGCCGACGGGCACGGGCGGACTGCTGCTGGGGGACCGGGTGGATCCGCAACGGCTGCTCCCCCTCAAGCGCGGCGGCACCGGCAGCCGCTCGGAGACGGAGGCCCAGCCCCCCTTCCTGCCCGATGCGTACGAGAGCGGGACCGTCAACGCGGTGGGGCTGGCCGGGCTCCTCGCCGGCATCGAGTGGCTGCAGGAGCGGGGAATCGAGGCCATCTGCGAGCACCACCGGGCCCTGACCGCGCGGCTGATCGACGGCCTGCGCGGCATCCCTGGGGTCACCCTCCACGGGCCCGGTGATGCGGACCAGCAGACGGCCATCGTCTCGTGGACCCTCGAGGGCGCGACGCCGTCCGAGGTGGCGTGCATCCTGGACGAGGAATACGGGATCCTGTGCCGCGTGGGGCTCCATTGCGCGCCGGCCGCCCACCGGACGATGGGCACCTTCCCGCACGGCACGGTCCGGCTGGCCCCCGGGGCGATCACGTCCCAGCAGGACACCGAACGGGTCCTGGCCGCGGTGGCGGCCATCTCCAAGGAGCACCGATGACCGACCCCGAGTTCGCCGTGGTGCTGTTCCACACCTCCAACCACGCCTTCCGCGCCGAGCGGGTGCTGGGCAAGGAGGGGATCGCCTGCAAGCTCGTGCCCGTGCCGCGCCACCTGAGCTCGGATTGCGGCGTTTGTGCCCAGATCCGGCGGGAGCACCAGCAGGACACGGCGCGGATTCTACAGGCGGCCCGGGTGGAGGTCGCCGGGATCCACGGGGGTTGATCGGACGGCACCCCAGCACGCCCCGACGCTTGACAAAGACATCACCAATTCCTACTTGTCCTATCGGTTTTGTCTATGCTAGCTTGCCGGCAGGTTACGACTCGATGTGGAGGCCTGTCATGAGACTCAATCAACCCTTTGCCTGGCTCGCGATCGCACTGCTCGTGGCCGGGGCCGGCTGCGATACCGGCACGGCCGATGACGACGACACTACGGAGGATCCAGCCAGCTACTCGGATCCGAGCTATCTCACCAAAGCCGCGACCTTGGTGGACCGGCTCGGGGAGGTCGTCATACTCGACGCCAGACCAGCCGAGGACTACGACGCGGGCCACGTCGAAGGTGCGATGAACGTCGCGTGGCAGGCGTTCGCCGACGTGTCCGTCAATCCCGGCGAAGAGGGCTTCGGCGTGGCACTACCGCCCGCCGACCTGGCCGCCGCACTCGCGCCGCTGGGCATCGAGGCAGACAGCGACGTGGTGGTCATCGCCGATCCGCTGGCCGGCTGGGGCGAGGACGGCCGCATCGCCTGGCAGTTGCGCATGGCGGGCATCGACGGCACCACCGTGCTCGACGGCGGCATCGGCGCCTGGACCGACGCGGGGAACGACACCACCACCGACGTCCCCACCCCCACCGCGTCCAGCCTCTCCCTCGGCGGCTACGACGACAGCTACGTGGCCGACACCCAGTGGATGCAAGACCACCTGGACACCGCCGTCATCATCGACGCGAGAGCGGCGGACGAATACGGCGGCGCCGTGCTGTACGGCGAAGCCCGGGGCGGGCACCTCCCCGGCGCCATCAACATCCCGTTCACCGACGTGCTCGAGGCGGACGGCACATTGCAGAGCCAGGAGGATCTGGAGGCCCTGTTCAGCGACGCCGGTATCTCCAAGGATGATGAGATAGCCGCCTACTGCACCGCGGGGATCCGGTCCGCCCACCTGGCCCTGGTGCTCCGGACAGCCGGCTACTCCAAGGCCCGCAACTACGACGAGTCCTTCTACTGGTGGGCGGCGAACGAAGACCTGCCCCTCGAATGATGGGGCGGCGCACCGCGGCGCTCACTCGCAGGAACAATCCACGTACAGCTCCACGTCCACGAACGCTTCCACGGAAGCGCCCGGCTCGTCGTGGTAGCCGTCGGCGAATCGCTGCATCAGCTCGCCCTCGACGCCGTAGAGGATGGGATTGCCCGGCTCGAAGTCCGTCTTCGGGTGCGTGAACAGCACGGTGTCCGCCTGCGTCAGCATCGTCTCGCTGTCGTCTTCGAGGAAGTCGGCGATGGCCTCGACGGTGACCTCCACCTCGATCTGGTATTCCACGTAGTCCCCGGAGGACAGGGTCAGCGGCCGCAGCTCCGGGGACTCGGGTAGCTCGGCTACCCAGACGTCTCCGCGGTCAGTACACCCGGTCACGCCACAGGCGAGCAACGCTCCGAGGGCCCACGAGATCCACACGCCTCTGGTTTTCTTTTCGACCACGTTGGTACCCATGGTATAGATATTTCCGTCTTGTGCAATCGTTTTTATCTATGCTAATTTCCATCCAGATAGGCCATCAAGAGGAGTAGGACCATGGTTATGAGTTGGACCAGAGGTTGGATCACGCCGTGCCTCATCGCCGTCATCGGGCTCGCCGCCGGATGCGGCGAGGCCGGGACCGATGGGGCCGAGGTCGTGGCGTACGACGAACTCAACGGCTGGATCGAGGACGAGGAGGACGTGGTGATCATCGACGTCCGCACCCCCACGGACTACGCGGCGGGTCACCTGCAAAACGCCATCAACATCGATCTGACCGAGCTGATGGATCAAAGCGGTGCCGTACTCGACGGCGGCAGCGCGCTGACGTCTGTGGTGACGGACAAATCCACCCGGATCGTCGCGTACTGCTTCGGCTGGGGGAACGACGAGGACTTCGCCGATATCGCCGTGGAGCTGGGGTACACCTCGGTCTACCGGTACGAAGGCGGCACGGACGACTGGGCCACCCACGAAAACTACCTGGTCATCGAGTACGCCTCCGTGATCAACTGGCACGATGCCTACTACCCCTTCGGGGACGGCGAGAACTACCTCATCGACGACCTGCCGGTGGACTGGTACACCGGCGACGACCCCGACCACCCCGGCGGCCACATCCCCGGCGCCATCAACATCCCCGTGGAGCTGTGGGCCGACGCGGACGGCGACCCCGTCGATGGCGGGACCGCGTTCACCGGCGTGGTCGCCGAGACCGACGCCAAGGTGGTCGTCTACTGCGGCAACTGGTCGTGCGGGAAGAGCCTGATGGGCGTCAAGGCGGCGGCGGCCCTGGGGTACACGAACGTGTTCCGCTACCAGGGCGGCTGGGAAGAGTGGATCGAGGAGGGCAACGAGCTGACGCCGGGCGAGGATCCCTGAGCCTGGTCTACACAACCGCCTTCAGCTCTCGCACCAGCTCCGCCGCCAGCCCCGGGTCCTCCAGAGCATCCAGCAGATCCTGCTCCACATCCACGTCCGCCAGCGGTTCCAGCTCCCGGTACCGGATCCCCATGGCGGCGAGGCGCCCACGGGTCTCGGCCAGGGTGGTGGCAGCGGACCACGGAATCCCCGAGAACAAATCCACACCTGGCGCGCGCTGCGCGACGAGGTAGTAGCCGCCGTCGGTGGCTGGGCCCAGCACCACGGGAGCGTCCAGCCGCTCCAGCGCCGCGGTGATGTGCCCCGCGCCCAGCGCCGGGATGTCCGAACCCACCAGGACCACCTGCTCGTACCCCGCCGCGAAGTTACGGTCGAACGCGGTGCGCATGCGGACTCCCAGGTCACCCCGGGGCTGGATCGTGGTGGGTACGCCTCCCGGAGGTGCCCAGCCGGGCCGCGGCGACTCGGCGAGGGACAACACCACCGGCAGCCCGGTGCGTTGCATCTCGTCGAGGGTGTGCCGCAGCAGGATCCCCTGGACGGACGCCGCCGCCTCGTTGCCGATGGCCGAGGCCAGGCGAGTCTTGGTCCTTCCGGGAACCGGCTCCCGGCCGAAGACCACGATGCAAGCACGGTACGTCATACTCCTCCCTCCAAGATTCTCCCCTTGCCCGTAGGGGGTGATCAACGCTTTGTGGGTTCTAGAACTGGAACGCGCTCACCGTCCCCCTGTCCCAGCCGTCCCAGAGATAGTCCTCCGCCATCTCGTCGGCGAGCAGACGGAGCGCATACCGAGCCTGCTCTTCGTACAGCTCGCAAAACGCACCCGGGCGGTGCATGCCGCCGTTCATCTCGAACGCCTCGGCGGGGCAGGGTGACCCACAGAAGTGGCGCACCGCGCATCGCCGGCAGGGGTCGATATCCTCCACCTTGCGCTCGGTCACCATGCGGAACGGTTCGCTGGCGAGCACGTCATTGATGGGGGTGTCGAAGAGGTTGCCGCCCTTGAAACGCGCAAGCCCGATGAACTCGCTGCAGGGGAACAGGTCCCCGTTGGGGGCCACGGCAAAGAAGCAGCGACCGCCGCCACAGGGGGAGATGTCACACATCAGGCGCCGGGCCGTGGGTGCGATGATGCCCAGCAACACGTTGGCGAAGTTGGCCACCACGAGCTTGCGCCCTGTCTCCTTGTACAGCTCGAAGGTGCGGTCCAGCGCCGCGAGGTAGTGGCCGGCCAGATCCTGATCCGCCGGGCGCACCTCCCGCGCACCGGGCAGGGTGCACCGTACGGGGTTGAGCATGCAGACCCCGACCTCGTGGCCGTGCAGGAACTCCACCATCCGCGGTAACTCGCGCATGTTCTCCGCGGTGACCGTGCAGATGACGTTGAAGCCCTCGTACCCGCGGAGACGTTCGATGGCCGACACCACGGCGTCGAAGACGCCATCGCCGCCCCAGGTCTCCCGGGTACGGTCCGAGACCTGCGGAGCCGGGCCATCGAGGGACAGGCCGATGCCGATCTGGTTTTCGACGAGGAAGGCGATCGCTTCGTCATCGAGCAGCGTCGCGTTGGTCTGGACGCCAAACTGGAAGTCGTCGCGGAAGGCCCGGATCCCGGCAAACACCGCCGCCCGGTTGAGCAACGGCTCGGCGCCGTGGAATATCACCTGGGGCCGGCGGCCCTCGGGGACCGTCTGACGGAAGTAGTCCCGCAGGCGCCCCAGCGCGTCGAGCAGCTGCTCCTCGGACATGTGCTCGCCTGTGCGGCGCATCTCCTCGGGGATGTAGCAATAGTGGCAGTTGAGGTTACAGCGCTCGGTGGGGTTGAAGTACACCGCCGAGGGTTTGAGCCCGAAGCGCAGCGTCTCCATCTCCTGGGCGAAAGCGTCCGCCTTTTGCTGGTACTGCTCCAGCAGGGGGCCGCCGCTGAGGGCCTCGGCCAGTTTCTCCTTGCGGACGAGGGACCAAAACGCGGTGTCCGGCGCGATCAATCCCACATAATCGGGGTGGCCGATGTCGATGGGCTGGAACTGGGGACCGTTGCCGCTGTTGGCCAGGTGTCCCCGGGAAGAAGCCCTCTCCGCTGAAGCCGCTGTCGAGATCATGAGGGCTTCACCTTGTCCTCGGGGAGGATGTAGTGGGACAGGCCCGTGCCCTTGCTGTCGCACTTGCGCCGGAAGGCCACCACCTCTTTCTTGTCCTCGGGGAGGATGTAGTGGGACAGGCCCGTGCCCTTGGCGTCGCACTTGCTCCGATAGGCGATCACGTCTTTCTTTTCGTCCGTCATTTGCTGTTCCTTTCAAAGAAAAAGGGCCCCGACATCACCCACCATGGGTGCGTCGGAACCCTTTACCGTCAAGTTCCTCTAGATCACGGTTCCAGCAGGTCTTCTGGCTCTCGGATCGTCCACGCCGGCTGCGTCTTCCCATCGGCCTCGAGCCCGACAGTGACTGGCCCCTGGCCAGCAGCGCGTGTCCCCGATTACAGCGGCGGGTCCGCCACGGAATTACACCGTGTTCCGGGATGCTGAAACCGCCATGATTCTTCCTGTTCGATCAACTCGTCGTCGTGAATACCCCCCACGTGAAAAAGGATGTCGAGATGGACGCCAGATAGGTGGCGGCGAGTATCAGCAGCGCCGTCTCCACCAGCTCGTTGCCGGCGCCCAGCATGTCGCCGGTGATGCCGCCCAGCCGGCGCCTGCACCACAGCCCGTACAGCCAGGTGATGGCAGCGCCGATGGCCAGGGCGGCCAGGGCCGTCGGCCCCGCGAAGAGCGCCAGCACTCCGATGGCGACGACCCAGGCCAGCAGCCGATGGAACCAGCGCGCTTCCGACACGAACGGGGCACCGGTCCCCCCCTCCGCGCGGGCGTAGGGCTGCCCCACCGCCAGCTCCACCATCATGGTCCTCGAGACCAGCATCGCCACGACGATCCAGGCCGCGCCGTCGAGCTCCAGCAGCCGGCTGAGGGCCACGAACTTGGCCAGCAGCACCACGCACAGGGCGATGACGCCAAAGGCGCCGGTGCTCGAGTCCTTCATGATCGCCAGGGCCCGCTCGCGATCCCTTCGGCCGCCCAGCCCGTCGGCGGCGTCGGCCACGCCGTCGAGGTGCAGCGCCCCGGTGAGGATCGTGCCGATGGCCAGCAGCACTAGCGCCGTGCCCTGGTGCCATTCGATGCCCAGCAGCTGCGCCCCTGTGGCGATGCCATACAGGAGCAGGCCCAGCAACGCCCCCACCAGCGGGAACCACGGCAGCGCCTGCGCCAAACTGGGCGCGTCGCGGCCGGGGACCGGCACGATGGTCAGGGTGCGCAGGGCGCTGATCAATCCGCCGAGCATGCGATCGTCCTACTCCTTGTTGCTCACGCCGGCCGAGCTGAAGGTGGCCATCTCGTTGTAGACCCGGATGGAGGCCTCCACCAGCGTCATGGCCAGGGCGGCGCCGGTGCCTTCGCCCAGGCGCATGCCCAGGTCCAGCAGCGGCTCCTCGCCCAGGTGCTCGAAGAAGACCCGATGGCCGGCCTCGGCCGAGCGGTGGCTGAACAGCAGGTAGTCCTTCACCGCGGGGCACATCTTCCACGCCACCAGCGCGCCGGCGGAGGAGATGAACCCGTCCACCACCACGGGGATGCGGTGGGCCGCTGCCCCCAGCACCAGCCCGCAGATCCCGGCGATCTCGAAGCCACCCACGGCGGCGAGGGCTCCCAGGGGGGTGTCCAGCTGCTCGCGGTTGACCTCCAGCGCCAGCTGGATCACGCCCTGCTTGTGGGTCAGCGTCTCGTCGTCGATGCCGGTCCCGCGCCCGGTGATCAGATCCACGGGGCAGGGCAGCAAGGTGGCCATCAGCGCCGACGCCGGGGTGGTGTTGGCGATGCCCATCTCGCCGGTGCCGATCAAGGTGGCGCCGTCGGCGTGGGCCTGCCGCGCCATCTCCGCGCCGGCCTCGATGGCCCGCCACGCGTCGTCCAGGCTCATCGCCGGCCCGGCGGCCATGTTGGCGGTGCCCGGCTGGATCTTGCGATGCCGCAGCCCCGGCGCGTCCTCGAAGTCGAAGGCGACGCCCATGTCCACCACCCGCACCTCGGCGCCGGCGTGGGAGGCCAGCACGTTCACCGCTGCCCCACCGGCGAGCATGTTGAACACCATCTGGGGGGTCACCTCGGCGGGGAAGGCCGAAACCCCTTCTGCGGCCACGCCGTGGTCCCCGGCGAAGGTGACGATGACCTTCTTGCCAAGGGTCGGCTCGGCCGTTTCGCGGATACGGCAGTAACGGGCGGCGAGCAGCTCCAGGGTTCCCAGGCTTCCCGGCGGCTTGGTCAGGTCGTTCAGGTGGGCCTGAATCGCTTCGTCGAGGGAGTGGTCCACCGGAGTCACGGCGTCGATGAGAGAGGTGAGGTCATTCATGGTTGTGTGTCCTTTATCGTCATGGGAATCCCGCTGACCACCAGCACGACCTGGTGCGCCAGACGGGCGATTTGTTGGTTGAGTGAGCCGGCCAGGTCCCGGAACTGCCGGGCCAGCTCGTTTTCCGGCACGATCCCCAATCCCAGCTCGTTGGAGACGATGATCACCGGGCAGGTGACCCAGTGCAGCGCCTCGATGAACGCATCGACCTCCAGATAGGGCGGCGCGTTTCCGTGCCGGTGCATCAGGTTGCCGAGCCAGACGGTGAGGCAATCGATGACGACGACCTCCGTGTCCGTGGGTAGCTCGCGCAGGGCGTGGGCCAGCCGGTACGGTTCCTCGACGGTGACGTACGACGGATCTCGCTCGGTGCGATGCCGTTCGATGCGGTGGGCCATCTCTTCGTCGATGGGTTCGGCGGTGGCGATGAAGACCTTGCGGCGGTGGCCGTCGGCCAGCTCCAGGGCGTGGCGGCTCTTGCCGCTCTTGGCGCCACCGGTGATGAAGGTGATCGTCATCGGTCCATGCCCTCCAATACGTCGAGGGACCGCAGCAGGTGATCCTCGGAGAAGACCTCCAGGGTCAGCACACGGCTCCCGGCGTCTTCTTGGGACAGGGTGTTCAACAGCAGCGACAGCAGCTCCTTGGGAACGGTGCGGATGTCCCGGTGGTCCTTGCCGTCGCGGATGCCGTGCAAGTGGACCACCCGGCAACGCTCGATCAGCCGCTCCAGGTGGCTCTCCACGCAGCGGCCGTAGAGCAGCAGGTGCCCCACATCCAGGCACACGGACAGCCCCAGCTCGCCGATGAGCGGCTCCACCAGCTCGAAGGGGTAGTCCAGCGTCTCGACACAGATGCGGTCCGGCGGCACGCCGTGGTCCAGCAGCTCCCGCACGGACCGCTGGCAACCGTCCAGCCAGCGGGGCAGTTCCTCCGACGGCTCGGCCCCGCGGCGGTCCCCGTGCAGGTGGAGGATGTAGCCGTGGGGGTGAAGGGGCGCCGTGCGCTCGATGACCCTCAGGCACTTGTGCACGGACCGCCGTCGCTCCTCCCCTTCGGCCCCGAGCCAGGTGTCCAGGGGCAGGTGCACGGTGTATGTGAGGTCGTGGCGCCGGGCGATGCGCCCCAGCTCCTCGATGGCCTCGGCGTCCGGGAGGTTGGAGATCTCGTCGGACTCGAAAAGGACCAGCTCCACGTCGTCCAGCGCCCGGGCCAGGTACCGCACATTGGTGACGAGGTCGGCGGGCACGATGTACGAGCTGGTGCCCAGCCGGAACGGGAACCGACCCGCCAGGGCTCCGCCCGGCAGCGGCCTCTCTTGCGCGAGGATGGGTGCCACGGTCAACGCTCCTCCCCCAGGCCGTCGCCGGCCAGCGACCGGGTCAGCAGCAGCCACAGGAAGAACGGCCCGCCCAGCAGCGCCGTGATGACGCCCACGGGGATCTCCGCGGGGGCGATGACCGTGCGGGCCAGGGTGTCGCACAGCGTCAGGAAGGCCCCGCCGAACAGCAGGCTGGCCGGCAGCAAGAACGAATGGTTGGGGCCGACGAGCAGGCGGCAGATATGGGGGACCATCATGCCCACGAACCCGATGGGGCCGCACAAGGCGACGACGCCACCGACCATCAACGAGGTGGCAAAGAACAACGCGTTCTTGGTCCAACGGACATTGAGCCCACGGCTGGTGGCCAGCTCCTCGCCCGTGGCCAGCAGGTTCAGCTCCCTCGTCAGGTAGGCCAGGATCAGGCAGCCGGCGACGACGAACGGCAACAGGTTGAGCACCGGCTCGAAGCCCACGATCTCCAGGCCGCCCATCAGCCAGTGCACGATGCGGAACGAGTGGGTCAGATCGCTGAGGTACTGGGTGAACAGGAGCAGGGACGTGAAGAAGAAGCTGATGGCCACACCCGCCAGCAACAGCGTGGCGGTGGAGAAGCCGCCGCGGGCCCGCGACAGCCCGTAGACCATCGAGATGGCCAGCAGCGCACCCACAAAGGCGAAGATGGAGATCCCGGACAGGCCCAGCACGGCGAAGCCGAGCCCCAGGTGCACGTAGATCGAGGCTCCCAGTGACGCGCCGGAGGAGACCCCCAGGGTGAACGGCGTGGCCAGCGGGTTGCGGAACATGGCCTGGAACGCCACACCGGCGACGGCCAGCCCGGAGCCCGCCAGGAACGAGGCGCAGACGCGGGGCACCCGGAAGCGCCACAGGATGTCCGCTTCCATCCCCGACGCGGTGGGATCGACGACCACGCGCCAGGGGATGGACGCCATGCCCAGCAAGGGGCTCACCGCCACGATGCCGACGGAGAACAGCGCCACCGCGACCAACATCGCCGATCGGCCTCGGGACCAGCCCCTCATCTGGGCAGCTCCGGGACGATCAGTCGTTGGCCGCTCTGGGGGTGCTCGACGAACAGGAACGGCTTGCCGAAGATGGCGACCAGGGACTCGTTGTTCATCACGTCCGCCGGCGGGCCATCCGCGACGACGGCGCCGTCCTTGAGCGCCAAGATCCGGTCGCTGGTGAGCACGGCGGTGTTGAGGTCGTGGGTCACGGCGAGCACCGTCACCCCGCCGTCGCGGTTGATCTGCCTGAGCAGGGTGAGGATCTCGGTCTGATAGCGGGGGTCGAGGTACGTCGTGGGCTCGTCCAGTAACAGGAGCTGGGGCTGCTGGGCCAGGGCCGCGGCGATGAGCACCTTCTGCCGTTCACCGCCGCTGAGGGTGCCCAGCCGCCGCCGGGCAAACGCCTCGGTTCCGGTGATCGCCAGCGCCTCGTCCACGGCCTGGGCGTCCCCCCGGCCCGGCGACGAGAACGGCCGCAGGTGCGGGTAGCGGCCCATCTGCACGAACTCCCGCACCGTGAACGGGATGCGCTGCCCACCCCCCTGGGGGACGTAGGCGATGGTCCGCGCCAGCTCGCGCTGGGCGTACGTGGCCAGCGCCCGCTCGCGCAGGATCAGATCTCCATGCCCTCCCGTCACGATACGCGCGATGCACTTGAGCAGCGTGGTCTTGCCGGCGCCGTTGGGTCCGACGACGCAGAGGAACTCGCCGTCGGCGACGGTGAAGGAGACCCCGTCGAGGATCCGCTTGCCCCCCAGCTCGACAGAGTAGTCACGGGCCTGCAGCAGTCGCGTGCTCATGGCGTTTCCCAGGACAGCTCGGGATGGATCACCCGGGCCATCTGCTCCAGCAGCAGCACGGTCCGGGGGCCCGGCACGACGATGTACCCGTCGGTGAACACGTGCACGCGGCCGTCGCGGATCGCCCGGGCATCGCCCACCACGTCCCACTCGCGCTGGATCCGCTGTTCCTCCCCGGGCTGGAGATCCAGATCGGGGGCCAGATCGATGATGACCTCCGGATCCATCCTCCGGATCCCCTCGGCGGAGACGACGGGGAACCGCACCGCCTCCCCGCGGTACACGTTCGTGCCGCCCGCCAGCTCGATGAGGGCATCGTAGAACCCCTCGCGGCCAGCGATGGTCACCCGCTCCAGGGTGCCGCCGCCGTGGCGACCGATGGAGACCATCACATGGGGCCGGGGCAGATCGGCCGTGCGGGCCTGCACCCGGTCGATGCGTCCCTGGAGTTCGTCGCGGAGCTGGGCCGCCTGCGCCGACCGATCGCAGGCCTCTCCGATGATCTCGATGGACTCCAGGATGCCCGGGAGCGTTCGGTGATCCACGATCAGCCTGTCGAGCCCCAGATCATCCAGATATCGAACGGTCTGCTCGTGTTCGGGGAGCACGACGACCCGATCGGGCTCCAGCGCCAGGATCGCCTCGTAGTTGGGGGTGGTGTAGCCCCCCACCTGCGCCTTGTCGATCACCTCTGGGGGATAGCTGCAGTACCTGGTCACCCCGACCACCTGGTCGCCCAGGCCCAGGGCATAGAGCGTCTCGGTGTTGCTGGGCGCCAGCGATACGATGCGCTGGCACGGGGCTGGGCCTCCGACGGCCGCTTCCGGCGGGGGGGCCGCGGCGCTGCCCTCACCCCGATCCGATATCAACTTGACGAGCAAGGGTGCCGTGAAGATCAGCACGATCGCGGCGGCCAGACCCACGGTCCGCTTGCGGGTCGATGGTCCGTCCTGCTGGTGGATCCGTCCGAGCACACAACATCCCCGGACCTGGTTCGAGGCCCGAGGACGGCAACTCGTCCCCGGAAGGGTGCCGTTACCCCGGTCCTCGAGGGCAACGACGAGCGACGGGTCCTGGGCGGGTCTTCTGGCTTCCGGATCGTCCTACTCACCGCGCCTTCCCATCCTCTGGACAGTGGCCCTTGCGGTTTTCGTCCCCGGTCACAGCGGCGGGTCCGCGACGGAATTGCACCGTCTTCCCTCTTTCAAGCCAAAGCTGGCTACCCGGCAACCACGGGTTTTGTACGTCCCTGCAGGGTGTCCCGTCAAGAAGGGATTCCGTTCTTGACAAGGACCACCCTGCCCCCGAAGATTCGACATCCATTGGCGGCAGGTGAGGTCGTGCCATTCTGGCCCGGCCCAGAGGGAAGCTGGTGAAATACCAGCACGGCCCCCGCCACTGTGACCGGGGACGAAACCGGGGAGCACCCACTGCGCGACACCGCGTGGGAAGGGCCCGCGAGTAGGACGATCCGGGAGTCAGGAAACCTGCCTGTCGCCGCCGAACAGACCTGTCTCCGGGGTGCGGGGCCGGGCCATGTCGCGAAACCTCGCGCCAAGCCACTCAGCCCCGCCGGGACGGTCCACACAGAGGTGATCTCATGCAGATCCACAAATCCTTCCTCCTCCTCCTTCTCTTCCTGTTCCTGTTCCTCACCGGCTGCCCCACGGGGGTGTCCGACGATGACGACGACGGGTCGCCCGCCGACGACGACACGGACGGGGACGACGACACCACCGACCCCCCGCAGACCGTGGCCTACGTGGCCACCTCCGACGGCAGCGTCGGCGCCCTGGCCACCGTTGCGCTGGACGACTGGGCGATCGAAGACCAGCTCACCGCCCTCACCGGCGATACGGTCCTGACCGTGGACGGGGGCAAACTGTTCGCCATCAACCGCTACGAACACGACAGCATCCGCATCTACGATCCCCAGAACCTCAACACACCGCAGGTGGAGTTCTCCACCGGCTCCGGCTCCAACCCCCACCAAGCGCTGTTCTGTGACGGCTCGGTGTTCGTGACGCGCTATAGCGAAGCGTCGTTGGGGGTCTACGACCCGGACATCGGCCTGCCGGTGAGCACCGTCGATCTGGCGCCCTACGCCGATGACGACGGCATCCCCGAGGCGTCCAACATGGTGCGCATCGGGGATTCGCTTTATGTGGGGCTGCACCGCCTGGACCGGGACAACGGCTGGGCGGCGGCAGCGGGCGGCGGCCTGGTGGCCCAGGTGGATTGTGCCTCCAAGGAGGTGGTGCAGACCTGGACCACCGGCAACAACGTCAACCTCATGGTCCACCCCCTCGATCCCGAGCAGTTGCTGCTGACCGACGGGCTGTTCTACGACGAGAACTACGCCGTCACGCTGGACGGCGGCGCCCACGAGCTGGCCCCCGCGGCCGACGACGAGGTGGGCGAGTACCTGCTCACAGAGGATGTGGTCGGCGGCAACGTGGCGGGCCTGGCCGCGAACGAAAACGGCCACGGCATCTTGATCTCCGCCGAGGACGCCGGCTACCGCATCTTCTGTCTGGACATGACGGACTGGAGCCTGGAGGAGCTGGAGTTCACCACCTCCTACCTCTCCGACATCGAGATCAACGACCGGGGCGAGGTCTTCATCGCGGCGCGCACCAGCTGGCTGGATCCCGGGAGCCTGGGGGGGCTGATCGTCTACGACGCCGAGACCTGCGACAGCCTCACCGGTGACGACTGGATCACCTTCTCCCTCGACCCCAACTCGGTGACGTTCCGCTGATGGACACGCTGCGGCACGGCGGGGATCTACGGCGCCTGGCCCACGAGGCCGGCGTCCCGCCGGGCCGGTTGATCGACTTTTCGGCCAACATCAACCCCCTCGGACCGCCGGAGTGGCTCCGCTCGTGCGTGTCCGCAGCGCTGGATCAGATCGTCCACTACCCGGACCCGGTCTGCCGGGAGCTGGCCGCCGCCATCGCCAGGTTCCACGGCGTCGAGGCATCGCGCGTCGTCTGCGGGAATGGATCCTCCGAACTGCTACCCCACCTGCTACGCGTGGCTGGCGCGCGCGGGGCCGTGCTGGTCACCCCCGGCTACGCCGAGTACGAACGCTCGGCCCGGGCGGCGGGGCTCGATGTGACGACGTTCCCGCTGCAGCCGGATGACGGATTCACCCTTGACGTCGAGGCCCTGGAGGCCGGGCTGCTCACCGACGACCTGGTGATCATCGGCCAGCCCAACAACCCCACCGGGCAGGTCACCGATCCGGCGGAGATCCGCCGTATGGCCCGGCGGCGTCCCGGCTGCACGTTCGTCATCGACGAGGCCTTCGCCGACTTCGCGCCCCAGGTGGAGAGCCTGGCCTACGACCCGCCGGACAACGTGGTCGTCCTGCGTTCGATGACCAAGTTCTTCGCCATCCCCGGCCTGCGCCTCGGGTACGCCCTGGCTCGCCCGGGCCTGGCCCACTCCCTGCGGGAAGCGCTGCCGCCCTGGACCGTCAACACGCTGGCTCAGGCGGTGGGTACACGGGCGCTGGCAGCCGACATGGACGGCTACCGGGCCGACACCCTGCGCCTCGTCGACCAACAGCGGGACGCCCTCGCCGGCCAGCTGCAGGAGCTGGGGGGCCTCACCGTGTTCCCCTCGGCGGCCAACTTCCTGCTCCTGCGCATCGACCGGCCCGGTCTGGACGCCCCAGGCCTGGCCGAACGGCTGCTGAAACGCCGGATCGCCGTGCGGGTCTGCGACAACTACCGCGGACTGGACCGCCACTATCTCCGCGTCGCCGTACGAACCGAAGAGGAAAACGGCCGGCTGCTGCGGGCCCTGCACACCGCCATGGGCGAGGGCCGCCGTAAGCCCGTTCGCCCCCCCGTCCGTCGGCCGGCGCTGATGTTCCAGGGGACCGGTTCGGGGGCGGGCAAGAGCGTCCTGACGGCGGCCCTGTGCCGGATCCTGTTGCAGGACGGCCACGACGTGGCGCCGTTCAAGGCGCAGAACATGTCGCTGAATTCGTTCGTCACCCGGGACGGCGGCGAGATGGGACGAGCCCAGGTGGTCCAGGCCCAGGCCTGCCGTCTGGATCCGGACGTGCGCATGAACCCCGTGTTGCTCAAGCCCAGCAGCGACACCGGTTCCCAGGTCATCGTGATGGGCCAGCCGGTGGGCACCATGAAGGTGGACCGCTACATCGAATACAAGGAAAAGGCCCGGCGCGCCGCCCTCGATGCCTACGACGACCTCGCTGCGTCCCACCAGGTCATGGTCCTGGAGGGGGCGGGGAGCCCCGCCGAGGTCAACCTCAAGCGCCACGACATGGTCAACATGCAGATGGCCCGCCACGCCGACGCCAAGGTGCTGCTGGTGGGCGACATCGACCGCGGTGGCGTGTTCGCCTCCTTCATCGGGACCATGGAACTCCTGACCCAGCCCGAACGGCGCCTGCTCCGCGGGTTCGTGGTCAACCGCTTCCGCGGCGACGCCAGCTTGCTGCAAGAGGCCCACGATTACATGGAGCTGGCCACCCATCGCCCGGTCCTCGGGGTGGTGCCCTACCTGCGCCACCTGGGATTGCCGGAGGAGGACTCGGTGGCGCTGCGCCGCGGCGAGCTGGACGCCCCGGTGACGGCGGAACAGGTGGTGGACATCGCCGTGGTGGACCTCCCCCATCTGTCCAACTTCACCGACTTCGATCCGCTGGGGATCGAGCCGGATGTGCGGGTGCGTTACGTACGCAACGCGAAGGGCCTGGGGACGCCGGATGCCCTCATCCTCCCGGGCAGCAAGAACGTCGTGGCCGACATGGACTTCCTGCGGGATCGCGGCTGGCCGGAGGCCATCGCCCGGGTGGCCGCCAGCGGCACCGAGGTGGTGGGGATCTGTGCCGGCCTCCAGCTCCTCGGACGGCGCATCGCCGATCCCCATGGGATCGAATCCGAGGGCGCCGAGATCGACGGGCTGGGCCTGCTCCCCATCGTCACCGAGCTCGCCCCGGCCAAAACGCTGCGGCGCCAGCGGGCCACCCACCTCCCCTCGGGCCTGCCGCTCCAGGGGTACGAGATCCACCACGGCCTCAGCACGCCGGGAGGGAGCACGGCGGTGGTCCACGACCAGGACGGCCAGCCCGTGGGCTTCGGGCTCGGGGAGGACCCGCTGTGGGGGACCTACCTGCACGGCCTGTTCGACGCCGATCCGTTCCGCCGCTGGTTCGTGGACCGTCAACGGGTCCGCAAGGGGCTGCCGCCGCTGGGCGAGGTGCAGGCGGTCTACGACATCGAGCCGGCCCTGGACCGGCTGGCCGACGTGGTCCGCGCCAGCTTGGACATGGACGCGATCTACCGGATGCTCCGGCTATGACCTCCTGGGGAATCATCGCCGTGGTCGCCGTGGCCCTCGATCTGGTGGTGGGGGATCCGCGCTGGTTCCCCCACCCCGTCCGGGGCATCGGCCGTCTCGCCATGGCCCTCGAGCGGCCGACTCGGCGATGGATCGGGAGCCCGAAGTGGGCCGGTATCGTCACCGTTGCGATCGTGTTGGCCGCCACGGCGCTGTTCACGGTGACGGCCCTGGAGGTGGCCCGCTGGATCCATCCGTGGGCCCACTCGGTCGTCGCCGTGCTCGTGGTGTGGACCACCATCGCCTCGCGGGATCTGATGACGCACAGCCGCGCCGTGGTCGCCGCCCTCGACACCGGCGACACCGGCCTCGCGCGCCAGCGGGTCTCGGCCATCGTGGGCCGGGACACCGACGAGCTCGACGAGCCCCAGATCGTCCGGGCCGCCGTAGAGAGCGTGGCCGAGAGTACGGTCGACGGCGTCACCGCGCCGCTGTTCTTCGCCGTACTGCTGGGCCCCCTGGGAGCCATGCTCTACCGGGCGATCAACACGCTGGACTCCACCTTCGGCTACCGCAACGAGCGCTACGCCGAGTACGGCTGGGCCTCGGCGCGCCTCGACGACGTCGCCAACTGGCTCCCGGCGCGCCTCACCGGCCCGCTGATGGCCGTCGCCGCATTCTTGCTGCGCCTGCGAGCCGGCGCCGCGCTGCGCATCCTGTGGCGGGACCGGCGCAAGCACCCCAGCCCCAACGCCGGCTGGGCCGAATCGGCGATGGCCGGCGCCCTCGGTGTCCAGCTCGGTGGACGGAGTAGCTATGGCGGTGTACTCAAGGACAAACCGCTACTGGGGGACCCGGTGGGGTCACTCCATCCGTCCCGCATCGAACAGGCCAACCGACTGACCCTGGTCACCGCCGCCCTGTGTGTGCTCGTGCTGCTGGGCGGGACCTTGCCATGGAGTTCGACATGACGGACAGGCCCAGAACACTGGTCTTCACCGGGGACGGCAAGGGCAAGACCACCGCGGCGCTGGGCATGGTCCTGCGAGCCAGCGGGCACGGGCAGCGATGCCTGGTCCTCCAGTGGCTCAAGAACGACCAGACCGCCGGCGAGTTCACCGCCTGCCAAGCCCTCCCCGGGGTGGACCTGGAGCAAACCGGGCTCGGCTTCGTGCCCCCCCCCGAGCACCCCCAGCGCGGGGCCCACCAGCAGGCGGCCCAGGACGCCCTGGGCCGGGCCCGCCGCGCCGTGGGCTCGGGCGACTACGACCTGATCGTCCTCGACGAGGTCTGCACCGCCCTGTCCATGGGGCTCATCGACGACGAGGGCGTGATGGCCGTCGTGAGCGAGACACCAGCGGACCTAATCGTGGTCCTCACCGGCCGCGGCGCGACCCCCGGGATCGTGGAACTGGCGGACACGGTGACCCAGATGGAGTGCGTCAAGCACGGCTTCTCCGCGGGGATCCAGGCCCAGGCCGGGGTGGAGTATTGAGGGGCGCCCTGCGGCCCTGTTCGTTCAAAGGCGGTCCCACCCAAGGTACACCGTGCTGCGCACGATCATCTCCACCGGGCCAGCCTCCGAATCGATGACGTTGCGCGTGTAGCGGGATAGCTCGGAGGGGGGGCAGTCCATCCCCTCGCAGCAGAATCCGCCGAATCCCCCCAACCACATGCCTGGCGGGAAGGCCTCCACCACCGCCTGGGGAATGGTCAGCTCGCCGTCGTCCGGGCCCACGCACCAGATGATGTCGTCCAGGGGTAGGCCGTGGCCGGCGTTGTGGCCCAGGAAGATCAGGGAGACGCAGGCGTCCGGGTCCGGGCCGGGGCTCCAGCTCAGCACGCTGTCCTGGCCATCGGTGAGGGGCCAGAACACGCCGGCGTGGCTCACGTCCATGGGCGCGACTCCGCGGGCCGAGATCGAGAACGCGGGGATTTCATCCCCGGAGAAGCTGGCGGTGACCGTATCGAAGGCGCCGAACAGATCGGCGGGGGCGTCGTAGGCGTGGTACAGGCCGTTGACGTAGGCCGAGCCGTAGGGCTCGAGGACCACCGGGTCGCCGCCCCCGGTGACGGTCAACGTCCCGGCGTGGACCGGATCGGCCCACACCGGCTGGCAGGTGCCGTCCGCCGCGCACAGCTCCCCGGGGTCGCAAGGGGCGTCACAGCCGCCAGGGTCGAGGGCCAGGTATCGGCAGTCGCCCTCCTCCACCTCGACGCGATGGAACATCCCCAGCCCGTGGATCTTGCTGCGGGGCTCGGCCCACACCCAGGCGTCCACCGAGCCGTACCAGTCCCACGCGTCCAGCTCATAGCTGTTGTACGTCTCGGCCACGTGGATCGCCACGGCAGAGAGGTCGCCGAACTCACACGGCGCCACGGCAACGGTCGCGCTGTCGTCATCCCCCGCGTCGTCGTCCCCCGTGTCGTCGTCCGCAGCGGTATCGTCATCGGCCACGTCGTCATCGTCGCCGGGGGGATCGGGAGGGTCGTCCGGGGAGCAACCCCAGGCGAGACCGATCGTCGCCACGCACAATCCGATCCAGGTGCCTCTCATTCGCCCGGGTCCCTCCGTCCCGGCCCGTCGGAGGCCGGGGGCTACGAGTCTACATGCGTCCAGGCATCGGGATACCTCCGGACCAATACGGCTTTCATCCCTGGTAGTGGGCAGCGCATGACGGGGAGGACGAACAAATCACCCTGCGGTCCTCGAACCACCACTGAATACTCCTGGCCGCTTCCGTGTCATCCAATCCGTGAGACTCACACGACCTCGACGCTGGCTGCTGCTGGGCGCGGCCGTCGTCCTGCTGGCGGGGACGTTCCGCTTCGGCAACGGCCTGCTGATCGCGGTGGAGTCGGACCAGCCCAGCACCTCCCGCGGCACCCCCTCGGACGGCTCCCTGGAGCACGGCAAGCGGCTCCCGTCCAGGGGCGCCAACTTCCTCACCTATTCCTTCCTCGGCTCCCTGCTGGGCCGCAACACGGTGCACCACCGGGTCCGGGATGCCGTCCTCGCCGCCTACGGCGAGCTGGAGGATTCCCAACCGGGCGTGGTCTACATCTATGGTGAGACGGGGTGGCCCCGTGGCGGTCCTTTCCCGCCGCACAAGACCCATCAAAACGGCCTGTCCGTGGATTTCATGGTGCCGTTGCACGATGGGCAGGGGGAATCCGCCTGCCTACCCCGGGGACCCGCGCGTAAGTTCGGGTATGCCGTGGAGTTCGACGAGCAGGGCCAGCTCGGCGAGCTGACCATCGACCACGAGGCGTTGGCTGCGCACCTGGGCGCCCTGGCGAGGGTGGCCCCCGCACACGGCGTGCGGGTGAAGCGGGTCATCTACGATCCCGAGCTCCAGCCCCTACTCTTCGGTACGACGGACGGGGCCAGCCTCCAGCGGACGGTGGCCTTTTCGACGAAACGATCCTGGGTCCGGCACGACGAGCACTACCATGTGGATTTCACGCTGGACGACTGAGATCTGGTCATGCCCGAGCGGGTCAGCGCTCCAGCACGCGCTCCTCCCCATCCACCACGACCACCGCCGGATCGGCCAGGTACCAGATCAGGGGCAACTGGGATTCGCCGCCGCTCCACATCAGCAGCTCTGCCAGCTCCACGCTGTTGATCCTGGTTAGCCGATCCCCGGGGGCCAGGGCATCGCCGATCCACTCGGTATCGACGACCTCGTCCACCACCCAGGCCCCTCCCTCGGCGTGGCCGCGGATCGGGGAGAGGCCCCGGCGATCGTAGGGCTCGTCGAGCCGCAGCACGATTTCCTGATCCAGGTGGCTGACGAATCGCACGTCCCAGGCGTTGGCGTCATCCATGGCGGCTTCCACGAACCGGTCGCCGCCGGACAGGCCACGCAGCTCGAAACGCCCGGCCAGATCGGTACGGACCTGGCAGAGGCCAAAATCCGCCACCAGCTTGATCTCCGGGATGCGCTGGATGCAGTCGGACCAGACCGAAGCGTGGGCCGCGGGCCATCCGTCGCTCTCGAATACACGGCCGCCCACCACTCCGTCGCTCCACGAGGGCTGTAGCGAGGATCCGGTCCCCGGCTCGATGGCCAGCAGGTCCACGGCGGAGCGCCCCTGCTTCCAGTCCACCGACAGCGCGACCCACTCCCCAGGGGTCAGCCCCTCGTAGTGCAGCTCGGGCCCTCGCTGGACCAGCCGGCCAGCCCAGGCGTGGTCGGGGAGGCGGAACAGCTTCTTCTCGGGGAGGGCGCCGGCCACGTTGTCGTCCAGATCCGGGCGGGCGATGGTCAGGGTGGAGGTGCCCACCGGGATGTGCGTGGCCCCGGGGTCCTCGTTGTACAGCGCCAGGTGGCCCAGGCGGTAGGGGGGGCGACCTCGCGCACTGTTCTGACGGGCCCGGCTGTCATCGGGGACCACCAGCCAGCCGTCCGGCCCGGAGCACAGAGCTTGCCACCGGCCATCGCGTGGACGCGCCCCTTCTACGGGCTGGCCCATGTCGTCCACGAAGCGGATGGCGTGTACTTTCTCCTCGGCGGCGTGCTTCAGCGACACCGCGATGGGCTCGCCGATCTCGCCCGAACCGAGATCCACCTCCGCGAACAGGTCCCCTTTGCCCCGCAAGACCACCACCGCGGGCGCCCCGACCGGCACATGGACCTGCGCCGCCGAGTCCTCTCCCGCGACGCCCTCCGCAAGGTACCGCTCCCAGCCGCGTCGGCCCGGGGTCAGGGCTATCCAGCGCGCGTCCGGCACGGGCCGCCCCTCCGGATCCCGGATCTGGAGCGTCACGGTGCGCGCGGGGATCAGCCGCAGGTCCGCGGCAAGGTCGCTCTGGCGGTCGTGGGCCAGGGTCTCCGAGATCCAGCCGGGTGCCCGGGCCTGGATGCCGCCGTGCCACTCCGATTCCATGGGGATGCTGAACCGACCGCTCCCTGCATCGACCTCCGCGGAGGCCACGCCCCCCCCTGTGCCGATGAACACCACCTCGGCGCCCGCGGGGAGACCGTCCCCACTGGCTACCACCCGGCCGCCCAGATGCCGCTGGCCGGGGGCCACGCCCCCATCCACAGCGGCGACCGGAGCCACGGCATCCAGCGTCCAGGGGCCGCGGTCCTTGCGGCGGAGCTTGCCCACCCGAACCAGCGTCACGTACCGGCCATCCGACCACGCCAGCCAGCGGCCGTCTTCGCTGACGAGCAGCCTGGAGGCGATGGTACCCAGTGGCAGCTCGGCCATCACCTGCTTGCCGGTGCGGGTGTCGTGGACGGTCAGGCGCGTGGTGGTGGCGACAAACAGACGCCCCCCCGGTCCCGCGGCGACGGCGCTGAGGCTCTCCCCGCGATGGGGCGAGCCGCGCATCGCGTGAACGTCCTCGGGGACCTCGGCCAGGACCAGGTCCAGCGGGACCTCGCCGCCGCCGTCCAGATCGTGCAACACCGCCTGGCGCGGCCCCTCGTCGCCATCGCTCACGCCCACCAGCCACCGTCCGCTGAGGTCCAACTTGCCGGCCTCGTAGAGCTGCGGCGTTTCGATCTCCTCGGCGGCCTCGCCCACACGGAAGCGGATGAACGTCCCCTGTGCGAGCAGGATCACGTCCCCTTCCCTGGCGAACAGGATGTGCATGTCCACCCCACCGTTGTAGGGCCAGCTGGCCGCGGTCTCGAGGGTCCGGGCATCCCCCAGCCACAAGGTGCCTCCCTGCCTGCAGCGATCATCACCATAGGTGATGGCCCGCTGCGTTCCCGCGCTCGCCCGGAGGCAGAGCTGGTCGTGGCGGATGATCTCCGTGGGCAACCCGGGGGACCGGGCCACCGGCCCGGCAAGATCGATGTGGAGGCTCCGTTCGCCTCCAAAACGCAGCTTCCCTCGCTCCCCCTGTGCCCAGACGCCGGACAAGGCCAGGTCCTTGCGCCCCAGCCCCAGAGTTTCCATACGCTCGCAGCTCGCCCCGTCCCCCAGGCGACATCCCAGCCCGAGCCACACGGCGGCAGGCTCGGACCGAGCGCCTGACGACGCCAGCAAGCGGCAGGCGGGGCCACCCGATTCCCGGCAGGCCTCGCTCAGCCGTTGCCATGCCGCCTTCCGGTCGTCGCTGGCCCGACGCCGATCCCCCCCGGCTTCTTCGGGCAACTCCCCGCCCAGCAACAGGCCGCACCGGGTGCAAGCCGCCTCGTCCCCGGCGACACAACCTGCCAGCCACAGGCCCGCCGCCCGATCGCTCCGCCCCGCCTCGTCCCAGCGGGCCGCCAGTTCCGCACACGCCAGCCCCTCCCCCGCCGCGCAGGCGTCGAGCCGGGTGGCCACCGCCGCGTCATCGATGGAAGGAACGGTAGCCAGGATCACCAGGAGCACGGTGTACATGCGGGGATGATACAGGAGGCAGGTCGCGGGGCCGGTTCTTCAGGCGCTGAGTTCCGCGTCCTCTTCCCCGGTGCCCTCCGGCTCGCCGATGCACAGGGGCAACGAGATGGTAAAGGTGGTCCCCTGCCCCGGCGAGCTCTCGACCTCGATCCGGCCCCCATGTTCCCGGACGATCCCGGAGCTGACGGACAGCCCCAATCCGGTGCCCGATCCCGGCGGCTTGGTGGTGAAGAATGGATTGAAGATCCTGGTCTGTGTCTCCTCGTCCATCCCGCAACCCGTGTCCGCCACCGTCAACTGCGCCTGGTTGCCCGAGGCCGTGCCGCGGATGTAGATCTCGCCACCCTTGTCCAGGGCCTGGCCCGCGTTGACCAGCAGGTTGATCACCACCTGTTCCAGCCGGTTGGCGTTCCCCGTGACCCGCAGCGGCCCCTCCATCTCCTCCACCGCCTCGCACTTGAGCCGTTTGAGCTGCGGCTTGGCCAGCGTCACGGCGCTGTGGGCTACTTCGGCCAGGTCCACCGATTCGCGCTTCCTGCTGCTCCCGCGGGAGAACTTGAGCAGGCCGGCGGTGATATCCCGGCAGCGATCGGCCGCCTCCATCATCGCGTCCAGGTGTTCGTAGAGTGGCTCGTGATCGGTCTCGCCCCGTTCGATGTGGCGCTTGATCACGGAGATGTAGGCCATGACGGCGGTGAGGGGATTGTTCAGCTCGTGGGCCACGCCGGCCGCCAGCTCCCCCACGGCGGCGAGCTTGGCGGCCTGGACCAGCTGCTCCTGGGCATCCACCAGCTCGGCGTTCACGGCTTCCAGTTCCATCGCCTTGCGGCGCATGGTCTCGGCGGCGGCGGCCTCGGCCATCAGTCGCTCACTGGATGTCCGCACCTTCACGTAGATGAGGGTCACCACCGTGACGAACAGCACCAGCGCGGTCGTTTCCAACGACTCGTTCAGCGGGATACCTGGATTCTGCAGGCACAGGGCCGCCACAATGGCGATATTGAGCACCCCGAAGATCCAGAAGTGCAGCATCGGCAGGCACAGCCCGGCCGCCAGGACGGTGAGCACCAGCCAGGTGACCTCGGCGGAGTTGGAGGTGTCGGAGGCCGGGGTGAAGATCCCCACGTAGGGTGTCGTCACGCAAGCGATCACGATGAACACCGCTGCCACCCAGACGTACGTCGTCCGTGAGGTCACGAACGCGGCGAGGGCCAGCACGCTCACCGCGATGAAGAACGGCATCGCCGGCGCCCGGGCGAACAGCATGCTGGCCATGGCAAACAGCAGCACCGGCAGCGACAGGCTGGCCACGACGCGCGCACGCCCACGCGCCGTCTCATCCAGGAGGGCCGGTGAAGGTTCAATCAGCCGATTCCAGTAATGTCCGAGCACCAGTGGTCGTTCCTCTGGCCACGCGGCCCGCTACCCGCCCATTTGCATAATTATCGCGTTTTGGCGGTATTTTTAAACGGATTACTCACGGTGTTGCCCCCCATCGATCTCCTGGTCCGGTACACCGGCCGCCGTGGATTGACCGCGACACCGCCCGGGCCACCGGGTAGAACAGCCCCATGAAAATTTCCCACGAACACAAACTCGCACAGGAATTCGACCGCTGGGCGCACGACGGCACCGATCGGGCCATGGAGCGCGGCCACGGGCGGTTTACCGACGTGGCGCTGGCCAGCTGGGACCTGCGGGCCGAGCACCGCGTCGTGGACGTGGGCTGCGGCAACGGCTGGGCCGTGCGGCGCTGCATCGCTCTGGGTGCGGGGGATGGCGTGGGCGTGGACATCTCCGCGGAGATGGTGGCCCTGGCCACGCCGCCGGGCAGCTACCAGCAGGCCACGGCCGACGCCCTGCCGTTCCCCGAGGACTCGTTCTCCCACGTGCTGTCGGTGGAGACGCTGTACTACGCCGCGGACCCTGAGGCGGTCCTGCGGGAGTGGGCCCGGGTGGCCCGCCCCGGAGCCCGGCTGATGGTGCTCATCGACCTGTACCGCGAGAACCCCTGCTGGCGCATCTGGCAGCCGCTGTTCCCCTTTGCAGTCCAGATTCGCAGCGAAAATGAGTGGCATTCAGCTATCGCCACCAGTGGCTGGGTGCCCGCCCAGCCCCGCCGCATCCTCGATCCCCGCGGTCCCCTACCCGAGGCGGATTTCGAGCCCAACGACTGGTCCCCCAGCTACGCCGACTACCTGGCGGAGAAGGGCGCCGGCACCCTGTGCCTGGAGGCGACTCGGGCGTAACCATCCCCGCTCTTCCGGGTCTCATGGCTTGCCAGCCATGACCGAGGAGGAGCCGTGCCGACACTTTCTAGAGTCCGAATCCCACGAATCGCCGCCGCCCCGCGGTGGATGCTGTTTCCATGCTGGATGCTGTTCATCGCCTGTGGCGCCCCGGCGGACGGGGGGGATGACGACGACGTAGCCGGCGACGACGACGACGGATACGAGGACAACGAGGACGGGGACACCCAGGACTTCCTGACGCCGGCCTTCTACCACGCCGGCTCCGACGATTCGTTCCGCCACGAGGTGAATCGCTCCGTCCATTTTGCGCGGAAGGTGGCGTTCCGCCATCCCCTCGAAGACGACGCCCAACAGGTACAGGGCTACTCCACGGGGAAGCTGTTCGGTGACGGGACGGGCCCGGCAGGAACGTCCGAGCACCATCCCGCCGCCGATCTGCACATCGGCAGCGGCGAAACCGCCGTGGACCTCTACGCGTCCCACGACGGCTACGTGTCCACCTACGAGGACGCCCCCAAGTACAGGCACTACCTGTCCATCACCAAGGAGATCGAAGGGGACGACGGGCAGTCGGTCGCCAGGCTGGTCACCCTGTACGCCCACCTGGACCTGGATCTGGACGAGGCCGACGGCCTGCTGATGGACGGCCAGACGGTCCAGGCCGGCGATCGGATTTCCGGGCACCTGTACGCCGAGACCGTGGGGGGCCCGCACCTGCACTACGAGATCCGCTACTACCGCCCCGCCGACGTGGGGGACGAGAACTTCTACGGGTCCGACGTGGGGCCGGACGCCGACGCAGACCTCACCGAGCCATCGGCAGGCCCATGGTCCTATGGGGTGTGGAACCCCCAGATCGGGTACGGGTTCGGCGATCCCCTCAACCACGGGCTGCTATTCGACTGACGGGCGAGGGACGCGACCACCAACGCGGCGTCTGCACGGACGGCTCATTGGCCTGTTGGGGTAACAACCACGTGGGGCAGAGCACGCTGCCGTCGCTCAAGATGTATCGGCCTCACCCTTTCTTCCCCCCCGGATTGGCGGCGCTTGTAGCGCTCTGGAAAAATGCAGATTCCCAAAAAACCGGAGGCGCGACGGACCCTGTCCGGATCCGTCGATGAGGGAGTGAGTGATGACTAAAATAGTCGATGCGATCGTCGTTGGCGCGGGCCTGGGGGGGCTCTCGGCGGCGACCCTGATGGCCTCCCTCGAACGGGCCGGCATCCCCGTGCGCTCCCTGTGCCGCTGTGGGACCTGCGGCGGCTGCCGCACCCACCTGCGCTCCGGCGACGTGTTCATCCCCTCGTGGGTGCCGCTGCGCCAGGCGGACCGCACCTACGGCTACATCCACCCTTGTACGGCCTATCCGCTTGCGGATCTGGAGTTGGAGATCGAGGTGTTGCAGGGGAAGGGCCAGGAGTAGGCCAGGGCCCGCCGTTCAACTACAGACCGCCGGGTTGTAAAGGATGGTGATCGTGTCCCCTTCGTCGGGGATCTGGTCCAGATCGAATCTCACGGCATTTTCAAAATCGTCGTAGTCCCAACCCTCCGTGATTGGAACCTGATTCAGCTGCACCTCGATCGTCTCCTCCAACGGCAGTTGGCTCAACTCGAAGAACCTCGGAGGGTGGTGGGACCAGTGCGCCAGGTATTCCAGTACGAAGGGTATGTTCACAGTTGTGATGTCCGACTCGAATCCACCTGCAAGGGTTGCCGCCTGTTCATACCGCTGGCCGGATGCCGGCTCGACGATACAGCTGAGGCCGACGTCGTCCGCATCGGCCTTGAGCCCCCAGAAGATGTTCACGTAGTCGGTAACCTGGACCGGCGAGTTGTCCAAACTGGCGCTGAAGAAGATCACGTGAAGAAAAGCCTCGTCGCGGAGGAAGCCGTCGTGAGGACCGCCGGGATCCGTGTACGGCGACGACAACGCTTCTGTGCCGTATTTCAATCCCAGGGGCGTACCGCCGTCGGTGCCCAACGATATGGCGGACGTGAAAACCGCTGCCGGGTCGGGCGTGGCGGGCGTGATGATCGGCACGGGCCCGGTGAAATCGGGGCCGTCCGTCGGAATCACGGCGATGTGATAGTCCACGCCCCGGGCATCGAGTTCTTCGATGAACACCGCAGCGTCGGCAGCATAGTCCGCGGTGTAGTCGGTCATGGAACAGGTGTTGTCCACGACCCATAGGATATCGGCCTCGGGTACGGTGGATCCCTGCAAGAACTCATCTTCGGTGGCCGGCGTCAGCACAGCGGATCCCGTGACCTCGGATGCCGCCAGGGGCATCGCCGGATCGTTGCTGTACACGAGGAATTCAGCACTGTCCGGGACCTCGTCCTGCGGTGCGTAAACCACCAGAGCCGTCAACTCGTCGCCGGTGTGCAGCACGGCGCCATCCAGCCCCACGTCATCCACGATGAACTCGTCACTGGTGGAAGAAATGACCACGTTCTCGAGGATCAGCGTTGTGGGCCCGACATTGCGGATCACGATCTCCGCCGATGCCTCACAGCCGACCCCGACGTCAGTGAATTCGACGGCCGACTCGCTCAGCTCGATGCCCGGTACCATCCCGCCGCCGTGCAAGGCGACGTAGATGTTGGGCCGATCCTCGTCGTTGTGGAAGAAGATCACCTCTCCGTGCTCGCCCCCGCCAGCCTCGGGCGTATAGGTCACGCCGATGGTCCGCGACTCCCCAGCCGCAACGGTGAAGGTCATCGGGGCCAGGTCGATGCTAAAAACACCGGACAGTCCGTCCAGGCGCGTCTCCGTCACCTGGAGTTCCGTATCCCCGGTATTGGACACGGTCAGCTGCTCCGTGGCGGTGGTTTCCTGTTCGAGCTGCCCGAACTCGAGGATCATCGGATCCACCGATATGCGTGGGGACGGGACGGGGGTCTCTTCGGGTGCTGGGCACCCACACACCCCGAGGGCGAAGCCTATCGAAGCAATCGCCCAATGGTTGCGCACGGGGTCCCCCTCTTCTCGCGTATCTGGCAATTATATCCGAAAAAGAAAAGAGAAAAGGCCGTTTGTCGTACGCTCCAGCGACCCTGGAGACACCATCCTTTGGCATATTTCTTGATCACCACAGACAGCAACCCGCGAACCCCTGGCTCCGGAGGACCACCGTGACGTCGATATACAGACCGCAGACCGCATTGCTCTTGTTCGCGCTGTTGCTCACGCTGTGCCTCGTCCCGCGGGCCTTGGCTGACGAGCCCGCCGAGCCGGCCACGGTCTACGGCCTGGCCCTCACCATCGGGATCCGAGCCGACAACGTGCGCATGTCCGCCGGTTCGCCCGCAGGGCTGAAGGCCGGGCCCACGGTGGACCTGGCGTTCTACGTCGATGCCCCGCTGGACCTGGTCAACACGTTGCGGATCCACGTGCCGCTCTTCCGGCCCATCTTCCTGGGCGTGGCGTACCGCATGCTCCAGTTCGAGCCCCACGTCGCCTTGCTGTTCCGCACCACCACCAGCTCATGGGACCAGCCGCCCGAGTACCGCCGCGAGGAGGTCATCGGAGGGCCGGTGTTCGGGCTAGCGCTGCACTATGGGCCGGGGTATGCGTCCACCTACAGGCGCGACACCCGCGATCCGTCATTCTTCGCCATCGGGCCCATTTTTGGAGGCTACCTCGCCCACGACCGGACCGTCATCGACGCTGCGCTGGCAAGCAGCATCGGCTTCATGGCCGCCGTCACCCCCCTGTTCGGGAACCTCCCCAACGGCAAGGTAGGACTCGCCGTCGGCGTCCACGGGGAGTTCGCCGGGCATTCCCGCCGCTGGTGAGTTCCCCCTACAACCCCGCCACCGGCACCAGCAGCTGCCCGCTGAACGATCCGCGGATCGGCGCCCCCGGAGTGGTGGCCGCCTCCTCGAGCACCAGCTCGCCGTCGCCGATGTAGGCCTGGAGCACGAAATCCTGCTGGGTCTGGGTGTCCAGGGTCATGTAGTGGCCCACCCGCAGGCCCATCTCCAGGGCGTAGCTGCCAGGGGTGACGGACGGCATGTCGAACACCACCACCCCTTCGGCCGCCACGGTCTGCGTGGCCATGCCGACCATGGCGATGGCGGCCTGGCCCGAGTACTCACCGGCGATGGCGCCGCCGGTGACCATCGGGATCGGTGTGTCATCCCAGGTGCCTTCGAGGGTGCCGTAGCCGTAGTTGAGGGGGTCGGGGTCGCCCAGGGAATCCCAGTCCGTGTCGAAGGTGACCTCCATGTCGCCCACCGGCTCGACGCAGGGGGACTCCGACTGCGGCAGATCCCAGGCCAGGCCCCCGGCGATGGAATCCTCGATGGCGGCGCGCCGATTCTCGATAAAATCGCGCAACATCACGAGGTAATCGTCCATGTAGGGATCGTCGTGTGCAAACGGCTCCACCAACGCCAACATGCGGTCGATCTCGTCCAGCAGCGCGCCCTCGTCCCACACCTCGTCCAGCAGCTCCAGCAGACGCTCCTCGTACATGGGCCGCAGCTCGTCGTGGAAGAAGAAGCGGTTGGCCAGGTTGCCGTTGGCCATGACGGCCTCACCCGTGTCGAACCCCCAGACCTCGACGTCGTGGAAAATGGAATCGATGCCCCACGGGATGAAGGTGATCTGATCGGTGTCCGGATCCCGGTAGACGAAGTAGTTGTTGGTGTTGCCGGCGTAGCCGTCCAGGTGGGCGACGAGCACCTCCATGGCCCAGAACGTCAGGAAGGCGTCCACGTCCAGTACCGGCTCCAGGGAGTCGATGAGCTCGTCATCCGGCACCGCCTGTGCATCGACCGCATCGTAGATCGGGCCGTGATCCGGGTCGGTGTCGGAGGTCTTGGGCTCGAAGGTGCGCACCCAGCCCTCGCGGAGGTCGCTCAGCGTGCCCTCGTACAGATCGCCGTCCTCGTCGCCGTAGGTGCGGCGCAAGAAGCGTTTCTTGGCCGGCTCGACGTTGACGTAGACCCCCAGGTCGTCGCCGTTAGCGGTGACGTGGGCGAAGTTGCAACGCGGGGAAGCGAGGCCGGCGTCTGCAAACAGCTGGTAGCCCAGGCACTGCCGTACCAGCGAAGGATCGGAGACGCTGTTGTTGAGGGTCAAGCGCTCCACCCCCTCCAGCGTCTGGCCCTCGACGTACTTGTCGAACTTGAGCTTGAGCCCCGGCTTGGTGGTGCTCAGCGACCCGATCAGCCCCTTCTTGCGGATGCCCACGTCCTCCATCGTCACGCCATCGACGGTCACGTCGCACGGGAACCAGGTGTAGGTCGTGCCCAGCGGATGGTCCAGGCAGTCCTCCCCCATGATCAGGGCGAGGATCGACGTCGTCTCGTGCGCCAGCGCCTGGGCGTCCGCATCATCGATGGTGATCTCCACCTCGACGACGTGGTCCGGGTCGAACAGCTCGTCGGAGTAGTAGGGGACGTCGTCGTCGTCGTCGCCGGGGATGACGTCGACCTCACCCTCGGGTTCGGCACACGACACACACAGAAGTGCCGTCATCGCCAAGAGTATCAAAACCATGGATCGCATATCGCATCACCCCAGACCGCTGCCGTACCCTCACCATGCGCACCCTCAGTATGGTTCAGACCACGCCCGTGGGAAACGGGTTAATCGGGTTCCTTCACCAGCCCCCGCGCCGAGGCGACGCGCAGACGCAGGCGGATCCTGCACGACTGGACTGCAGATTCTGCATGCCGGCTGCCATCCCACCACAGGGCGCACCACATAAGTAGCCACCTAAGCCATTGTAATCACTGTCTTTTACAATTTTATCCGCCATCCATCCCCACTTGGCCTGGACCTTGCGTCGTTCCACCACAACAACCCCAAAACCGGAGGAAATGATGAGTCCAAACAGCCAACGAATCCATCGCCGCCTGCACCTCGTGGTCCTGTTCACCTTGCTGGGCCTGTTCTCACTGTCACTCCCGCTCACCGCCGAGGCCCATCCGGGGCGAGGGCCGCATTCCCACGCCGCCAAGAAGCACAAGAAGCCAGCCAAACGCGCCCACAAGGCCCCTCCTAAAAAGAAGAACCGGCACGCCACCCTGTGGCGGGTCCGCCATGGCCGGCGAGTGCTGGTCGTCCCCCCGGCCGCAGTCACCGGCGACGATCTGCTCATCGACGACGGCGCCGTCCAGATCGTCCGCATCGAGCGCCAGGCCCGCGGCCAGGCCATCGTGGAGGTGGTGGTGATCCGGCGTTCGGACGGCACCGAAGAGGAGCTGGAGATCGAATGGGGCGAGAACTGAACGGGCCGATCCCCGCATTCGGTTACAGGGTAGGGATGATGAACGCCAGCATGCCCAAGGTCATCAACAGGATCGTCACGGCCGCTGCGACGGCGGTCTGAGCACAGATCTTCGAACGCTCGGACACGTCCCGGAAGAGCGCCACGACCCCCATCACCAGGGCGGCCAGGTTCATCAAGATGACCAGCGGCCCCATGAATCCCCCGGCAAAACTGACGATCCAGGCGGCCAGGGAGAGCTTGGAGATGGGTACCGGATCGTGGGAACGGATGACCCGGATGAGCCCAACGACGTGGATCGCCAGGTAGACGAGCACCCCGACAAAGGCGACGGCGACACCCGCGTACAGCAGCCAGCTCACGGCGTTGTTTTCCATCCCCGGATTCCATCACGGCCCGCTCGCCTGTGTCCAGGTGCCCGTGGGCGCCTCCCGAAGTGGCCAGACATTTGGCGAAAATGAGCCATCCTGCGGATCGGTGGCTGCTACCCTGCGGAAGACCGGAGGGGAAACCATGCGGTACCACTATCTCTCGATACTCGCCGCCACGATGCTCCTGGCCGGCTGCCCGGCCGTTGACGACGACGATGTGTCGGACCACGCGGACGACGACGCCGTGGACGACGACGATGCCGCGGACGACGACGATGCCGCGGACGACGACGACAGCGCCGGATCCCAGTGGACCTTCGACGAACCCTTCGACGAGCTGGACCTGGCGCGGTGGGAGCTGGCCGGGTGGCAGCTGGGGGACACCCAGCTGGTGGCCGACCACGCCCAGGCCAGCGACGGCGAGCTTCGTCTGAGCCACGACTGGAGCGGTGAGCAGTGGGAGGGGGCCGAGGTCGGCTCGCGGATGGCGTTCCATCACGGCACCTGGACGGCGACCGTGGCCGGCCCCGGCCAGCCCGGCACGGTGTGCGCCTTCTTCTTCTACCACCACGAGACCAACGGCCAGGGCGAGACGCTGACCAACGAGATCGACTTCGAGATCCTCGACGGCCGGGTCCTGGTGGGCACCTATGCCCAGTGGCAGCCCGAGGACGGCTACGAGGACGGGCCCACCCGCCAGCTGGTCTGGTGGGATCCGGACCCGGGCTTCTTGCTGGACGAGTACCACGACTACACCGTGACGTGGACCGAACAAGACGTGGCCTTCGCCATCGACGGCGACGAGATCGCCCGCCTCGACGTGGCGGTCCCGGTGGGCCCGGTGAACCTGCGCTTCAACCACTGGACCACGTCCAGCTGGCCAGACGTGGGCACGCCGCCCCAGGACGAGACGCTGCTGTGCCGCGTGGACCGGGTCCGGGGGCGTGACTACGTGGAGGAGTGAGGGTCCGGTGATCCAATAAACCGGCGGAACCGGAGCATGGACAGCGCAAAGACGAGCGCGCCGATCCCCGGCAGCCAGACGCTGGGGCCGGCCGCGGCCTGGCACGAGCAGCCCCCGGCCCCGCCGTCGCCATCCCCATCGTCATCGTCGTCGTCGTCCGCAGCGTCGTCATCCGACGCGTCGTCGTCGTCGCCGCTCCCACAGGGCTGGTCGTTCCATGTCCCGTCGCAACAGTAGCCCGACGAGTGGACATGGGTCCCATCCTCGGGATCGGGGTCGCCGCCGCAGAGGCACGGGGCGGACAGCTCCACCTCGTCGAGGCACGGGGCCGGGCCGATGTAGCTGGTGCTGAACACCACGTTGTCCACGTCGAAGATGCAGCTCGTGTGGGCAGGCACGTTGTGGACGTACAGGTAGACGCCGGCCTTGTTGATCCGCAGCGCGTCCGTCGTCCGCCAGTTGATCATCGGTGAGGTGTAGACCTTCTCGCCGTCGGCCCAGAACGTCTGGTAGCCGTCCGTGGCCCCCGGGGTATTGGGCTGGATCATCATCTCCAGCACGTGCCAGTCGCCGCGGCTGATCAGGTGGTCTTCGTCCGGAGCGAACATGTCACCCCAGCAGTCGTCCTCGGTGGGGTGCCCGCAGTCCATGTACATCTCGTGGTAGTAGCTGTAAAAACCCCAGCGGCCGGGGAACGGCTGCGATTGGTAGTCGGACCAGGGTTCCAGGTTGGACGAGAACCGGTCGTCCCCGGCCGGCCGTTCACCCGCATGCCCCATGCACTCCCAGGGGTAGTCCTCCTCGGCGCAGGCGCTCAGCCCCCCCAGGTGCATGAAGTTCCCCTGAGCGAACTCCTCGTTGAAACGCACGTACTTGCGGTAGTACAGGGCGTCCCAATCCACCGTGGCGCCGAAGAACTTCTTGGGGCCGCTGCTGGTGCCGCTGCTCAGCTCCTCGTCCCCGTCGTTGATCGCCTGGGTCCGCATGGCGTGCTCACCGCCGATCCCCGGGGGGCTCTCGTCGATGAGGAACACGCGATCCGGCGCACCGTAGACGTCGTCCCAGTACTGGTCGAAGTCGTCGGAATCGGGTTCCTCGAAGTCGTGGCAGAAGACCCACTCGGGGTGCTCATCCCAGTAGTTGGTGCACTCCGTTGCAGCTAAATTCCCCGGCGCTGCGAGCACCGCGATGGCAACCAACCAGGCCCATCTCCGCGGGTTCCTTGGGCACATGACGGGTCCTCCATTCCGGGGCAAAGGTCCCCGTTTGCGACGGTAGCACAGCTCCGGATTAGCGGGCCACGGGAGGGGCCACAAGCTCGCGCCGCGGAGCGCGCCGCCCACATGGTACCGGTGTGGAAGGCCGGGCTCCTCGAGTGGTGAGCCGATTATTGCGAACAAAAGGCCTCTTGGCGGAACTACCCGTTCGAATGGAGGCAACCGATGCACATGGTTCGAACACTTGGCTGGGTTCTATGCGGCGCGATGCTGGCCCTGATGGGCTGTCCTGAGATGGATGGCTCGGACGATGATGATACCGCGGGCAACGACGACGATGACGTGGCCCCCGACGACGATGACGACACCGAAGAACCCGATCCGACGCATTGCGACGATCCTCCCATCGAGGGATCCGTGACCATCGATGAAACGTGCACGTACGTCCCCACCGTCTCCTCGTTCGAACCCGTGGTGGAGTGGTCGATGCCCACCTTCGAGGACTACCCGGACTACATGCAGGCGGGCTCCACGCCCATGGTCGGGCAGCTCACCGATGACAACGGCGACGGCCAGGTCGATCAGGCCGACACGCCCGACATCGTCTTCGTGTCGTGGTTCTGGGGCCAGGGTTTCGACGCCGTGCTGCGCGTGGTCTCCGGCGACGGCAGCGCCGTGCACAGCAGTACGTGGGAGGCCCCATACGATGGCTACGACTACAGCCCGTACCGCTACTCGGGGGTGGCGCTGGGCGACCTCGACAACGACGGCGTGCCCGAGATCGTCACCACCGTCACCCGGGCCAACAGCTGCTTCGCGGCGGCCTACAACGCCGACGGAAGCCTGGAATGGGTCCTCACCAGCCCGACGGTGCTGTGCCGCTCCAACCACCCTGCGATCCATGATCTGGACGCCGACGGCTGGCCGGAGGTGGTGTTCGGCGATCTCATCCTCGACGGCGCCGACGGCTCGCTGCGTGGGGCTGGGGGCGCAAGCGCCGGCTACAACGAGGGGTACGTCAACAGCGGCTACCACTCCTTTGGCCAGGATCTCGATGGAGACGGGATCATGGAGGTGATCGCGGGGGGTGAGATCTACACCCCCGACGGCCTCGTGGTGTGCACCACAGGGTACGCCGACGGATACCCCGCCGCCGCCGATCTGGACGGCGACGGCCGTGGCGAAATCGTGGTCTCGGGCAACAACTACATCCGGACCTTCGAGGACGACTGCGCCCTGATCCACGAATGGCCGGTGAATGGCGGAGGGTGGGGTGGCCCCCCCACCATCGCCGATTTCGACGGCGACGGTCAGCCGGAGATCGCGGTCGCTGGCCAGTACGACTACACCGTGTACGAGACCGATGGCACCGTGGTGTGGGACGCCCCCATCACCGACGAAAGCTCCAACTCCACCGGCTCGTCGGTGTTCGATTTTGATGGTGACGGCGCAGCCGAGGTGGTCTACGCCGACGAATACGATCTGTGGGTCTACGATGGCGCGTCGGGAGAGGTGATCTACCAGGGCCAGGAGCACGGCTCCGGCACGGCGAACGAGTACCCGGTCATCGCCGACGTCGACGGAGACGGCAAAGCGGAGATCGTGGTGCCCAACGTCTCTACCTACGAACCCGCCACCGGGATCTACGTCGTGGGCGACCTCAACGACGAGTGGGTGAGTGCGCGCACCGTGTGGAACCAGCAGGCCTGGTACATCACCAACATCGACGATGATCTGACGGTACCGGCGCCCGCCGCGGCCAACTGGCCCACGTACAACAACTTCCGGCAAGGGGCGCCGGGGTGTCACCTACCCCAGGGTGCTGCGAACCTGTTCCCCGTGGCCTACGAGGCGTGCCAGGAGGCGTGTGGCGATCCCGTCGAGATCCTCGTCCAGGTGGCCAACGAGGGGCTGATCCAGGTGGGCGGAGACACCACGCTGGCCATCGTGGGCGAGACCGCCGAAGGTCAGCGAGAGCTGCTGGGCTCGGTGCCCCTCGGCGCGTCCCTGCAAGCCGGCACGCTGACCTCTGCCTACAGCTTCGTCTTCGAGGCGCCCGAGCTCCTGGCCTACGTGCGCGTATGGGGGGTCGTGGACCACGACGAAGCCTCCAAGGAGTGCGACGAGAGCGACAACGAAGCCGAGGTAGATGTGTCGTTGGTCTGTGAGTAACGGAGGCGGGGATCCACTTCCCAATTGGGGTCGCCGATCCGATCACGATCGCCGTCGCGGCCAAGGAAGCCCTGTGTAACTCCCCAAAGAAGCACCCCAGCATTTGGGCCCGCATGACCGATAATAGGCTCGTTGCCGCACGGGAACGGAGCCCACATTGCCCAGCACTCGCATCGAGCACCTCGTCCACGACCTCCTCGAGGCGACCCCGACGATCTGCCCCGAGCGCACCCTGCTGTACACCGAGGCCTTCCGGCAGCGCGACAACCGCAAAGCCCCCGCCTGCATCCGCATGGCCCGCTCGATGGCGTGGCTGCTGGCCCACAAGACGATCCGCATCCACGGCCATGAGCTATTGGTGGGGAATTACACGTCCCACCGCGTCGGGGGCTTCATCGCTCCGGAAGCTCACGGGATCGCCAGCCTCCTCGAGCTCCAGACGTTCCCCACGCGCCCGTCGGGCCCGCTACAGATCTCCCCGCATGACGTGCGGCAGCTGCGCCGCGTGATCCCCTTTTGGGCCAGCCGTACCCTGGTCTATCAGACCCACCGCTCGCCACTTCAGAAGGTTCGGTTCCTCGTCGAGTCGCTGCGATCCCGCGACTGGATCATCAACGAGATCGGCGGCATCGGCCACTTCGTGCCCGACTACGGGCGCCTGGTCGCCGCCGGGACCGACGCCATCTGCGCCGAGGCCCGGGAGCGGCAAGGGGGCCACGAGCCCGGCTCCGAGCGCCACGCGTTCTATGAGGCGACCGTCATCGTCTGCGAAGGGCTGGCGGCGTTCGGCGAGCGGTACGCCGAGCAGGCCCGGCGGCTGGCCCAGGCCGAGGAGGACCGCGCCCGCAGGGCCGAGCTGGAGCAGATCGCCCAGGTGTGCGCGCGGGTCCCGCGCCACGGCGCCCGCACGCTCCACGAGGCGCTGCAGGCGGTGCTGCTGGCCCAGATCGCCATCGTCAACGAGGGGCTGGAGGTGTCGATCTGCCCCGGCCGGATGGATCAGCTGCTGTGGCCGTTCTATCGGGCCGACGTGGAGGCCGGCCGGCTCACCCGGGAGGGGGCCAAGGAGCTGCTGGCCTGCTTGTGCATCAAGCTGAGCGAGACGGTGCCGGTCTTCGCGAAGCTGATCAACGAGGCCAACAGCGGGCTGCCCAGCTACCAGACGCTGGTCGTCGGCGGCGTGGACCGGAAGGGCCGCGACGCGGTCAACGAGCTGAGCTTCATCTTCCTGGAGATCATGGACGAACTGGGCCTGCGCCAGCCCAACTTCCAGGCACGAATCCACGCGGGATCGCCGGCGGACTACCTGGAACGCATTTACGGCATGCTGGCCGGGGGTGCCAACACGCCGGCGCTGTACAACGACGACGTGATCGTGCCGACGTTGATGGCGTACGGGCACACGGCGGAGGACGCCCGGGATTATGCGCCCATCGGTTGCGTGGAGCCCTCGTGCCAGGGCAAGAGCTTCGCCTCGACGGACGCGGCGCTGTTCAACACCCCCGCGGTGCTGGAGCTGGCCCTCAACCAGGGGCGGCGTTTCGGCAGCGCCCGCCGAACCGGCGCCAAGACGCCGCCAGCCTCCCGCATGACGGCCATGGAGGACGTCACCGACGCCTTCACCGCCCAGCTGCGGCACCAGCTGCGGGCGCTACACGCCGACCTCCAGGCGGTGGAGCAGGCCAACGCCGTCCACCACCCGCTTCCCCTGTCCAGCGCCCTGCTCGAAGGCTGCTTGGAGGCGGGCCGCTGTGCCACCGAGGGTGGCGCCGTGTACAACCGCTCGGGCATCCAGGGCGTCGGCATCTCGGACGTCGGCGACGCCCTGTGTGCCATCGAGCGCCACGTGTTCACCGATGCACGCCTCAGCCTCGAGGAGCTGGTCGCCGGCCTCAAGGGCAACCTCGACGACGACGCCCTGCGGGCGCGGCTGCGCAGCACGGTGGGCTTCGGCAATGACGAAAAGGCGGCGGACCACTGGACGGCCACCGTGGCCCACGAGTTCGCCGACGAGGTGGAGGCCCTGGGCACCTCGACCCGCGGCGGCCGCTATGTCGCCGCCCTCTATTCGGTCACCACCCACGAGCTCTTTGGCCGCACGACGGGGGCGCTGCCCAACGGGCGCCGGCGGGGTGAGCCCTACGCCGCCGGGATCGCGCCGGGCAACGGCCGGGACCGGGAGGGCCCCACCGCCGTGATCAACTCGATGAACCGGCTGGATTTTTCCCGGTTCCCCAACGGCATCAACTTCAACATCAAGTTCCAGCCCGAGCTGCTCCACGGCGACGAGGGGCGGGCCCGGTTGCACACGCTGATGGGCGTCTACTTCGAGCGGGGGGGGATGCAAGCCCAGGTCAACGTCCTGGACGCCGAGACCCTGCGCCGCGCCAAGGCCGATCCCGGGGCCTTCCCCAACCTGATCGTGCGGGTCTCCGGCTATTCCGCCCGCTTCACCGACCTCAGCGAGGCGGTGCAGGACGAGATCATCGCCCGCACGGCGAATGATCCGGGCGGCAGCGTAAATTGCAGCGGCTCCGGGCGCCGGGGGAACGGATCGGGGTTGTAGTAGGATCGGCCGGCGAACCAACCTGTGGGAGGGACTCAACCGATGAACCAAACGCCCCTTCAGGCCCTGTGGATCATGTTGTTGCTCGCCGCGCTCCTGGGCGCGGGTTGCGGCGCCGACGATGACGCCGATGATGACGTGGGCGACGACGACACCGCCGGGGACGACGACATCGCGGACGACGACACCGACGACGACGACACGACCGACGACGACACGGCCGACGACGATGACGCGGCCGTCCTCTTCACCCAGGACTTCGACGACTCGCCGCTGGGGACCTACACCACCGAGCAGCTGGACGAGGACTGGTGGGAGCCGCCGTGGGACAACGGCGTCTCCGAGGGCCGGGTCGAGGTCATCGACGGAGCCGAGGCCTACGCCGGCCGCTCCTTGCGTATTCACTATCCCGAGGGCTCGGTGGGCCCGTCCGAGGGGGGTGCCCAGTGGCGCCTGGAGCTGGGAGCGTCCTACGACGAGCTATACCTGGCCTACCGCCTCAAGTTCGGCGACGGGTTCGACTTCGTCCGCGGCGGCAAGATCCCGGGCCTGATCGGCGGCGAGGCCAACACCGGTGGCGACGCGCCGGACGGCACCGACGGCTGGAGCGCGCGGATGATGTGGCGTCCCGACGGCGAGGTGGTGCAGTACGTCTACCACCCGGACCAGGCCGAGACCTGGGGCGACGACTTCGGCTGGGACGTCGGCGGTGCGCGCTATTTCACCCCGGGCAGCTGGCACTCCGTCGAGCACCGCGTGGTGATGAACACTCCCGGCGACCACGACGGCCTCATCGAGGGCTGGTTCGACGGCGAGCTCGCCCTCACCGCCGAGGGGCTCCGCTTCCGGGACGTCGGCACCTTCGCCATCGACGCCCTGTACATCTCCACCTTCTTCGGAGGCTCGGACGAGACCTGGGCCGCCACCACGGACGAGCTGCTGGTTGTGGATGACGTGGTCATCTCCACGGAGCCGATCTGGCATTGAGTGGTCACCCGGGGCGCCGGAATACAGGGCGGGCTCCGCGGACCTGCGGATCCTGATGACCCACGCAGGCACCTCCCCTCATGCCGCAAAGCCAGCCGCAGCAGCGATGGCCATGAACAGGAACGATACGGTGGCCGGGACCATGTAGATCGTGCCCACGGCAAGGCCGGCGGTGGTCGAGGAACCGGAGCCGCGGCCGCACAGCCACCACCCCAGCAACGGGATCGCCGTGGGGCTTGCCAGGGCCACACCCAGCAAGGCCGCGGACACCGATCCTTCGGTGATGCCCACGGCGGGGCCGACCATCGTGCCCAGGATCACGAACGCCAGCCACGGCAACGAGGCCAGCCAGGCCAGGCCGTTTTGTAGCCGGCCAAGGCGCTCCCGGGACAACGGCGCACCCAGACTCTCGCGCAATCCCCATCCCGCTCCACCGACCAGTCCGAGCGCGCACACCAGCTCCAGGGCCTCGAAGGCCAGCGCCCGGCTCCGGGCCGGGAACCCGTGGCCCAAGGTGGCGATCAGGAAGCTACCGACCAGCAGGGCCAGCAGCCCGAAGACGACGAGCTCCATCCCGAACAGGATCGGATGGAGGCGGGAGCGGGCATGTTCCGGCGGCATGGGCCTATCTCGGACGATCAGGGGGAGAAAATCAAGCCAAAGAGACCGGCCCGTCGGGCAAGAAATCGGGGGGCCTCACCCTTTTTTTTTGCCTTGTTTCGGTACGGACCTCCGATACTCTAGCGTCGTGCGAACCTTGCTCCCGCTGCTGATGCTCCCGTTGTTGTCGCTCCCCGTGCGGTCCCTCGCCGAGGGCACACCGGGTGGGCAGCCGGCCGTCGAATCGTCCCCTGGGACAGGCATCGCGGTGGAGCTGCCGGCGGGGGAGTCCCGGGCGCTGTGGGAAGATCTGATCGCCCGCTCGGCCCAGACCCAAGGTGACCCTCACGGCACGATCCGCATCGCGTCGAAGGATACGAAGTGGACCGTCGAGGCCGAGGATGTCCACGGACAGATCCGCAGCGCCCCGGTCGAACGTCCCCTGTCCGACGAGTCCCGCTACGACATCTCGATCCTCGCGGTGAGCCTGCTCAGGCCCGCGCTGGAGCCCCACCTGGCTCCCGGCGCTGGGGAACCGGTGGTGGACATCACCGAGGCCCTCGATGATGCCGTCGCCCCCACCCCCGTCAGGGCCACGATCCAGGTGAGGCCCCGCATCGCCCTGACTCCGGCGTTGGCCGTACGCAATACGGTGGGCGCCGGGTTCTCCCTGGACCTCCTGGGGGGAGTGATCCTGCCCCGCGGCATGCAGCTGGAGCTCCAGGGCGGGCTGGTCTTCCCCGGCGGCGGGCCTTCCGCCGCGGCGTCCGGCCAGCCATGGGAGGCCGCCATCCTGGCAGGCGCCTCGTGGGACCGGGGAACACGCGTGTCCCCGGTCATCGGGCTCTGCGGGGGGGTGGACATCGCCAGGGGACGCTTCGGCTCCACCGAGCTGCAGACCGTGGCCAACCCCATCGTCCAGCTCACCGTCGGCCTGGGATTTGCCGCCGGTGCGGTCGTCCGGATCCAGCCGCTGGCCCAGCTCCGCCTCTCCCCGGCCGTGGACACCGGCTCCAGCCCGGGCGCCCCGGTGCAGGTGGGCGGAGTGTTCGGAGTGCGCGTCCAGCTGTCCCCGCCCGCGTCCCCACGCCCCGCTCCCACCCTTTGAGCACTCAGCCCCGCTCCAAAAAAAGTGATCCGTTCTGTGCAGAGGCGACAGGATTGATATGGAAACCATGGCACTCGATTCCCTATCGCCGGACGTCCTCGCCGCCGCCATCGAAGGCGACGACGGGGCGTTGCAGCACGTCGCCGCCGCCGCCCTGCCCGCGGTGCTGCAATGGTGCGCACGGCTGGGGGAGTTCCACGTCGATCCCGAGGACGCGGCCCACGACGTGATGCTGATCATGGTGCGCAAGATCCACCACATCGAGGATCCCTCCCGTTTCCGCGGCTGGCTGTTCGGCGTGACGCGCAACGTGCTGCGCAACCACCGCCGCAAGAGCTGGTTCCGGCGTTGGTTCGCCGGTCGCCACCCCGAGCCTGTCGAGCCGTCGCCCTCCGCGCTGGCCAAGCTCAACGCGGGCCGGCGGGCCAAGCAGGTCCTGCAGATCCTCGACGCCCTCCCCGAGTCCCAGCGCGAGGTGCTGGTCCTGTGTGACATGGAAGGGCGCTCGTCCGGTGAGGTCGCCGAGGTCGCTGGTGTCCCGCTGGGTACCGTCAAGAGCCGGCTGCGGCTGGCCAGGCGCCGGTTCGCGTCCGAGGCAAACCGGCGCAAGTTGGCCCAGGATCTGTTCGCGGCGGAGCGCCTGATATGACCCACGAGCGCTACCACACCGCGATGAGCGCGGCGGAAGAGGCGAGCCCCCCCCCCGCCCCCCCCCGCCCGCCGGGCCAGCACACGCGGGGGGCCCCCCCCCACCGCCCCGGGGGAGGACCC
>CAZDDH010000007.1:0-16284 GCA_964504165.1 uncultured Rickettsiales bacterium | reverse complement strand
GCGCGCGGCGGAAGCGGCGACCCGCGCGAGCGACGAGGCCGGCGCGCGGGTCCAGCAGAGGCGGGGCGCCAACCAGCACGTCGAGGGGTATGACCCGCGAGCGTTGGGGGGCATCCCGGATCCGGTGGCCGGGGCCACCGAGAGGGTCTTGAAGCGACTGAACAGGGCGCCGGAGGCCCGGCCCAGCCGGCTCGAGCCACGGATCGGGCTGGCGGTGGCGGCGGTGGCCGGCGTGGTGCTGGCCGTCATCCTCACCGTGCACTGGCTGCCGGATACCCAGGGCTCGGGAGAGCTGCCACCCTCCGCCGACGCGGGCACCGCCACCCCGGTGCCGGCGGAGCGGGCCCACTCCGAGGGATCCGTTCAGACGCCCGATCCGCGACCGGAACCGGTGGATTCCGGCGCACTCCAGGCCTCTACAGAAGACTCCCAGATCCCGCCGTCATCGAGGATCCCGGCGGAGACGGCCGCGGACGAGCTGCCCCTCGACGCGCCGCAGGACGCGGCGCTTGCCGATCTGGGCCGCGAACCGCCGTCCGCTCCAACCGAAGCGACCCGATTCCTCGATTCCGTCCATAAAACAGACCTCACGGCCCACGAGGGGGTCGCCCTGAGCTATCTGGGCGCGGGGGCACTCGCCGGCACCGCTTCCGCCCCCGTGATCCGCTGGGAATCGGGGGAACTGGATGTGGAGGTCGAACCGGGCCGGGGCACCCAGCTGGTCGTGACCACAGACGAGGCTCGGATCGCGGTCATCGGCACCGGGTTCCGCGTCGTCCGCGACGGCACGACGACCGAGGTGCTGGTGTTCCACGGCCGGGTCTCGGTCACCTGTGAGCACGGCGAGGTCCGGGTCCTAGGCACCGACGAGACCATCCGCTGCTGGCCGGCCGGCCCCGCCGTCGCCCTCCAGCGAGCCCGGGAGTTGCAGTCCCAGGGGCGCATGGAGGAGGCCCTGGACGTCGCGGTCGGAGCGGATCGGGGGGATGACGCCATCGCCGCGGAGATCCTGTTCGTGAGGCTCGAGCTGCTCACCGCGCTCGAGCGCCACGATGAGGCGCTGCGGGTCGGGGAGCGGTACCTGACCCTGACCGATCCTCCCCGCCGCGCGGAAGCCGAACAGATCCTGCTTTCGATTCGACAGAGGTGACCCGGGGAAGCACCTCGAACTGTTCACAAATCACTCCCTACTAGACCGGCGTATTTCGCCTATCGGAGGACGCAATGGTACGAACACAAAAGTTACCCGTGTATGCGCAGTCGTGGCTCGTCTTGCTAACTGCAACGGTGTTCCTGGGCCTATCGGGGGGGTGCAAGGACGCGGATCCGGACGACCCCTCGAACCCGGACGACGACGACGACGACGACGACAACGGCGATGACGACGACACCTATCCGCCGCCCGAGCTGGAGATGTGCGGCGAGGACTGGGACGGCATGGCCCCCCTCTTCGACGCGGTGGACTCGGCCGAGGGCGCCGACGGGCAGGTGGCCCAGTACTGCGGCGACGCCTATCCCACCGTGGGCCTGGCCAACGACGACCCCTTCGCCGACGAGCGGTACCAGGCGCCACCCGATTGGATCATCCCCCCCTACGAGGACTGCATCGCCGCGCTGGAGGAGTCCATCGACAGCCGCAAACTGTGCGAGCACGTCACCGGCCGCCGCGACCTGCTGGTCAGCAAAGACGGCGACAGCGATCCACGCTGGCAGGGCGGGGACTTCGACGCGCTCTACGGCACCATCCAGGCCGCTATCGACGACGCCGACCATTGTGACCACATCATCGTGCGCCCGGGCACCTACCAGGAGTACCTGGTCATCGACGGCAAGGACGTCCAGATCTCCTCGGATACCTGGAACGAAGACGGCACCGCCGAAGACGGCGACGAGATGGTGAATTACACCGCGGAGAGGATCGATCTGCTGGAGTACTACGACACGGGCGAGCGCACGGTCGTGGACACCCGCCAGACCTTCATGAAGGTCCACAAACGCGCCACGCGGACCATCTTGCAAGGTGGTGGATACGACGAGGGCCCCGAGCTCGGTGGACAGATCGAGCACATCCACGACGATCCCACCGCCCCCAATGCGGGCTGTGGCAACCGGCGGCCGATGGTCGATTTCAAGGCCGGCACCACCCGCAACACCATCTTCGATGGCTTCTCCGTGCGCCTGATGCCCGAGCAGGATCACACCATCCCGGGCCACGGCCACACCCTGCAGTGCCGTGGCGGGTCGCCCATCATCCGCTACAACATCATCTACAACAATGGCTCCACCGGGGCCGGGGTGCACGCCAGCTTCGTCGAGACCACGCCGGTCACACCGGAGTGCGAGTTCGATCCGTCGCTGGAGCAGGAGACCTTCAGCAACGACGACTACCGCCACACCAATGTAGAGTACCGGCCGGTGCCGCTGATCTACGGCAACATCTCGTACCAGAACAACGGCCTGGGCCTGGGTAACAACCACTATTCGTGCGCCGTGATGATGGGCAACGAGTCCTTCTGGAATGCCGTCCCCGAGGAACTCGAAACCCATCAATCGCCGGGCATCGGCACCCGCCACGGGGCCAAGACCTGCATCGATCTCAACATCGTCTACGACAACGCCTGGACCGGTATCGCCACCCATCAAGGGTATCTCCAGCCCGCCGACGACTGCGCCGAAGATCCCGCCAACTGCAACCACATCGACGAGCGGACCCAGGCCATGATCGGCCGCAACATCGTCTTCGACAACGGCTGGGACGGCGTCGACGAGGACAACCAGGGAGGCCTGTCGCTCGACGGCGTCGGCCTGCCCGACGATCCGGTCATAGTGCGCCAGAACCTGGTCTTCGACTCGCACACGACGGGCATCGGCGTGCGCAACATCTACGCCGGTGAAGCGGAAGGTTTTGTGATGGACGACAGCTACGTGGAGATGCTCCACAACACGTCGTTCAGCAACGCTCGGCAAGGCCTCACCTGCGCCGGCTCGGATTTCGGCACAGCCCATTGCACCATCGCGGGCAACCACTCGTTTTGGAACCACGACTCGGGGATCGGCTTCACCGACGACGCGCAGGGAGCGGCGGTGAACAACGTATCGGCGTGCAACACCGGCCCCGGCTTCCAGAGCATGGAGGCCCTCACCGGCCAGGGCATCTCGTTTTACAACAACATCGCCTGGGCCAACGTCGTCGCCGGCACCACCACCCCGGGCGCCGAGCACGACTACAACATCCTCAGCGCCAACGCCGGCCAGGGCACCGACTGCGGCGACGACCCCTCCGCCCAGGCCTGCATGAATCCCCAGTTCGCCTCCCAGCAAGGCGGCGCGGCGGGGGCCAATGACCTGTTCGTCGATCCCGAGTTCTTCAGCGCCACGGGGTTCGGTTTTTTCCCGGCCTCCGGCTCCCCGGCAATAGACAGTGGCATGGACATCTCGCCGTTTTACGCGGACTGGCCGGTGGCGGGTGCCAGCTACGATCGGGGTAGCGCCGAACAGTAATCCCGTTCCCGATCCGCCCGAAGACGTGGATCGCCAATGCACGCAAGACACCCACCAGAGCGATGGCAACACGGCTGTCGATCGGCCCGACGAGCGCGTTGTCATGCGCGGCGCGGCGACAACGCGCCGACTCGCCCCTGTCCTGGTGCTCGCCGGAGCCCCATCGGCCTCATAAACTCCGTCAGCGAGGAGGAAGCACATGAGGCGGGGAACACCGATGGGGATACTCTTGGCTGCGATCACCGCGGTCATCGCTTGCCAGGGAATGGTCGAGGATGACCCGGACGCGGACGACGACCAGACGGGGGACAGCGGGACCGACGACGGGGACGGCGATGGCTTCCCCGCGAGCGAGGACTGCGATGACACCGACGCCGCCGTGTACCCCGGCGCGGACCCGGTCTGCGACAACGCCCTCGACAACGACTGTGACCAGCTGGTGGATCCCAATGAGTTCGACGCGGACTACGACGGCTTCTCGCCTTGCGAAGGGGACTGCGACGACGACGACGTCGACCTCAGCCCTATCGCCGAGGAGGTCTGCCACGACGGCATCGACAACGACTGCGACGGACAGACCGACGAGCCCATCTTCGTCGCGGTGGACTCGGGTCGAGATTTCAGCTGCGCCCTGGATTGCCAGGGCACCATGACCTGCTGGGGAGACAACAGCGACGGACAGACCGACGTCCCTGCCGGCGAGACCTTCGTCGGCCTCGGCGCAGGCAAACACCACGTGTGCGGCATCCGCCCGGACGGGAGCATTCTGTGCTGGGGGCGATGTCACGGGGGCAGTTGTGACGCGCCGGAGGGGACGTACACCCAGGTGGCCGCTGGCTTCGACTACACCTGTGGCGTGCTCGTCGATGGCGCGATCAATTGCTGGGGAGTCAACGACTTCGGCCAGGCCACGTTCCAGTCGGGTGCCTTCGAACAGGCCACAGCCGGCTACTACCACAGCTGCGCCCTGGCCACGGAAGGAACCATCCAGTGTTGGGGTGACAACAGCATGGGCTCCACAGACGCCCCGACGGGGCTCTTCACCCAGGTGAGTACAGGCGAGCGGTTCGCCTGCGGATTGCGCGATGACGGCTCGATCGCGTGTTGGGGTGAAAGCTTGCTCGGGGACATCGAGCCACCCACCACAGACGCCATCCTGATCGAGCTCGGCGCGGACAGCGCGTGCATGCTCGACGACCTGGGCTACCCCACCTGCTGGGGCGCCGAAGGGGCTGGCCAGTCCGCTCCACCACAGACACGGTTGCGGGACCTGGGCGGCGGCCACGACCACACCTGCGGCCTCGACCTCGCCAACGCACTGACCTGCTGGGGTTCGAACTCCCAGGGCCAGTGCACGCCGCCTACGCTGTGAGGGCGACGAACAAGCTGCTGGGGATCAACGTGCAGGCCCGGCCTCCTTCACCAGCTCCTATGGAAACCCGATGGCCCTCATCCCGATGATCGAGTGTTACGAGAGAACGGAGACGAGCCTGGCCGATGGTTCATCCGTCACAGGAATCGGCCGCTCGATGGTCAGCGGGATCCTCATGGTGGATTGAGGTACTAGCTCGCCTTCAGCTTCAGCTCCGTATCGCCGCCAGGAAATCCAGCATCGCGTCGGCGACCAGGCCCGGCCGATCGTGAGGCAAGCTGTGGCCCGCCCCAGGCACAACCACCTGCTTGTGCAACGTGGGCAACCGCTCCTGGGCCACCGCCCCCAACTCCTCCCCGGGTAAAAACAGGTCCTTCTCCCCCGCCACCAGCAGCACCGGTGTCTCCACCCGTTCCAGGATCTCGTCCGGTAACGGTGGCGGTGCCAGCGACGAACGCACATGCCTGGCCACCAGCGTCATCCACTCGATGAGGGGCCCCTCGACCGGCCGGCCCGGCTCCGACATCAATCCCAGCAACCGCTCACTGCGGGCCTCGCTGGGCAGCAGCAGCCAGGCCATCGAAGGGATCAACGAGTATCCGGGGATCTTCAGCTTCATCAGCCCGGCGTTGTTGAGCAGCGCCACCCCCGCCACGCGCTCGGGGCAGCTCGCCGCCGTCACCAGCGCCACCCAGCCCCCCAGCGAGTGCCCCGCCACCACCACCCGCTCCACCGGCAGCTGATCCAGCACCGCCTCCGCCCAGTCCCCGTAGGCCTGCCGGTCCTTGAACGGTGGCCGGTCCGTCACCGTGCGCCCCGGCTGCCCCACCAGATCCGCCACGAACACCTGCGTGTGCGCGGCCAGCGCCTCGATGAGCCCGCGGTAGCACACCGAACAGAAGTTGGTCCCGTTGTACAACAACACGGCTGGATACTCGCCGGGCTCCCCCGCCGACAGCACCGTGGTCGTTCCCAGATCGGTGCTCACCGTCTGCAGCTGGTTGGGGGCCGTGAACCGCTCGTGTTCCCGGTCCCACCACTCGGCGATCTGCCGCTGACCGGCAGGTGTCTTGAAAACCTCGATGTGTTTGGCTGGCATGGGGGGAGTCTACACAGCCCTGCACGGTTGGGCAGCCTCGAGCGTGGTCTGAGCGCCGTGGAACCTTGCCCAAGCCCGCCGAGGACCGTGTATATCGGTACTAGCCGACGCCCAGCCCAAAACCTTGGAGGTCACGAAGGATGCCCGCAGTCTGTTCCTGGAGTGGTGGGAAGGACTCTTGCCTCGCGTTGCACCGGGCCCTCGGTATGGGCATGGAGGTCACGACCCTGCTGACCATGCTCCACGAGTCGGGTGAAGTGAGCCGGTCCCACGGCATCTCGCGGGACGTGCTGGCGGCCCAAGCCCGCTCCCTGGGCAAGGAGCTGGTTTTCGGAGCTGCCAGCTGGGACGGCTACGAGGAGGCCTTCATATCCAAGCTCAGCGCCCTGCAAGGAGAGGGCCTCACCGGCGCCGTGTTCGGGGACATCGACCTCCAGCCCCACCGCGACTGGGAGGAGCAGGCGTGTGCGAAGGCTGGGATGAACGCCCTACTTCCCCTGTGGGCAGAGGGGCGCCTGGGCTTGGTCGACGAGTTTCTCCGCACTGGATTCAAGGCCATCGTCGTCAGCGTCCGCGGCGAAGAGATGCGCCGCTGGCTGGGCCGGGAGTTCGACCAGGCATTCATCGCCGAAGCCGAGCGCATCGGCTGGGACGCCTGCGGCGAGAACGGCGAGTTCCACACGATCGTCGTGGACGGACCGCTCTTTGAATTCCCGGTCCCCTACGCCCTCGCAGAGGTCCGCCAGGCCCACGACCACTGGATGGTCCCGGTGGTGGCGGTGGAGTAGCCCGGGGGCGGCCCGAATTGTCCCCGGAGCTTGACGATTTATCATTTATCGTCGGCTACACAGGAATAGGCAAACATCCCAGAGGAACGGGATAACGCGCCGCGCCGATGGGTAGCTAGGATTTGGCTCACACAATGGAGGTCCCCATGAGCCAGATATTGATGATCAATGGACACCAGCGCTACGAAGGATTTGCCGAAGGAAGGCTGAACCAAACCCTGGTCGAAAAGGCGGTAGAGGTACTGAGCAAGAAAGGCCACGAGGTCACGACGACGATCGTCGAGGCGGGCTATGACGTGGCCGAAGAGCTCGAAAAATACCGCCGGGCCGATGCCGTGATCGTCCAGTCGCCCGCCTACTGGATGAGCGCCCCATGGTTGCTCAAGAAGTACATCGACGAGGTCTACACCGCCGGGATCGGCGAGGTGCTCTGCCGCGACGACGGCCGCACCCGTTCGGACCCGAACAAGAAATATGGTTCTGGAGGGCTGATGGCAGGCAAGAAGTACCTGATCTCCACCACCTGGAATGCCCCCCTCGAAGCGTTCGAAGATCCGAGCCAGTTCTTCGAAGGCCGGGGCGTGGATGGCCCATTCATGTGGTTACACAAAACGTTCCAGTTCTTCGCCATGGCCCCCCTGCCGAGCTTCGCCTGCCACGATGTGCTGAAGGCCCCGGCTGTCCAAGAGGATCTCGCGCGTTACCAGGAACATCTCGAGAGCTTGTTTGACGCTGGATGATCCAACAGCGACTGGACCTGCCACGGGGTTCGGTGACCGAGGAGAAAGTTTCGGGCCCCTCTCCAACCCCACGGACGGCCTCAGTTATCCACGACCTCGAACGACCACTCACCGGTCGCGTTCGTCGCATGGCGTAGTACCCCGGTGTTGCTGGGGGGATAATCATAGTCGTTGTACACGATATGAACGCCCTCGGCGGGGTCCAGGACGATGGCCGCATCCTGACTCAAGCTCCCGATCCAGTCGACCCGCTCGGTGGTCCACTGTCCCGTCGCGTTCGTGGCGTACATCAACTCCGAGTCCGGGAATTCCACCGAGTCCTCGACATAGGCGACATGCAGCCTGCCGTCGTCATCGAGGGCCATGGCATGGGGGCCCAGTACGATTTGCATCCCGTCATCCTCGTAGTGCCCTTCATCGCAATCGATCAGTGAAGACGCCCAGTTGTCTTGCCATCCTTGTGCGTGGTTCAGCCGGTGCGAGTCGTAGTTGTCGCCCCACTCGGCCACCACGTAGACGATATGAACGTGATTGCTGGCGTCGAGCCCGATGACCGTACTTGCCACGTCCAGAGGTGGACCCCAGCAGCCGTATCCGGGTTGGTCGGCCAATCCGGTATCGGGCTCTGCCTCGATGTTCGCGGTGTAGAACAGGGACACTTCGGGGCTCTGTTCATCCTCGATCCATGTCGAGCTGCCATGAGCCACGTGCCAGTTCCCGTCTGCTGCTTGCCCGAGAGACAATCCGGTGAATTCACCAAACAACGCCGTCGCGTTCACGTCCTGCCGGTTCCATTCCCCTTCCCCCTCTTCCCGGGTGAATCGGGCCAGACCAGAGTCGCCACCGGTGGCGTGGGGAGCCCATAGCTGCAACGCCCCCGACGGTGCCGGCGCCAGGGCCGGCGCACCCACCTGTTCAGAACACAACAATTCCTCGGACACCCAGCCGCCGGCCTCGTTGGTCGAGTGGCGCAAGCATGGTTCCAATCCCTCATCGCTCGCCACGTGGGCGATGTGAACCGCGTCGCCTTCACCGATCACGGTCGCCGTGTGCTGGCCGAATTGCACACCGCCATCCATGCGCCCCTGTAGGCCCTCGACCACCTCCAGGATCCAGCCGCCCGAGGCATTCGAGGCATGGCGCAGCTGGCCGTGCCCCTGATGGCGGTAGCCGATGTGTAGCGCGCCCTGTGAATCGAAGGCCGCAGAGCAATCCCAGCCAGCTCCCCGGCCGAACTCCTCGTCGTCGTCGCCGGCCTCGCTGTCATCGTCGGCCGCGTCGTCATCGTCCGCGGTGTCGTCATCCGCCAGAACATCGTCGTCTTCAGGATCGGCATTGGGGCAGCCCACCAGAAGGTTCGCAAAGACGAGCAAGACCATCAGATTACGTATCGGCATCTCTCCCTCCCTGTGCTGTGGATCATCCCATGGGATCCAGCCCCAGCATGCGGGCGAATCCGTGCCCCTGCGGGGAAAGACCCACTCGGCCCCCAGAGGCGGCACGCCTCTTGCTACTTCCGGAGGTGAATCGGGCACAACAAACCCTAGCTCTGGGCCGAGGTCCTTGAACAAGAGGCAGGCGACCGTGGTTCGCGTCGCGCTCCTGTCGATGACCGGACGCCCATCCGAGGCACCATGCGCAAAGAATGGGTGCGGGAGATGTTGGTCCGCTACCACGAACTGGTGGCCGAAGAGAGCCTCTTCATCGTCCTGCTGTTTTTTATAGGAGCCGCAGCCTTTTTCCTGCACAGAACCCTGAAGCAGCCCGGGTATCCAAATCAAACGCCAGCCGTCAGATGGGCTGGCCGTGCCCTCGTCGCCGCCGTGGTGCTGACCGGCCTGTGGCTGGCGATCCAAAAGGCGTCTCTGTTCGACGATGCCTATATCTCTTTGCGCTATGCCCGCAACCTGCTCGACGGGCATGGCCTGGTGTGGAATCCCGGGGAACGTGTCGAGGGTTACACCAACTTCCTGTGGGTGATGCTCGTCGCGGCGGCGGCGTGGATCAGCCGGCTGGAGCTGCCGCTCGTGGCGCTGGTCGGTTGCCTGGCCTCCTACGTGGGTTGCGTGCTGGTGTTCGCGAGGATGGAGCGGGGATTGTTCGGTGCGGGGCTCCCGCTCGCCACCGTGCTCTTCGCGCTGCAGAACACCACGACCGAATACGCGACGTCCGGGCTGGAGACCGCCTTCGCCACCCTGTGCACGCTGCTTGGTCTCCAGTCCCTGCTGTTTGGTAAGGGACGGATGCGGGCCGCCAGGGCCGGGTTGTGGTTCATCGCGGCGACCCTGTGCCGTCCCGACCACTCCCTTTTTTATATCGCTGGGGGATTCTGCCTACTGCTGGAGGGGCTCCCCTCGCGAGTGACGGACTGGCCTTCGTTTCGGGTGTCCACCGAGGCCCTGGCCAACCTGGGTAAGTACGCGGCCACATTCGTGCCCTATGCGGTGTATCTGGCCTGGAAGCTACACTATTACGGTGAGCTCCTACCCAACACCTACTATGCCAAGTCTGCCAGCCTGGCCTATTTTAGCCAGGGCGGCATCTATGCCCTGTCCTTTGTGCTGGGAGCCCACCTGTGGCTCATCATTCCCATCGCATTGTTGGGCTTCTTCCATCGCAACGCCTCGCGCGCGCACCGCACCCTGACGATCTTCGCGCTGGTCGCCCTGCCGCTGTACAACGTCTATGTCGCCAAGGTCGGCGGTGATTTCATGTATGGCCGCTTCTATCTCGTGACGCTGCCGCTATGGCTCTTGCTTGCCTGGCGCGGTATCACCCGATTCGAGGCAGCGCGCGTCTGGAAAGGGGCCGTCCTGGCGGGGGTACTGGTCGCCACACTGGGAGGGGTCCGCATCGTCCAGGTGGGCCAAAACAACAGCTCGTGGTACCTGGGCGACGAGTCGGGCAACTATCGCGTCGAACAGTGGTTCCCACGCGTCAAAGTCGATCATCACAGCTGGCGGGGCGGCAACAATCTGGGCGCCTACCTCGAGCACAGAGGGATCGAGCCGGTGATCGCGACGGGCGGCATCGGGATGGTCGGCTACTACTCGGACCTGGAGCTCGTCGATCTCCGCGGCCTCACCGACCACCTGGTGGCACGGACCGAGATCACAAAGCGTCGCAAACCGGGCCACGAGAAGTCGCCCCCCCAGGACTACCTGGACCAACGTGGCGTCCAGATCATTCGCGCCAAGAAGTACCACCCCAAGCGCTGGCGCAAGACCACCGCGGTCGATATCGGAGCACACAAGAAAAGGCGCCAGTGGCGCTTCTATCGGTATGACGCCGACCTCGCCGATCAGATCGAAGCGCGCGCACCCGAGATCGGTTTCACCCGGTTCGAGCCAGCCCTCGACGATTGGCTAGCCGGGAAGAGGCCCAGGAAACTCGAGCGCCTCGAACAAGACGCCGCCTTCTTCGAGATGTACTACTTCTGCTGCAACGACGATCCGGAGCGGAAAGCCCAGGTGGAAGCGGTTGTGAAGCAGGCCAAGGAAGCGCCCCGAGCCACGGCGATGAAAATGCCCTCCCCTACCCGCCGCACGAGTAAGCAGCGGAACGTTACCCCGTGAGGAACGTTCGATGGGATACAGGATCTTCAGCCCATGGGGGAATCTCGGCATACCGTGGCCGTCAGCACACCCAGTACCATCACCCTGCTGACCGTGGACCTTGCCCTCTTGTTTGTGCCTGGGGTCGTAGGGGCTGACGAGGACGGCCAGACGGCTCCGCAAGCCGCTGAAACGGACGACACCTGGACCGGCTTTGCGGTGGGCCGCTACCACACGTGCGGCCTGGGAGGCGACGGGACCATCTTCTGCTGGGGCTGTGCTCCGTCCCGAGACCGGTGGAAGGGCTTCATACGTCGAGTCAGCCACGGGCAGTGCGGCGAGTGGAGGGGCCACTTCGTCCAGGTGACGGCCGGTGACAGGCACACCTGCGGGCTGAGCGATGACGGGGCGATCACCTGCTGGGGCCAGGACGAGTTCGGCCAGCTCCAGGTGCCCGAAGGGACCTATCTTGCCGTCACGGGCGGAAGGAGCCACACCTGTGCCCTGGATATCAATGGAGCCGCGACCTGCTGGGGCCTCGATACCGGCCAGCCACCGCGAGCCCACCGGGCAACGGTGTCAGCACCAGATCCATACCCGTCACGGTGCCACCAGGGCCCAGGTCCCTATCCGCCCTGGCGAGGGTAATCAGGCCTACCGTGAGCATACTCAACGAGACGATGCCATGCGGAATGATCACCGCCATGTCGTAGAGGAACGTCAGGTCTTCAAAACAGGCGTCGCTGTTCCCCTGATCCTTCATGCGACTACACCACGAGTCGTGGACGAGCCTCTTGAGAACCCGCAGCCCGACGATCAGACCGGCATAGGCCGCTCCCTCGAGCAGTCCACGACCCGCTCCGTGAAGCCAACCGTTCCGGCCAGGGCCATTGTGGTACGCGGCGAATCCGGCGACGCTGATCGTAGCGAATGGGATCGAGGCGATGTGGTACGGAATCGTACCCACGGTGAACACACCGGAGTTCGTCGTTCCGCTCTCGATGAGAGCCGCCACGTTCAGCCCGATGCCGATACCTTGCACGACCAGACCAGCCGTGATCAGCTCTTCGCCCTGTTCTGGAGTGGGAAGGGCTCCAGAAGCACTCGACGGCGACGCGATTGCGAGCGTGACGGCGACGAACGCCGTGACCATGAGTTGCCGGGCTCCTGTCATGCCTCCCTCGCGCTGTGCGGGGCCATCATAGTGGGGAGGCGGGCTTCTCTGACGGGCTCTTTGGTGCCCCTAGGGGAAGAGTGGGAAGGTCCCCGGAGGCATCTACCAAGCGATACTGCTGAGCACCGGGACTCCGGGGCCAGCGATGGCCAGATCGTGGGCTCCGATGGTGGGTAGATCCGTTCGGTCGTTGGAAGAAAAGCCCGCCGCCGAGCCCCAGTAGATGATCGAGTCCAAGGTGTAATCGTTGTTGTCGTGGTAGCTGGTGAAGACGATCTCCAGGTAACCGTCACCGTCCAGGTCCGCGACCGCGTTGCGGAACGCGCCGGTCGTCGGCAGCGGGGTCGAATCCTGGGTGGAGAACCCCGCGGCTCCGCCCCAGTAGATGATCGAATCCACCAGGTAGCTGGCGTTGTCTTTGTGATTGGAGAAGACGATTTCCAGATAGCCGTCGCCGTTCAGATCGGCGACGGACGCCCCGGCGGCGCCGTTGGTCGGCAGCGGTGTGCGATCCGCTGCCGAGTACCCGCTCGCGCTTCCCCAGTACACATAGGAGTCGATCTCGTAGTTCGTCGCATCGTCCCTGAAGTTCGTGAACACCAGGTCGGCCCAACCATCGCAGTTGAGGTCTTCGCAATAGTCCAGACCGTCGCAGTTGTCGTCGGTGCCATCGCCGGGGATCTCGATGGCGTGCGGGGCGATGGCGGCGGAGCCGTCGTCGCAGTCGCCTGCGCAGGTGGAATATCCGTCCGAATCGGAGTCGTCCAGATTCAGGGCTGCGTCGCCGTCGTCGCAGTCGCCTGCGCAGGTGGAGTAGCCGTCGCCGTCCGCGTCGAAGGTCTCCAGATCTTCGTCGGCGTCATCGCAGTCGCTGCAAGCGGGGTCTCCGTCGCCATCCGCGTCGGTCTCGTCAAAAGGATCGGACGAGCCGTCACAGTCGTTGTCGATGAGGTCGCAGACCTCCTCGGCGTCCGGATGGACGGCGTCATCGTCATCGTCACAGTCGCCCTCGCACTCGGCGAACCCGTCGCCGTCATCGTCGATCTCGTCGTCCGGAACCACCTCGTCGCAGTCGTTGTCCACCCCGTCACATTGTTCATCCGCGCCCGGGTAGCTCAACGGATCGTTGTCGTCGCAGTCCACGGTCTCGTCATGGCCGTCACCGTCGGCGTCGGCAGCGGCGGTCGTGTCGTCGTCTCCGGTGTCGTCGTCTCCGGTGTCGTCATCATCCCCGGGGGCATCATCATCGTCCCCGCCCTCACCGGTCGGGCAACCGACCACAATGAACAGGACTGAGAGCAAAGCAGCAAAGCAGAAGTAGTTCGAGCGCATGATGGTGGCCTCCAAGGTGTGGAGGATACCACCCGAATAGGCCCATTCGACCACAAAAGGAAAAGTGCCCGGGCACCCTCACAGAGTGACACGGAGTACGGCTATCTCAGCTCGCCGGTGTGCTTGGCATCGCCACGTCCCTGGCCCCAGATGATGCAATCATCGTTGGTGCCGGGCCAGTCGTAGACGTGGATGGAGGGGCTCCAAGTTTCGCTGGTGAAAACGATCTCCAGTTCACCGTCGCTGTCGATGTCTTGGAGCAGGGGGGCGGCGATGGTGGCGAAGGGGAGAGTGAAACTCAGGCGTACGTCACCGTCTTCGCCGGCCAGGACATAGAGATCAGACTGGTCGTCCCCCTCGCAGGCGGCGATGATGAGGGCTTCTGGCACACGGTCCCCGTCCAGATCGGCAACGAGGGGCTCGGTGGCCAGGCATTCGTCCTCGGTGCTCCAGGTGAAGCTCCACAGCTCGGCCCCAGAGGCGGTATACAAGCGGGCCGTTCCGTCCAGGTGGGCGGCCAGGATTTCCAGCTCGGCGTCCCCGGTGAAGTTGGCGGCGACGGCGGTGGGATTGATCTCGTGCCAGTCTCCTTCATTGGCGTACAGGGTGTCTCCGGAGGTCAGGTAGGGGGCGAACCCGGCACGGTGGCTGCGGTCGTGCTCGTAAACGGCCAGGGCGGAGCCCAGGGTGGAGCCCACCACGTTATCCGCGTCTTCCAAGTTGGCCACGACCAACAGCTCCTTGGTGCCGTCGTGATCCAGGTCGGCGATGGTCGGGGGGGAATAGGAAAACTCGAGAATCTCGTCGAAGTCGTCGCAGATGGTGGAGAACTCGGCGTTGTAGGGCACGTAGGAGCGCACCTCGCCCCAGTGGAGCTGGGCTCCGTCGCCGCACCAGTCGAAGTCCGTGGAGACGGGCAGGGTGCCCCCCAGGGTATCGAAGACGGAGATCGAGTAGCGGTCCTGAGTGAACACCACGTCCATGGTGCCGTCATCGTCGAATTGGCCCACAGCCAGGTTCTGGTTGTAGCCGCCGCACCAGTCACAGGCGTGGCCCGTGGCCGGGTCGCCGTCCACGTAGTGGGGCCATCCGGACAGGATGCTGCCGTCGCCGTCGTACAGATACATATTCACGTTGGCGGCCTGCGGGGGCGAATCGGTGAGGGAGGAGTAGACCACCACCTCGTCGTCCCCGTCGTCGTCCACGTCCGCGGCGGCCAGGGAGCGGATTCCCGCCGCCTGGCTCACCTGGACGGGCCAGCCGGTGATGCTCTGGCCGTCGTGGGTCCAGGCGTAGACGTTGCCCCCGTTGTCCGCGGCGATGACCTCGGGGGTGCCGTCCCCGTCCAGATCTGCGACCACGGCCCCGGCAAAGTTGCGGCCGGTGATGCCGTTTTGCCAAAGCAGGGTGCCGCCGAGGTCGTACACGGAAACGTGGTCGAATTCGCTGGCGATGATATCCAGCAGACCATCTCCGTTGGCGTCCACGACCTGGGGAGATCCCCGATAGCCGCCGTTGGTGCCGAAGGAGTTGTAGTAGACCGGATCGGCGAGGGTACCCTCGGTGGGCGAGGAGGGTTGGCCCGGACAACTGCCCGGGTCGCCGTCGGTCACGTCATCGTCGTCGGTCACGTCATCGTCGTCGGTCACGTCATCGTCGTCGGTCATGTCGTCGTCGTCGGTCATGTCGTCGTCGTCAGACATGTCGTCGTCGGACACGCCGTCGGGATCCGATCCGCTGCAGGCAGACGCCCCCGCGGCGATCCCCCCGGCAACCGCCAGGCGAAGAAGTAATGCGCGAATGGAAACGATGTCGATCATGGTGATCCTCCCCTGTCCTCGTTGGACAACCCTGCCCGTAAAAGAGGGTGGATCGCATTCTAGGGGATTTTTCGCGATTTGTGTTTTTTGTGCTTTCCTGACCGGAGCTTCGAGGGCATCGGTTCCAGGGATTTGATTGTCGTATATCGCCTGCTCATTCAGACGTTTCAGTCAACGCAACGATGGAAGAATTGGTGTTTGAAGATCAGGCAGGTCCCAGGTCCTGTCATCGCGGAACCAGACCATCAACGACACTGGACATTGCGGTAGGAGTGGGTAATCAGCCAGTTGAAGTTCTCATTCTTGGCGTAATGTCTTGTTGCCACGAGAAGGCCCTCATCGTCATAGTCATAGGTGCTTCGGTTCTGGACGTCATCGTCGCCGTAGTCGTTGGAGTGTTCCAGCAGATTGCCATCCCCGTCATAGCTGTAGTGATCACGGTAATCGATATCGCCATCTAGGTAATCATCTCGCTCCATCAACGCGAGGTGATCATCGGCATCGTAGCTGTACGCTTCAAGGCGCTCCACTTCACCATCCAGATCCCAGTCGAGCTCCATCGTGATCCGGTTCCCTCGGCCGTCGTAGGTGTAGTAGGTGATGGAATGCTCTTCTGAATCGACGTCGTAGTACCTATCTTTGTGCACCTCTTCGACCAGCACATGGCCATCGGCGTCATTGGTGTAGTCGACGTGTTTTTCTATGCTGCCGTTGTTCCAATAATCCAATTCTTCGATGATCAGGTATCCGTTGGCATCGTATTCATAGGTGGTTCGCATCTCGTCGCCGTAGCCGATCTCGAACAGGAGTTCTCGGGTCACCATCCGGCCATGGGAGTCGTACTCATAGTTAACCCCCTGGTTGCATAACCAGTGAGCGGTTTATATAAGGTGCGGCGCCTCTT
>CAZDDH010000006.1:0-81748 GCA_964504165.1 uncultured Rickettsiales bacterium | reverse complement strand
TGTTAAGCACGCCGCTTGCGTTCGCTCTGAGCCAGGATCAAACTCTCCAGTTAAAAACAAGAGATTTGAACACTCGAGTCCGAAGACCCGAGAGGTCTATAAGATTCCAACTCCAGGAATTAAACGTAACTTGCTATTCCGTTTTCAAAGACCGACTGGGCACGAATCCTTGAGGATACCATCGTTCTCGATGTTATCCAAGTCCCATCTGCTAGCCGAATCACTTCCAACCGTCAGATGTTCAGACCCGTCTTCCGTTGCCGCCGCTCACTCAGTGCGCCGCAGCGGGGACGAAATCTAGTCTTGTGCCCCATGACTGTCAACAGTCTTTTTCAACTTTTCTTCAGATCCGGCCCGAAGGCCCGTCGTTAGGGCGTTTGCGCGGGGACCGTTGGACTACCGGGCGACCCCCCGAAACCCCGCTTTGCCCTCAGATCCCCCTGGATCGCCAAGATCCGGCTTCGGCTCATCATCTGTCCGGGCTCTCAAAAACATCCCGCCCCCTCGTCCACCGAGACGCCTGACCATCCTCCGCTCAGGCCTCCGCCCCTCCACCTCCGTGACCTCTTCGCCTCTTACTCCTCCCCCCAGTCACCTGGGCTGCCTCAACTCGAAGGTTTCGTAGGGACGCGGCGCGCGTGTGTGCCCCGCGTGCGTGCGTAGGAGCCCACCTGGGGAGATCCATCCGATGGGAACGGGGAGAGCTGTGGAAGGGAGGGGGCTAGCGGGCGTACTCGACCGCGCGGGTCTCGCGGATGACCGTGACCTTGATCTGGCCCGGGTAGGATAGGTCCTCTTCGATCTTGCGAGCGATGTTCCGGCTGAGCATCACCGCATCGGAGTCCTTGATGCGTCCATTGGAGACGATGACGCGCACCTCACGGCCCGCCTGGATGGCGTAGGCCTTGTCCACACCCGGGAACCCGGTGCTGATGTGCTCCAGGTCCGACAGGCGCTGCAGGTAGCTCTCCAGCACCTCTCTGCGCGCTCCTGGCCGGCCACCACTGATGGTATCCGCCGCTTGCACGAGCGCGGCCAGCAGCGTCGTCTGGGCCACCTCGTCGTGATGGGACGCGATGGCATTGATCACGCGCGCCGATTCACCGTGCTTCTTGGCGAACTCCGCACCGATCAGGGCGTGCGATCCCTCCGCCGTCTGGTCCATCACCTTGCCGATGTCATGCAGCAGGCCCGCACGCTTGGCCATCTTCTGATCGATACCGATCTCCGATGCCATCATCCCGGCCAGCTGAGCGACCTCGATGGAGTGGACCCACTGGTTCTGGCCATAGCTCGTCCGCCACTTGAGAGCGCCGATGTGCTTGACAATCTCAGGATGGACGCCCTGTATGCCGACGTCGTAACACGCCTGCTCGCCAGCATCCTTGAGCTTCTTGTTGAACTCCTTCTCGGCCCTGTGGACCAGCTCCTCGATGCGGGACGGATGAATGCGGCCGTCCCGGATCAACGCTTCCAGCGCGATGCGCGCAATCTCGCGGCGGATGGGGTTGTACCCGGAGAGGATGACCGCCTCGGGGGTGTCGTCGATGATCAGGTCGATCCCCGTCGCCGCTTCCAGGGCGCGGATGTTGCGTCCTTCGCGTCCGATGATGCGACCCTTCATGTCGTCATTGGGTAGGTTGACCACTGACACCGTCTTCTCGCAGACGTAATCACCGGCGTATCGCTGCAAAGCGGTCGCGATGACCTTGGTGGCGCGCTTTTCTTCGTCCTCTTTGAGATTCTCTTCGAAGATCTTGAGTCGGCGCGCGATATCCGTTTGCGCGTCCTTCTCGATCCGTTCCATCAACTCAGCGCGCGCCTGCTCGGCGGACATCTCCGCCACCTCCTCGAGCTTGTTGTCCAGCTCGTTGGTGCGCGCGTTGAGGGCTGCGTCTTTCTTTTCGAAACTCTTCTCCCGGTCCCGGAACGATTGCTCCCTCCTGGAGATGTCTCGTTCACGCTGTCTGATCTCATCGTCGCGGGCGTTGGCTTTTTCCTCCTTGTGGTCCAGTCTCTTCCCGCGTTCTTCAATGGCGACCCGCTCTTTGCGCAGGTCATTCTCTAGCTTGTCCCGGATTTTCCGGACTTCCTTTTCCTGCCGGGCCTCGGCCTCCTTTTCGATCCGCGCCCCAGCCTCTTCCAGTAACTGCTCTTGATTACTTTTCAATTCGGCGATGCGTGTAGCACTCTCTCGACGGATCAAGCGTAGCGCGATGAAAAACGCTACCAATCCGCCAAGAAGGGCCGCCGCCACCGCCACCGCAATCGTCCCAAGGGATTCCACGGCAAACGACCTCTCTCGCGTCCCAGGCAGAAGAACGCGTTGTTTTCTCGTTGGAACAGCGCACGGCGTCAATTCGACCGTACGCATCTCGGCGCGCAGGCGGGGCCCCGGAAGGGGAAGCGGCGTGAAAGAGAAGATTCCTCACGGACGTGGCCGATCGTTGCTTTGTCCGTCTGGGTATCGAGCTATTTCCTCCTCTCGAGGTTGGTTTTACCTGGAATCTCCACTCTTCCGTTCAGTAATTGTCCGCGGCGGTCGGTGACCACCGTGTATCCAAACTTGCTTCCCCTGAGGGCCGTCACGCTGCCTATTTCTCGCCTGCGCGACGGGTATCTAATAACGACCCGAGACCGTCATGCGCTCATCGATGAGTTCGATGAGGGAACGGGTCTTCGAGTCAATTTCTTTCCGAACGTCCTCGTGTTGTTGTTCGAGTTTGACCAGATCGCTGGCGATGTTCATGGCCGCGAGGATAGCGGTGTGGAACGAGGAGCTCCCCTTCCCACCGGTGACCTCGTGAAAGGACTGATCCACGACCTCTGCCACCCGTCCGAGGTGCTCCTCCGACTCATCGCTGCGTAGCGTGTAGCGATTGCCCTGGATCGTGATATCGATCGTTCGGGTCGGCATGACATCCCCGTTCGACCGCGAAGCCTTTGACCCGCCTGCATTTCAGTCTGCATCGGCGGCGTCGTTTATCCGTCAACCGATGAGATAACCGGCCTAACTTCGCGTAACTTCAAGGAAAGCAGTCTATGAGCGATACTCAGGAGTGTCAAGCGATCACGAACCCTTGTCCTCGGAGAACAGGGCTGCGACGAAGTCGGTCGCCACGAAATCCCTCAAGTCATCCACCTGCTCGCCGATACCGATCAGTTTGACGGGAATGCCCAGTTCTCCACAGATCCCGACGATCACTCCACCCTTGGCGGTGCCGTCCAGCTTGGTCAGCACGATGCCGGAGATCCCCACCGCCTCGGAAAAAGTCTTCGCTTGGGCAATGGCGTTCTGGCCGTTGTTGGCGTCGATGACCAGTAGCGTCTCGTGGGGGGCACCATCCAGCTTCTTGCCCAGGACCCGGTGTACCTTCTGGAGTTCCTCCATCAACGGAGCCTTGGTGTGGAGGCGCCCGGCGGTATCGACGATGAGCACATCCACACCCCTGGCCAGCCCTGCCGTCAGGGCATCGTGCGCCACGGAGGCGGGGTCGCTCCCCTCCTCCCGTCGGACGACCTCGGCGCCGGCCCGTTCGCCCCAGATCTCCAGCTGCTCAGCGGCTGCCGCGCGGAACGTGTCCGCCGCCGCCAGCAGGACGGTCTTGCCCTCCCGTGTATACCGGCTGGCGAGCTTGCCGATGGTGGTGGTCTTCCCCGAGCCGTTGACCCCGACGACCATGATCACCAAGGGCGGCCCCTGCCCCTGAGCCATGGAGGGGTCATGCCGCACCAGGATCTCCTCCATCCAGTCCCGCAGGAACTGACGCAGCGCCCCGGTGTCCTCCATCTCCCCACGCCGCATCTTGGCCCGCAGGCCGTCCAGCAGCTCCGTCGAGGTCCGCACGCCCACGTCGGATGTGATCAGCACCTGTTCGAGCTCTCCCAGCAACTCCTCGTTCAGGGGGCCCGACGCAAAGATCTTGTCCAGACGGTGGACAAGCTGCCCCTTGGTGCGGGACAGACCGGCCCTGAGGCGGACCAGCAAGCTCTCCGAGTCCTCGGCTTCCGCCTTTGGGGGTGGGGCACCCGGAGCTGGAAGAGACACGCCTGGGAGGGCGTCTGCCTTGCCTTTACGCGGCAGCGCCCGGCGCCGCCGTACGAGAATCGCAACACCGACGCCGATCGCCGCCACCAGCACGACGCCACCGGCGATCAACGCGATCCATAACTGCTGGTTCATGGGTTTACCTCGCCGCTACAAGCAGCAACTTATAGGGGAAATCCCACGGCGATGCCAGGGGGCACACCCGGCCTGCAGTCTTACGCGCGCACGCGCGCGCCAATCAATAAAAAGAACCGAATCCGGCTGGGAACTCCGGGGAAGCGCGAGGATCAGCCCGTCAGGTGGTGAGTTCCTGGGCTTCCTCGAGCTTGACGGTGACGAGCTTGGAGATGCCGGGCTTCTCCATGGTCACACCGAACAGGACATCCGCCTCTTCCATGGTGTGACGCTTGTGAGAGATGACGATGAACTGGGTGAGCTCCCCCATCTCCTTGAGTAGCTGGTTGAAGCGCCGCACGTTCGCCTCGTCCAGCTCGGCGTCCACCTCGTCGAGCAAGCAAAACGGCGACGGACGATACAGGAACACGGAGAAGACCAGCGCCAACGCGGCCATCGCCTTCTCGCCGCCGCTGAGCAATCCCATGGCCTTGAGCTTCTTGCCCGGCGGCTGGACGTGGACCTCGATACCGGTCTCCAGCAGGTCATCCGGATTGGTGAGCGTCAGGTACGCCTTGCCACCACCGCTCAGCCGCGGATAGAGCGACCGCAGGTGCTCGTCCACCTGCTCGAACGCGTCTGCAAACAGGTCGCGGCTGGTCTTGTTGAGCTTCTGGATACCTTGACGGATCTGCTGCATGGACTCGCGCAGGTCCACCATCTGGTCCTTGAGCGAATCGTGCTTGGCCTTGACCTCTTCGTAGGCCTCCGGCGCGTTCATGTTGATCTCGCCAATACGCTCCAGGTCCCGACGGGCTTTGTCCAGCTGCTGGCGACGCTGCTCCAGCCCCTGTTGGTCCAGCAGCTGCTCCCATGTGAACGTCACCTGGATCCCATCGACGGGCTCCAGCTGGCGCTCCAGCTCCTGGCCGGACGCCGCCTCCACCGGCGGCTCTTCTTCGTCGCCGGTGGATTCATCGTCGTCATCCCCCAGCGGCCTGGGTAACGTCCCGCGCACAGTGAGCACGAGCTCGCCCTCTTCCTCGAACTGACCGAAGATCTTCTTGAGGTCCAGCCTGAACTGCTGCATCAGGCCATCCCGCAGATGCTCGAGCTCAACGTTGAGTGTCGTCACCCGGGTGGACGCTTCGTGCAGCTGCCCGTCCAGTCCTTCGACCTTCTCCCGGAGCACGTCGAATCCCGATTCCAGCCGCTTGCCCTGTTCGGCAAGGCCCTCGCGGTGCTTGATCGCCTCGTTGACCAGGATGCCGTTCTCCTCCAACTCGCGGGCGGCCCGCTCGGCCCCCTGCTCCGAATCGGCGGCGAGCTGCCGCCGCTCGATGATGCGAGCCTGGATGCGCTTGCGCTCCTCGTGTTCGCGCTCCATGCGGGAACGCACCTCGGCACTGGTACTGGCGATCTGTTCCAGCCGCTCGCGCACCCCTGACAACCGCCCCCTGGCATCCGCGAGGGCGAGTTCTGCTTCGAAGGCCTTGCCCTGGTGTTCGTCCCGCTGCCGGCGTAACTCGTCGGCCTCACCGCTGATCTCTTCGAGCTGAATTCCAACCCGCCCCCGCTCGGTTTCGACCTCTGCCAGCCGGGCACGCGCCTGCTTGCTCTCCTTGGCCAGGCTACCGGACACGGCCGCTGCCTTGTCGGCCTCGGCGTCCACAGCGGCCATCTTCCGCGACGCGGCACCGAGCTCGCGGACACTCGTCTTGAGCTCGCTGTCCAGCTGGGCTCGGCGCACATCCAGCTGATGGAGCCGCTGCTGGGTAGCCTGCCGATCCTCCTCGAGCTGCTGGAGGGCCGCGGAGATCTCCTCCTTGGCCACGTTCGCCTTTTCTTCCTCACCCCGCAGGTCGACGAGCTCTGCTTCCAGGTCGCGCAGCTCCCGTTTCTGCCCCAGCACTCCGCCGTCGAGCTGGCCGCCCCCGGTGACGACGCCGCTGGCGTCGATGACGTCGCCTTCCATCGTGACCAGCCGCTTGCGGTGACCGTTGGCTCGCCAGATGTCCATCGCCTGCGGTAGATCCTCGACGACGACAACGTCCCCCAGCAGGTGTTCCGCCACCTCCTGGTAATCATCCGCGACCTGCACAACATCGCAGGCCTCGGCCAGGATGCCGTTCTTGCCGATGACGCCGCCATCGGATTTGGGCCGCAGGTGCCCCAACGGCACGAAGCTCGTGCGCCCCGAGTCGCGTTCCTTGAGATAGTTCAACGCCGACAGCCCGTGCTCCTGGGTTTCGACGAGCACGGACTGGATCGAGTGGCCGAGGGCCGCCTCCACCGCCTGCTCGTAGCGGGCCGGGACCTCGATCATGTCCGCGACCGTGCCCAGGATCCCGCTGGTCCCATTCTCCGCGGACTGTTTCTTCATGACCGCCTGCACGCCCCGGCCGAAACCCTCGCGACGGTCCAGCACTTCCGCCAACGACTGGCGGCGGGCATCCCGTTCCCGGATCATGCCACCCAGCTCTTCGAGGGAGGCCATCATCCCGGCCCACACCTCGTTCCGAACCTCCACCTCGGCGATGACCTCTGCCTGATGGGCACGCTCGATCGCCACGTCGGCGTCGAGTTCGTTGAGTTCGCTCTCCGCCCGCGCCTGCGTTTCACGGGCCCGGCGCAGTACGGTCTCGGCCTCCTGACGCTCCCTCTCGAGGATATCCGTCCGCGCACCGTGGCTGGCCACCTTGCGTTCCAGGGTGCCCAACGCCAGCCGCAGCCGATCGACCTCGCCGTCCAGGCGTGTGCCGTCCCGGCGTAGCCCGTCGACGCGGCCCAGTTTTTCGGTCAGCGCCTGGGCAAATCCGCTCACCGCGCGATTACGTTTTTCCTGCTCGACCGAGCGGGCATCCATCTCCAGCTGCCGCTCCTCGGTCTCCTTGCGGAGTTCCCGTTCCTGTTCGGCCAGCACCGACGAGCGCTGCTGAGCGTCCTCCGTCTCTCGCTCCAGGTCGACGAGCCGCTCCTCCAGGTGGGCGATCTCGCGCCCGGCAAATTCGCGCTGCCCCTCGTGCCCCTGCATCTCCGTGCGGAGCCGGGCCTGAGCCTCCTTGATCTCCGAGACGGCCGAGTCCGCGTTGCGGAGCTGCTCGCGCTGGGCGTCGAGCTCGACACGCAACATCCGCTCCTGCTCGCGGATCTCGTCCCGGGCGGTTTGCAGGTCGGTGAGCTTGGCCATCCAGTCGCGGTAGGAACCGGTCCGATCCCTGGTCTCGGCGAGGGCCAGTAGGATCTCGTTTTCTTTACGCTGGGCCTGTAGCCGGCGGTAGCGGTTGGCCTTGCTGGCCTGGCGGCGCAGACCGTTGGCCTGGCGCCTCAGCTCGTCGACCAGGTCGCCCACCCGCAGGAGGTTCTGCTCGGTGGCCTCCAGCCTACGCTGGGCCTCTTGGCGGCGGGCCTTGTACCCGACGATGCCGGCGGCTTCCTCGATGAGGACGCGGCGCTGTTCGGGCTTGGAGCTGATGAGATGGGTGACCTTGCCCTGCTCGATGACCGAGCACGCCCGCGCGCCCACGCCCGTATCCATGAACAGATCGATGATGTCGCGAAGCCGGCAGCGCGTGCCGTTGAGGAGATAAGCGCTCTCGCCGTCCCGGTACAGTCGCCGGCTGATCTCGATCTCTGAAAAGTGCTTGTAGCGCTCCCCGAACCGGCCGTCGCTGTTGTCCAGCACCAGCGTGGCCTCCGCCAGGCCGGTGGCCTTGCGGGCGCTGGTGCCACCGAAGATGACGTCCTCCATGCCCTGGCCACGCAGCAGGCGGGGGTTCTGCTCGCCCAGCAACCAGCGGATGGCATCGATGACGTTTGATTTGCCGCAACCGTTGGGGCCGACCACGCAGGAGACGCGATCCGAGAACTGAAAAACCGTACGCTCGCTGAACGATTTGAAACCGCACAATTCGAGTCGCCGGATCCGCATGGTAAAAAAACGCCTCTTTTTCGCCTGACTCGCGTGAAGTCCAGTTCTTCTTTATCACGAGAGGCCGATTTCAAACAAGCAGCAATTCCTCGCATAACCCCGTATTTACAAGGGAAACGCCGATTTTGGAGCGGAACGAACCACTTTTTCGCCAAAACCGACGAGTTTTACCACAACTTGCTCATGGGAAAAAAGGGGTGGATTGGAGAAAATTCAGCGGGCCGTGGAAGGGGTGCCTACTCGGATTCGGTCTCTTCGTTCATCACGTAATCTCCCTGGGGGATCCTCTCCAGGGAATTCATGAAACCCAGAAGATCCGTCTCCCGTTCGTAGAACGCGCGCACACCGTCGCCACGGGTCCGGTAGGCCGTCCCCACGCCCCCCTCGAACCGCGTCTGGATCACGACCTCCTGGAAGTGCACGTGAGCCTTGGCCACATAGTGGCCAAGCACGAGCGCCGTCTTGGCGACGGCCTCCTCGCTGCCGTCCTGATCCTTCGGCGCCAGCAGGATCTCGGCGTTGACCTCCTCGGGGCGGCGATGGTCCGGGCGGGCTTCGGGCGCCACGACGACGGCCTCCAGGCGTATGGTCCGCACCGGAGCGCCGGAGTTCATGATGTCGGTGAACAGGGCGTCCTTGAGGCCCTCGGTGTTACGGAATGCCCGCAGCCCGACGGGGATCTGGGCCCGATAACGGTCCTCGGGGCGGGCGGTCCCAGCGGTTGAAGAGGCGGCCCCGTCGCGTTCACCAGGGCTGGCCACCGTCGGGTCCGTGGTTCCCTGCGCGCCGCCGTCGCCGCGCACGTCAGCCACGTTGGGATAGGTCTTCTCCGCGCCGATGCGCACGACTCCGTACCAGGAGAAGGCCACCAGCCCCACCGCGGCCCCGATGACCAGCGCCCAGAAACCGAACGGCACCCGACGCCGCCCACCGGGCACGAGCCTCGTACTCCCTTCGTGCAGCTCCAGGTTGGAGGCGACGCTCCCCTGCTGCTGGACATACTCGACAAAGCTACGCGGCACAGCACCCGGCTCGGGCGCCTCGGGGGTGCTGGATGGGGTCACGACGGGCCGCGCCGATGCTGGCGGCGACGATGCTGGAGGCGGCCCGGGTTCCGGTGTGACGTGCGTGACGCCGGCCGGTGCGGGTGCGGCGCCGTCCCCGGAGAGCACGTACCGGCCCGCCCTCGGTTGCCCGCCCGGCTCCACCGCGTCGCCGGAAGGGAAGGTGGGTGCCTCGGGTGCCGTCGGAGCGAGCGCCTCGTCCCGGCCTCCAGGCTCCGAGGCCGCGCCCTCCAGCAACTGGCTGACCAGATCATCGACGGGCACCTCGTCCGCGTCGTCCCAGGCGCTCCAGGGATCGTCACCGGTGGGCTGCCGCTCACTGGGCAGGGGCTCACCCCCGTCTTCGGCCCGGGCGAGAAGGTCGGCCACACTGAGCGGCTCACCCCCGTCACCGGGGCGTACCAAATCGGTGGGTTCGATCAGGTGACGGTCGAGCAACTCCCGCAGCGTGTCCACGCGCTCCAGGGGGAACTCTCGGCCGTCGCGATAGAGGGTCAACAAACTCATCGAAGTATCGAAAATTCCAGCTGATTTGATCGTAGTTCGCCGGTGGGCAACCGTCAATCGTCGTGGTTGTAGAAACCCCGGGTCGCCGCATGCCCCACGTGGCCCTGCCGGTTTGAGGGGAACCGTATCACGGGCCCCTTGTCATAAAGCCTGCTATATACTCCGTGGGAGTTTCTGACATCGAGGGACAAGTACCGTGACGGGGCAGGTTCACCAGTTCGGCAAATATGAGCTGCTCGAGGTTCTCGGCGAGGGCGGCATGGCTCGGGTCTACCGCGCGGTGCGCTCCGGGCCGATGGGATTCCGCAAGGAGGTGGCCCTCAAGCAGATCCTGCCCCACGTCGCCAAAGAAGAAAAACTCGTGCGGGCCCTCATCAACGAGGCCCGGCTGGGCGGCTTCCTGCGGCACAGGAACGTGGTCGAGGTCTACGAGTTCGACCAGGTAGACGATATCTTCTACATCGCGATGGAGTTCGTCGGCGGGTACACCCTGGACAAGCTCCTCCGCTCCGTAGCCACCGAGGGGCCGCTGCCCCGCCGCGTGCTGGCCCAGATCGCGCTACAGATGTGTGCCGGCCTGGAATACGCCCACACCGCCGTGGATGAGCAGGGCCAGCCCATGAACCTCATCCACCGCGACCTCAAGCCTGCCAACGTGATGGTGGAAAAGAGCGGCACGATCAAGATCATGGATTTCGGCATCGCCCGGGCCGAGACCAATCTGTTCCGGACGACCACCACCAGTGTCACCAAGGGCACGCCGGTCTACATGAGCCCGGAGCAGGTGCGCGGCGATCCCCTGGACTGCCGCTCCGATCTGTTCAGCATGGGTTCGGTCATCGCCGAGACCATCACCGGGGAGGTCGCCTTCCAGGGGACCCAGCTGTACCAGGTGCTGCAGAAGGTAGCCCGGGCCGACATCTCCGAGATGATGGAGAAGGTCTCCGGGACGATGCCGGAGATGCTCCCGGTGCTGGAGCGCGCGTTCCAGCAAGACCCTGCCATGCGCTACCAATCCGCCGGCGAGATGCGGGAGGACATCCAGGCCATCCACGATGGCCTTGAGGGCAACGAGCAGCTGGAGTCCTGGTTCGCGGGCTGGATGGAGAGCCACGCGCCGGCCGAGCAGGAGACGCCGGAGTTCAATCTCGCGCCACCGCCCCCGTCCCAGCCGCCCTCCATGGGTGCACCGCAGCCCACACCTCAACCCGGGGCCGCCGGCCCTCCCGGGCAGCCGGGCCAGCCCCCGGAAACGACCATGTCGTTGGGATCTGTGCCCACGGGCGTGCCCCAGGCCCAGATGCCGGTTCCAGGCGTCCCTCCCGGAACCATGCCGTCCCAGCCCGGCCAGGAAGCCACGATGCAGCATCCCGCCAGCGTACCGCCGGGGGCTCCACCTCCTGGGGCTGCAGCAGAGACGGCCTATCCTCAGCAGATGACGCCCGGCGCGGCGCCGCCGCCCACCGGTGCACCAGCCGCGGGATATCCCCAGCAGCAGACTGGATATCCCCAGCAGCAGACTGGATATCCCCAGCAGCAGACTGGATATCCCCAGCAGCCAACCGGATATCCCCAACAGCAACCGACGACCGGAGCGCCGGCCGCGGGCTACCCTTCCCAGCCGGCAGGTGCCCCCGTCACGGGGGCACCCGGGACCGGGTACTCGGGGCAAACAATGCCTGGCCAGCCCTATCCGACGGGTACCCCGGTGGCAGGCCCCGCCCCGAGCGAACAGCCCGCCAAGAGCCGGGCCGGCCTCTGGATCGCCATCGTCGTCCTGGGGGTCCTGGTGCTGGTGGCTGGGGCTGGAGTGACGATCCTGGTGTTGATTGGAGTCTTTGGCGACGAGGAGGATCCGGTCCAGCTAGCCGCGGTCGAACCCGAGGCCGACGAGCACATCGCCGTCACCGGTAGTGACGGCAAGGGGTCCAGCACCCAGGCCTCGAATGGTCCTGCGGGCGCCCGCGTGAGCAAGACCGACAAGCGCGGCCGCACCTCCACGTCCACCGCGAGCGCAGCAGCCCCCGAGGACGACGCCGTCGCCGATACCGGCGGCGCGGAAGAACTCGTCGAGGGCGAAATGGTGGACGAAACGCCGGAGGTCGAAGAGCTCCCGGCGGGCGAATTGGCCGCCAAACCCGCCGAGGCCAGGCCGGACGAGGATGCCAGCGCCGACGCTGAAGAGCCGGCCGTCAACCCCACGTCCTTGCTGCCTCCGCCCCGGTCCGCCACGGGCCAGAATCCTGAATCCGCGAAGGAGATTCCCCCCAAGATCACCAAGGGCCTGGAATCGGAAAAGACCAAGACGAGGGCCAACGCCGTCGAAGACCTGGAGGACTATCCGTCCAGCGAGGCCGGCAAGATCCTCGAGCGGATCATCAAGCACGATCCGGATGCCGACGTACGCAAGGAGGCCCTCGGCGCAGGCGAGGAGCGTGGTACAGCCGCGGACGTACGCATGTGCATCTGGGCACTGCGCAACGACCGGGATGCCTCGGTCAGGCGCGAGGCAGCCAAGCTGCTGGCCGACCACAAGGATCCCGCCGCCGTGCGCCCCCTGTGCCGCGCATTGCTGGAGGATCCATCTGCGTCGGTTCGTTCCCAGGCCGCCAAGACCCTCGCCAAGCTCGGCAACGACGCCTGCCTACCCTTGTTGAGGTACCTGGAGCAACACGAGGCTGACGAGGACGTCCGCTCGGAGATCTCCGACGCCATCGAGGACCTGGAGTAGACGCCGGCCGGCCCCCTCAGAAACGGATCGTTCCGGTCAATCCCAGCACGACCATCCAGCCACCGTCCCAGCGGATCTCGTCGTCCCAGCGGACGGGCATCTCCACCTTGTCTGGGATCAGCAACGGATCCTTGTCCAGGGTCACACCGAACACTCGATGGACCTGGAACGCCAGGTCGATGGATCCGTAACCGGCCAGCAACCCCAGCGGATCGGGGGCGGCCAGCCCCGCGCCGAAGGTCCCGGCCAGGGAAGGCCCGTCGATGAAGCTGGTGGGGCCAGGCTGATCGGCGATCATCGACGGATCGTAGACCGCGCCCAGGCGGATGGTCAGCCCTCGCCGCCTCCCCTGTACCGCATCCATCCCGCCGCCGGGCCGGATCTCACCGCCTATCCGCAGGGTCCAGGTATCCCGGAAAACGCTCGAATCGATGACCCGACCGTCGATGACCGGATAGCCATCCACGTGGTCGTCCGGGAAGTTCCAGTAGATCTCCATGCCGCCGTCCTCTTCACGCCCCTCGGACAGCAATCCCGTGTTGGGGATCATCGCGCTGTACTGGCTCCAGGTGAGATCGACGTAGACGGCGCCCCGTGGCCGATCGAGGGCCAGCCCGAAGGCCAGCTGACGCGGTGTGTAGAAGTCGATCATCGTGATCACGGCGGAGGCGGTGACCTTGTCAGCCAGCGAAAACAGCGGGTCGAGGTCCCCCGGGTTGACCAGCTCCATGAGCAGCTCGGTCTCCTCGAGGGGCACGTCGAAGGGGGCCCGATAGGTCACGCCGAGGCGTACGCCGTCCAGGTGCCGCGACAGGGAGCTGAGGTCGATGACCAGGCCCAGGATGGGCCGGGCCGCCAGCCGAATCTGGTACTCCGCTTCCCGCAGATTGGCCATCGCATAGGGGGGATCGTCCCCCTCTCCGGCCGTGCCCTCCCACGCGTATTCGATGAGCAGGCGGGAGCGCGTGCCGATCTCCGCCGAGGCCCCGATCATCAGCCAGCGCCATGGCTGGACGGACAACCCGAGGAACACGCCAAAACGCTGGGATCGGTTGCGCCAGCGGACCAGCGTCGGGATATAGGGGTCCTCTTGCTCGTAGTAGTAGATACCCCGAGTTGGTGTGATGAACGTGAATCCGATACGCACGGGTGGGGCGATCCGCTTGAGCAGCGACAGGTGCACAGCATGGGGGGACAGGGGTTCTTGCGGGATCGGTCCGGACCGATCCCCGTTCCAGGACACCCCATCGGCGTCGGTAAAGGAATGGAATCCAAGCTGGCCACCCGCGGAGAAGGTATCGAAAGGGGTCAACGCCATGGCCGCCGGGTTGTAGAACAGAGACGGCGCCTCGTTTTCCAGACAGATGCCCCCGTTCCCGCGTCCCATCGCCGCAGCACCGATCCCATAGCGGTCCGCCTGCCCAGCCGAGGCCGCCCCCGGTGCGTTGCACAGGACCAGCACCAGACAGACAGCAGCGATGGCGAGACGGTTCAAGGCCATGGTTTCTCCCAGGATCGCGGACACCGTGTCCAAGATCCCATGGTACTCGCGCGCCCTGATGGACGGAAATCGGCCCCGGCCCGGAATGGTGAAGATGATTGAACCCATCGCCACGCCAGCGCTGTAATAATGGTCACCACACGACCCCGTCCGGGAGGCCACCATGCGACCACGAGTCCCCTTCGCCCTGATCTTGCTGCTGCTGTTCCCCGCTGGCTGTGAGGAGGACGAAGGCGATATCGCCCTGGACGACGATTCGGCGGCGGCTGACGACGATGACGATGACAGCGGGGGGCTGCCCGACTACTCGGACTCCCCCTGCTGGGGGACGGCGGAAACGACATCCATGTTCGACCACGACTCGGCCGGCTACGTGGATGTCGCCACCACCTGCCGCGCCGAAGGGGAGCGGGTGATGGTCTTCGTGGCCGACCAGCTGTGGGAGTCCTTCATCGACCAGGAGTTGGTGAACCGCTTCGTGCACCACGTCGAGCTTTACTCGGAACCGGACGCCTACGATCCCGAGTTGGGGCTCCTGCAAAACGTCGAGGCCGTCTTCGGGCCGTTGCAGACCGATAGCATGCCGTCGGGCAAGATGCACATCTTCGTGCTGGACACGGAGGGCATCGATGACGCCTACGTCTGCCCGGCCACAGCTGAACGATGCGCCTACGCCTGCGTCCACCTCGACGGCGTGATGATGGAGCCCATCGACGGGGACGACGCTCTGGCCGTGACCGCCAGGGAGGCCTTCCACCTGCTGCACGGTTTTTCCGACGAGGACGAGGAGCTATGGGTCGACGAGAGCCTGGCCCAGGCCGCGATCACCATCAACGGCTTCTACCTGGAGGAGGGGTGGGTCAACGCCTTCTTGGCCAACCCCGACTACAACTGGGGGCCGGGGGATCCGGAAGGCAACGTGGCCCACTATGGCGCATTCACGCTGTGGGGCTCCTACCTGTGGGAACGGGGGGGCGTCGACCTCATGCGGGCCATCACCGCCGAACCGGCCAACGGCTGGGAGAGCCTGGACCAGGCGCTGGCGACCGCCGGGTTGCAGGGGGACACCTGGGCCCTGTTCCTGGACTGGATCGTCGCGGTGTACATGGACGCGGTGGATGGCGAGCACGGGATGCAGAGCTTCAGCCTCGGTGCGGTCACCGACGCGGGCACGTTCCCGGGGGCGGGCACGCTCGCCGGCAGCGTGTCGCCGTACGGTATCGACTACCTCTCGTTGCCCGAGGGCACCTGGACCGTGACACCCAGCGACCTTGGCGGTGGCCCGTTGACCACCCTGGCCATCACCTACGCCACTGACCTGTCCGTCGAGGACGTGAGCTCCGGCGGCAGCGTGACGGTGGAGGCCGGCGCCACCGCCTTCCTGGCAGTGACCGCGCCATCCGCGACCCAGTACGAGATCGCGCTTCAATAGTGGCCCGGTTGGCGGTACATTCATCGACCTGCAGTAACCATTCAGGGGAGTGACCCATGCGCGTCCTGCTCGCCGGATACAACGTCGACACCTCCGTGCTGGAACAGGCCGAGGAACTCGGCGTGGACCGAAACCTGCTCACCCCGGAGACGCTCTCCGCCGCCTACGCTCGGATCAGCCGCTACCGCAAGCCGGTGGACGAGTTGCGCGCCGTCGCCCGGGAGAAGGTGGCCAACGCCCGCCGCTCGAACCGGCAGATCATCTTCGGCATGGGGCACCACTCGGTGGCCGAACATGCCGTGTTCAACTTCGACCTGATCGGCGTCTCCCGGCTGGCTATCGAGGCGGTGGAGCGCATGCGGCTGTGCTCGTTCACCGAGAAGTCTCAACGCTACATCACCCTGGACGGTGATTTCGTCACCCCGGACGAGATCGGTGAAGCCGGACTGGTCGCAGAATTCCAGGCACTGGTCGGCCGGCAAAATGAGCTGTACGACGAGATCAACGCCGCCATCCTGGGCCGGCTGGTAGAAGAACGCCCCGATCAGGCAGAAACCAAGCAAGGGATGGGCCTGCTGCGCGGCGAAGCCAAGGAAGACGCCCGCTACGTCACGGCGCTGGCCACCGAAGGCCAGCTGGGCATGACCCTCAACGCCCGGAACCTGGAGCTTCTGGTGCGCCGCTTCGAGGCCCACGAACTGGCCGAGGTGCGGCAGCTGGGGCGGGCGATGTACGCCGCGGTGGAAAAGGTAGCGCCGTCCCTGATCCTGTTCGTCGATGCCTGTGACCACGATTCCAAGACCTACGGCGATCTGGCCGAATTCGCGGTGGGGTGTGGGGAGGCGGAGAACGACGAGGCCCCCGAGCGCTCCTGCCCGCCGTGCTCGTCCACCTCGGGGTCCGTGCGCCTGGTGGGGGCCACCGACCACGCCGACCGAAGGCTGGTGAGTGCCCTGCTACATGCGGTGAGCGGGCAGGACTACGGCGACTGCTACCGCCGCGCCACCGCCATGAGCCTGGACGCCTGCCGCAAGCTGGTGACCACCTCCATGCAACACATGGAGCTCTTCGATTCGGTGTTGCGTGAGTTCGAGCACATCGGCTGCACCTTCGAGATCACCCTCTCGTCTGCCTGCTTCGGCCAGCTCAAGCGGCACCGCATGATGACCCTCACGGCCCAACCCTACGACCCAACGCTGGGAGTGACGGTGCCCGAGGCCGTACGCGCCGTGGGGCTGGAGCAAAAGCTGCTGGAGATCGCCAGCGAGTCGGAGGAGTTCGCCGCCCGCATCGGCCATCCGGCGGCTAGCGCCTACGCTCTGCTCAACGCTCACCGGCGCCGTGTGCTCGTCACCCTCAACGCCCGCGAGCTGTACCACGTCTCCCGGCTGCGCGAGGACAAGCACGCCCAGTGGGACATCCGCAACATCTCGGCCGAGATGGTCCGCCAGGCCCACGACGTGATGCCGCTCGCGCTACAGCTGATCGGTGGCAAGGATGTCTTCGTGGATCGCTACCGGGAACTGTTCAACCGCGACCCCAAGGTCGTCGAAGCCAAGCTGCCAGGAACATGAGCGCCACGGCCAGGGGTCCCGCCGAGTCCGTTCCGGCCGTGGCCGCCTTGCACCCGCCCCCCCCATCGTCCAGATAGCTGCCGCCAGCCCCGTCGTCGTCATCATCGCCACCACCGGCCCCGCCGTTGTCGTCGTCGTCGTCGTCCGACGGGTCGGGCTCGTAGTCCTCGGCCATCACCTCGTCTAACCAGTCCATGTGGGTATCGACACGGTTCTCCCCGCCCCCACCCGCGCAGGCGTCCTGGCCGGACTCGGTGGCATAGACGAAGGAGGTCACGGCGATGAGGACCCACTCGTCATCCACCTCCACGAATACCGGCCCCCCCGAGTCACCGCTACAGGTGTTGTGGCCGGGGGTCTCGTGGTACAGAAGATCCCCGTCCACCTGCACCAGCTGCACGTCCGTCTCGTATTTCACGCCCGTATCGGTGCCGTTGTAGCTGTGGATGTTGCCGTAGCCGACGACGTGCATCATCGTACCGACCCAACCGCTGCCGATGGGCTCGGTGCGGAGCGGGTAGATGTCCGCATCCACGTCCTCGTCCATGAGCAGCACGGCCAGATCGTGTTGCATCGTCGAGTCGGAATAATCCGGGTGCACGACGACCTCATCGACGTCGTAGTAGTCCCCATTGTCGTAAACCGACCCTCCCACGAAGAACGTGTGAGCGTCCCCCCCGACCAGAGCACAGTGCGCAGCCGTGAGCACCACCCGGGGTGCAACCAACGTCCCGGTGCAAATCGTGGACCAACCGCTCCCCACGACCATATAGGCGCCGACGCCATCCCACTCGCTCGTCGCCTCCCCCCCGATGATGCTATCGGCCCTGAGATCCAGTGGCGGTTCCGGCTCGAAACAGCCGGCCAAGGTAATGATCGCGAGCAACGGGACGAAGAATCGCATCATGGGTCCTCCTGGTACGTTCGTTTCCCGCAGACCGCCCTTTACAGAATACTCGATTTGAGTAGCATTTCCGCCTATTTCGCCGGTTGCGAGTGGGGCAACCCTGCCCTACAATGCTCAAATTGGTAGGACCATCGCACCACGGGACGTTTCATGGCCAGGTTCAAACCCATCGACCGCAAGAAGGCTTCCGAACAGGTCGCCGAGCAAATCCGTAGCTCGATCCTGGGGGGACTCCTTCGACCGGGGCAGCGGCTTCCCTCAGAGCGAGATCTGGCGGCGCAGTTCGAGGTCACCCGCACGACGTTGCGGGAGGCCCTCAAGAAGCTGGAGGGCCTCAAGCTGATCTTCATCCGACACGGCGACCGGGCCACGGTGCTGGATTACATGCGCCACGGCAGCATCGAGCTGCTCAACGACCTGGCCGGGCGCAAGAACCGCATCAACGTGGGCTTGCTCGAAAACGTCCTCGAGGCGCGTGTGGTCATCGGCGTCGAGGCGACCCGGCTGGCGGCCCGACGGCGCAGCGAGGATGATCTCCTCAACCTGGACGAAGCGCTGCTCCAGCTGGAGCATGCATCCCAGGGTGAAGACGGCTTCCGCGAGCTCGAATTCGATTTCTTCCACACCATCTCCACCGCTTCTCACAACCTGGTCTTCGTGTTCCTGTTCAACTCGATCCGGAGCCTGTACCTGGGGAACAGTTCCTACTTCGAGCCCCTGGTCGATGCCCCCGAGGCCATCGTCGAAAACCACCGCCGGATCATCGAAGCGGTGCGGGGCCAGGACGCCGATGCGGCAGCCGGGCTCGCGCGCCTCTTCCTCGAAGAGGGGATGGAGCGTGTGCTGGCACACCACCGGGCGCCCGAATCCGCGGACCCCGACGAGGAGTCGCCCAACGAGACCAAGGGCCTGTTCCGCCGGCGCTCACGCAAGAAGCAGACGGAGCCATGAGACGCAGCAACCGCCTGTTCAAGCTGGCCGCCGGGTGTGCGGGTGGCGTGCTGGTCGCCTGCGCGACCGTGGCGGGCCTGTTCCGCGGGCAGACCTATCACCCAGCCGATCGGCAGGAGATCGCCGTGGAGGGCAGCGGTGAGGCGTCCGTCCTGGCCCCGGGGACCTCCCTCAAGGTACTCGTGTGGAACGTCCAGTTTTGCGGCACGCGTAAGCACCACTTCTTCTACGATGGCGGCGACACCGTGCACGTCCCGGCCGAGGATGTGCACGAGGCGCTGGGGGCCATTGGCGACGTCATCGGGCAGCACCAGCCCCATATCTCGCTGCTGCAGGAGATCGACCGGAACTCGGACCGGACGGGGAGGCTGGATCAGCTGGATCGCCTGCTGGCTGCCCAACCCCATGCAGGCTGGGCAGCCGCGCCGTACCACAAGGCCGGCTATGTGCCCCATCCCCCAGGGAAACACCTGGGTCGCGTGGACATGGAGCTCGTCACCCTGGCTCAGCGGGGTATGTCGTCCGCCGTCCGCCATCAGCTCGCGTTGCTGGACGAGCCGTTCTACCGCCGCGCCTTCAACCTCAAGCGGGCCATCCTCGAAACCACCTTCACGCGGAGTTCCGGCCCGCCCTTTGTCGTGCTCAACACCCATCTGAGCGCGTTCAGCTATGGGGACGGGACCCTGGAAGCACAGGTCCAGCAGATCGAACGGCGGCTCGAGGAGCTGGACGAGGCGGGGTCGCCCTGGATCCTCGGCGGCGATTTCAACCTGCTCCCCCCCGGTGATGATCCGGGCCGTCTGGGCGACGACGCAGGGTACTACTCGGACCACAACAACCCCATCGAGATCCTGTTCGCCGCAGGGCGGCGCTCGGCGTTTTCTCCGACTGCCCTGCTCGAGGAGGAGTCGGTCGGGACGTATCAACCCTACGGTTCGGACGGTCCCGACCGTACCTTGGACTACCTGTTTGTCTCGGAAGAAGTGGAGGTCCAGCAGGCCCGAGTGCTGACGGATTCTCCGGATATTTCAGACCATCTGCCCTTGCTGGTGGAGATAGTCGTCCCATAAGAGGCGATGAAATCTCCCTTGCTCAGGGCAGGATCACGGATCATCATGAATGGTTCATACAAAAAGGAGATAGCGGTATGAGCGGCATGAATGGGCACCACTACAACACCTTCATGTGCCCCCATTGCAAGATCGAACTCAACCCGGGGAATGGACCCATCATCAAGATGCGTGGCCGCCTGGATGCGCCCACCTTTTCGGTGTCCACGGATGTCTTCCTCCCCTCGGGGTTGGGTGTCTACGGCCGTCTGACGGCCACCTCCGTGGAGCTGGGTGAGGGCACGAAAATCCAGTTCGCCTGCCCGGACTGCAAGGAACCGTTCTCCGAAACGGACGAGGACGATCTGGCCCAGATCCTGATGCGGGACGAAGCGGGCAAGGAATACATGGTCAGCTTCAACAAGCTGTTCGGCAAGCGCAGCACGTTCGTCATCGACCCGCAGGGCCGGAACGTGGAGCGAGAATTCGGCGACGATGCGGAGACTTACCGCGAGGATCTGGACCGGGATCTCAACTGGTTCGGCTCCTGAGCCCCACCCCGTCCGAACCCTGTCTTCCGTGCGTCAGATGTACTGACCGCCGTCTACCTTGATCACCTCACCGGTGATGTGACGGGCGCGATCGGACGCCAGGAAGGTGACGATCCCGGCGATGTCCTCGGGGTCACCGATGCGACCGACGGCCGTCTCGTCTTCCGCGATCTTGATGAACTTCTCGGGGATGTTGGCAGCCATCGCCGTGCGGATCATGCCGGGCGCCACCACATTGACCGTCACGTTCTTGCGGCCCAGTTCCTTGGCCACGGCCTTGGCAAAACCGATCCCGCCGGCCTTGGCGGCGGAGTAGTTGGACTGACCAAACTTGCCCCGCAGGCCGTTGATGGAAGAGATGATGATGATGCGGCCGCCGCCCTGCTCCCGGAATCCGGGGGACACAGCGCGGGTGTAGTTGAAGTTGCCCTTGAGATCGGCGCCCAGGACCGCGTCCCAGGAATCTTCACCCATCTTCCAGATCACGCCGTCGCGATTGAGCCCTGCATTGAGCACCAGGATGTCCAAGCCTCCCAGCTCCTTGCGGATCGTCTCCGCGACCTCGATGGCTCGCGCGTGATCCGATACATCGGCCTGCAGCGGCAACGCCCGTTGGCCCTTCTCTTCGATGAGCCGGGTGAACTCCTCCGCCGCGTCCATGCCGCGGCCACAGGCCGCCACGTCCGCGCCATGGGCCGCTAGATCCGTGGAGATGGCCAGCCCGATCCCCTTCATGCCGCCGGTGACCAGCGCGACCTTACCTTTGAGACTCTCTGACAACTCCGCCATGGTTTCCTCCTGATACGACGCCTTGCTGACGCCGGCAGAGGATCATCGGACATCGGCGGTTTGCTGTAAAGCGTTCACACGTCCGTCGTGTTTCAGCCGCCGTACACCTCGTCCTGTTCGATGGAGGAGAGGACCCAGCCGAACTCGCCGGTGACCACCTTGGTGCCGCAGTATTCGCACACCCCCGCCTGGCTGACGGAGAGTTCGGCACCGCAGCTCGGGCACTGGTCGCTGGCGGTGTCCTCGGCCACCGTGGCGCCGCTGCGACGGATGAAGGTCCAGTACTCGGAAAACACCCGTGGTTTACGCGCCGAACCGGAGACCACCTTGCCTGACGGGTCCTGCACGAAATCGAGCATGGAGGCATGGATCCGGGCTGTCACCGCTTCGAAGTAAGCGTCTTGCTCCACCTTGACCACCTGGACCTTCTGGATCTCGATGCGGTCGAGCACATTGCGCAATCCTTCCGCCTTGTACTGATCCATCCAGAACCGATGGGTGCTGAACAGGTGGTCGGTCTCGTAAGCCCGCGCGTTTTCCCAGTTCATCTCGGTCCAGGCCTTCTGCAAGGCCAAAAACACGACGCGGACGTGTTCGCTGAACGAATCGATGGAGAAGGATGGATCCCGCGCCTGGAGGGCTCGCAGCGTGGCACCGATCTCGGGTTGCATCACCGAAGCCAGATCCGTACCGACCTCTTCTCCACCCCCCAGATGCATCTCCGAGCGACCCCGGGGCCTTCGTTGTATCACCTGGACCGCTTCGACGACCCAGTGGAAGGCTCCCCGGTCCACCACGTTCTTGCAGTATGGACAGGTGCCATCGGGGGACAGCTCGGCTGCGGCGCCGCAGCTCGGGCAGCGGAAGCTCGTGATCGCCTCCGGCCCCTTGGACAGAACCCCGTGGTCCCGGCGGAAGATCCAGCGTTCCTGGCAATACAGGGTCTGCTCACCCGACGTCTTCCCGTCCCCCCAGCGCTCCCTGTAGTTGGTCTCGAATTCCACGCCGACGCGCCGGAAGGACTGCCCCTTCCCCCCCACGTCGATGATGCGCGACGCGCCGACGACGATACGGTCCACGCCAGCCAGAGCGGACGAGCCCCGCTCGATGCCCGGCAGCGCGGCCAGCTCCTGGCGGACCTTGTTGCGGATATACGGAGCGAGGTGATCGAGTTTGCCGGAACCACGGTGTTCTTGTGCACGCGTATACAGGAGTTGCACGAAATCAAGGAACAGGGGCCGGGAGAAGTTGGGATCTTCGCTACGCAGCTGAGCCAGGGCGGCCTGGATCGCCGACGCACGCCTGATGGCGTCGTTGCGGGCCGGCTGGCGCCGGGCCGGGGGCCTGGTCGTGGAACCACGGATTCCCGGCCGCTTGCTCTTCATGCGGCGGCGGATGTAGAGGGCCACGACGATCACGAAGATGATGTCCAGGGGAATGCCGATGGCAGGATGTTCGATGGTCAAGATGATCAACAGCCGGGCGATCTGAAAGAGGATATAAATGATCACGGCGTCATCACCGCCACCGCCGTCGAATCCACCACCACCGCCGCCGCCGAAACTATCCCCTCCGCCTACTCGAGCTAGCGCATCCAGCGGATTGCTGACCACCGCTGCCGCGATGCAAAGCAAGAAAAAACAATAAAACCGGGGACGGAGTGTTGCAAATAATGGTCGGCCGATGTGGATCACAGCAATACCCTCGGACGGTTCGAAATCTCGTTTGGGTTGTCTTCGGTACAGGGGAAGCGCTCGGCGAGAATGGGCGTACAGCGGGCTAACAACTCGTCGATGTTGTGCTCCCATCGTCCTGGCCCTGCCACTTCCGTCGCCTCCGCGACGATCGTGTTCCAGGTGCCCTTGGCGATCCTCGCGTCCAGCCCGTGGTCGGTGAGTACTTCCACGGTGTCCTCCAGGAGAGAATAGAAAACGAGCAGTCCGGTCCGTTCACGGGTCGCCGAGACGGCTTCATCGAAGAACGCTGCCCGTGCTCGCCGGCGTACGTTTCCGCGCTGACGCGCACGCGACGACAGCAGGCGTAGCAGGAAAGGCTGACGGGCCGCAATGGCGCTGCCGGCCAACCCTGCGACCAGTGTCAAAGCCATCACCGTGCCTTCCCAGAACCCGACAGGAACCACCATCAGTAGTAGCAATGCGGACAACCCCACGCCGACTCCCCACAGCGCCGCCGCGTCTCTGTAGGAACCCGATCGGTGGGCGATCACGACCACGACCTCCGCCGTGGTTCCCTCTTCCACTTCGACCACCCGTTGTTCCAGGCGGTCGAGGATTTCTTCCGCAACGTCCAGCGCCATGAGACCTCCACCCAAACCATCTCCGGGGCCGGAACCCCCGGTGTCGTCGCGCGAGTGCACGAGTATGAACCGAATCATACCTTTGCTTGATTTTTTCGACGATGGGTCGCTATCGTCCAGCCTATGAAACACCATGAATTCCTGCCTGGATTGCCCATATTTTGCCTCCTCATGCTGCTCCCGCTGCTCGCGCTAGGTTGCCGTTGTGGCAGCCCCGAGCCGGGCACCGAACCACCTACGGCGGAACCGTCCGGCACCGTTGATGACAAGGAAACGGACGCAAATGCCCCTCCCGAGGGAACGCAGGTTTCTGCTGAGGTGCAGGCGTTGATCGATGCCGGTGACACCCAAGCCATCGCCGCAGACCTCGAGATCCGTGCAACTCGCTGCCGGACGCTGGCTGCGGCCACGGGGAACGGAGCCCAGCAGATGGAAACCGTGGCCGAGTCCATGACCGGTCGCAACGAAACGGTCAACCCACGCGATCCACAAGCTGTGACGCAGCTGTTGGAGTCCGCCGAACAGATCGCTTCCGGGGCCACGGAACTGTCATCACAGGTCACGGAACTACAACAATTGGTCGTGGATATGCGTGCCGAGGCAGATGCACTGTACGGCCGACCGTCACCGTGAAACACCCGCCGAGACGCATACAGCTGTGACAGCGCGGCAAGTCCTTTGTTTTATTCATGGTTTCGGTGGATTTTCTTGACAGCTGATCCTAACGGCCGGTAGCTTTCCAGGATTGTTGCCCAAACGGAGTTTCTTGCTCCGTCGGTCCGGAGGAGTTGGATGGGCCCGCTTTCTGACCTCATACTCCGATCCTTGCGGGAGCGCCTGATGCCGCTGCTGCAGAGAACTGCCGAAGACGTCGTACTCGAGGTCATCGAGCGCAAGGAAATTCCGTCTCGCACCGAATTCCAAAAAGTCCTGTCGCGTACCGGTGAGCAGGAACGTTTGTTGGAGTCGGTACGGGACGAGATTGACCAGCTGAAGCAGAACAGCGGGCCGCGAATATCGAGAATACAGGTGACAGGAGACCGCCGCTAATCTTGTGATAGGGAGATGCCAGCCATGAGCACCGTATCGAATTTCTTCTTGGCCAACCTGGCCGAACGCCTGACTCCGCTGCTGCAGACTCCGGTCGAGGACATCGTCTACGAGATCCTCGACCGGAAGGGTTTGCCGACCCGCTCCGAGATCCGGGACCTGAAGAACCGGCTCGAGCGGATGGACGAGACCATCAAAGAGTTGACCGACCAGCTGGCCAAGGCCAGTGAGACTACGGCGGCCCCGCCGGCACCAACTCCTGTCGCGACGCCGCCGGCCAAGGCGACGACCAAGACGGGCAAGCGCCGTGGCCGTCCGCCCCGCGTCGGCCCCCCGCCCATCTGCAGGGTGGATGGTTGTGACGTTGCGGTCCGGTCCAAGGGGTTCTGCCCCAAGCACTACCAGGCGTGGCGCCGCGGGCGTCTCGAAGGATTCGTGGATCCGGACGGCCTGATCCTGGTGAATGGTGCCAAGGTCAAGCTGGACAAGCGCTACGCTGGCGATGCCGTGACCGTGAAGGTGGACGGTGACGAGATTGTGGCCACCGTACGCGACGGCAAGGAGATCCGGCGTAAGAAGGCCACGCCGAAGGCCGCGCCGAAGGCCGCGCCGAAAGCCGCTGCCAAGAAGCCCGCCGCCAAGAAGAAGGCCGCGCCCAAGGCCAAGAAGCCTGCGGCCAAGAAGCCCGCCGCCAAGAAGAAGGCCGCGCCCAAGGCCAAGAAGGCGCCCGCCAAGAAGAAGTAGAGTCAGTCCAGAATCCGCGCCACCGTCTCGACCAGAGCCCGCACACCAAACTGGAATCCGTCCACGGGGATGCGTTCGTCCACACCGTGGAACATCTTCTTGAACGGAAGTTCGGGCCCGAGCCGGATCGGCGAAAATCCGATACAGCGGCTGCCCAACGATGACCAGGCCTTGGCATCGGTGAATCCGGTAATCGTGTTGGGGATGACGACGGCGCCAGGATCTAGCTGGTCGATGACCTCCTGGATCACGGCGAGCACCGGATCATCGACGCGCCCTTCGACCGGCGGCAAGGATCGCTCGATCTCGACCTCGAACCCCTCGCCGATGACGGCACGAACCTCGGCGAGAAAGGCCTCATCGTCCTGTCCCGGGAGTGTGCGGCCATCCACCTTGAGTTCGGCCGCCGTCGGGATCACGTTGACCTTGGATCCCGCCTGGAGCACGGTCGGCGCGGCCGTATTCCGCAACAGTACCCGGAACAGCTGCGCTTGCTCGGCGTCTGGGATGACATGGTCGAGGATCCAGTCGCTGCTCCAGGGTTGTAGCAACCGTTTCAGCACGATTCCTTTCACCGCCGGCTGGTGCGATGCGAGCTGTTCGACAAAATGTCGCACGACCGGTGTGACATGCATGGGTAGATCGGTGCGGGCCAGGCGCTGTGCCGCTTCACCGATCCGTCCGATGGCGCTGTCGCCGATCGGCATCGATCCGTGACCGCCCTCGCCGCTTGCGGTGATCTTGAGCCAGCACACACCCTTCTCGGCTACCTGCACCGGCACGATGCGCGTGTCACCGACATGGACCGTGAATCCTCCCACCTCACCGATGGCGATACCCGCGCGCACCTTCTGGGGATGGTGACGGGCCAGCCACAGGGAGCCCAGCTCACAACCGGCCTCTTCGTCAGCGACCGCAGCGAAGATCAGGTCGCGTCCGATCTTCGATCCCACGTGCCGCTTCACGGCGAGCACGCACGCGAGTTCCATGGCAGCCATGTTCTTCATGTCGATGGCACCGCGGCCCCACACACAGCCCTCGTGGATCTCGCCGCCAAAGGGCGGATAGGTCCACGCCTCGTCGTCCGCCTCGACCACATCCAGGTGGGCCGACAGCAGGACCGGCTCGCCTCCACCGTCGCCCTCGATGCGCGCGACGAGGTTGGCTCTCCCGGGGGCCACTTCGAAAAGTTCGTGGGGAATACCTTCCTCTTCGAGCACCTCCGCGATCAGCTGGCAAGCGGCCAGTTCATTGCCTGGAGGATTCGTCGTGTCGATGCGAAGCAGGCGCTGCAAGAAATCCAGCGCCTCGGCCTGAACCTGCTCCCAGTCCACTTCCTGCAGCCACTTCGGTGCCGTCATTCCTACCTCCCGTGGCGCGGCGGCCGGAACCGACCCCGCGCCCGAAGCTAACCAGAATCCCGCGCGTACGTAAATGAGCGTTACAGTTGTGTACACCGAGTGAGCGTATACAATGGGCCAGCATTCCGATGAGGAGTGGATAGCTGTGTCCAAAAAGACTCCAGAAACCAGACGTTTCGACCTATCCGAGGTGATGGTTCCCCCGCCCAAACAGGTGGGGTCCGTCTTGAGGTCGTTCAGGAACCTGCTGCTGAACATGCGGCTCTATACGCCTGACCATCCGGTGGTCTTGGATGCTGCGCAGCAATGGCTGAACGAGCTCAAGCCGTTCCACGCCCACGGCAAGCCGCTGATCCTCCAGTCCACCGATCAGTACATGCAGGTCAACGGCTGTGTCCCCACGGTACCGGGGGAGACCATGGACTACGCGGTGATGACCTCCACGTTCCTGCGGACGAGGGGAATCACCAGCTTGGGATTCATGCCCCAGCTCAACCGGACCGAACTCGTCGGGTTCTGCGGGTTGCTGTACAAGCTACCCGACAATGCCAACGCTCCCGTCGATCTTGCCGATGTGCTGAAATCGCGGTCCATCCAGCATATCGCGGTGAACTTCGCCATCGTCCGTACCACCATGGGCGGGGGTGACGTCGGCGAAAGCGTGGTCAGCAGCAGGCTGGACATCTTCCATTCCACCGGCGATGCCTCCATCTCGGGTTCCTATCCCGTGCCCGAGCTCGGTGCGACCGATTCCGTGGAGCTCACCGACGTGGGTGCGGCTGACGTCGATGTCAGCAAGATCGATTTCGCCAGCTTCGATTTCAACTCCGTCGACCTGGGCGAGATGGATTTCACCGGAGTCAAATACGACGTGTTCCCCGAGGGCTTTCCCTTCTGGAAACTCCGGGGTTCCCAGCTCGACACGGTGCGGTACGACTTCTCGATGCTCGAGGACGATCCCGATCTGGCGCGCTGGGATCCGGTCAACCTGCTGGCATCACGGCACTTCGTCGGCTACGCCTCGGGTGCCGGTTTCCGCAAGTTCGACACCTTTGTCCGTACCTATCTGGAGGTGGCCCTGGAGGGCCAGGATTCCGCCACGCGCCACACGGTGCTACGCGAGCTGGTCGGCCGGTACTCGACGGCTATCAGTCAGCTGGGGGATCCCCAGGAGACGATGATCTTCACCCAGCGCATGGCTTCGCTGGTGCTGGATCTTCCCCCGGATGTCATCGCCCGATTCCTCGCCTATCCCCTCCCCCAGAACAAGGGCCTCCGCGAGCAGACCCTCAAGGGCCTGGTCCACGCGGATCAGCTGGCGAGCCGCGTCGTCCAGGAACTGGCCTTCCGCAGCTCGAAGACCGACGATCCGGACCTGTTCATGCTCATCTGCGAGGCCCTCGAGACGCTCATTCCCGGACGGATCGCCGATGGGGATCTGGAGCCGGCGTTGTCGTCCCTCAAGGTGGTCGACCACATGCGCATGTCCCAGCGCACGCCCCTGATCATCCGGTCGCGGGCCAACCAGCTGTTGCGCTGGTTGTGCCGTCCCGAGCTGGTCGACCGGTTGCTGCTGGGCTGCATCGACGCGGATGTACCGATCTCGCGGCGCTCCAACGATATCCTCATGCACCTGGGCCCCAACGTCGGCGACCTGCTGCTGGCCGAACTCAAGCGCTCCCAGAATCCGCGGATCAGGCTCTCCATCGTGGACATCGTGGCCCGCCTGTTGTCCCAGGAACACTCCATCACGCGCGGCGCGTTCAACAGGACCTTCCGTTCGATCCTGCTGGAGATCGAACACGCGGACGACCACCCTTGGTACTACGTCCGTAACCTCCTGCTGGTGATCCGAAAGATCGGGGATGACCGATTCCTGGACTGGATCGCCCGCTTCTTGGACAACGAGGATCCGCGCGTGCGCCAAGAGGCCATCGTGGCCTGCGCGGAGATGGACACTCCGGCAGCCCGCCGGGTGCTGAGATCGGTTGCCGAGGGCGTCGAGCTGGATACACCGGATGCCCTGGAAGCCATCGTCACGGCCTTCCGTTACGATCCGGAATTCAACGTCCTGCAATTCCTGATGCAGGTGGCCGACGAATCCCCGGTGCTGGCCGTCCGGTTGGCTGCGGTTGAGCGGCTCTCGTCCTTACCCGGCAAGGCCGTCATCGAAGCCCTGGACCAGGTCCTCAACCGAAAGCGGGGCCTCATCGGGCGCAAACCGTTCTACCCGGATGAGCTGCGCGCGGCCGCGGTCCAGGAGTTGCGGCGTCGGGACGATCCGGAGGCGCAGAAGGCGCTGAGGGATCTACCCCTCGATCCATCCGAGCAGGTCCGCACCGCAGGCGAGGGGGTCACCCCATCGCCCCGATCGGCGGCACCGGCTGCGCCGCCGGCCCAGCTGCCCTCATCCGAGAAGCCGCCCTGGGAATCATGAGGCCGCTCCTGCTGCTGGTCGGTGCCCTTCTGTGGGCCCCGCACGCCCGGGCAGCCGATCCTCTCGACGGAGCCGGGCTGGCCGCTCATCTGGAATCCCTGGAGGCCACCCTGACCGAGCGCCAAGGGGGAACCCTACCCCAACTCTCGGAGTCGGATTTTGTCCGCCTGGCATCCGGCGAGCCGGTGATCATGCAGCAGACCATGGAAGGCACCGACACGCTGGGGGCCACCGTATTCCACGTGGCCGAGGTCCAGGCGTGGCAGATCTGGCTGGCCATCTGCGACCGGGATCACCACGAGGAGTTCATGCCCCACATCAGGGAGGGTGTGTGCCTGGACGATTTCGGGCACTCCCGGCTCGTGTACCAGTACCTCTCCCTGCCGGCCGTCAAGGACCGCCACTGGATCATCCGTACCCGCACCAACGGCCCGCTATGGGCCACCTCCGGCCACACCGTGTGGGAATCCTATTGGGAGCTCGAGCCGGACGCGCAAAGCCTGATCGAGGCCTACGCCGAACAGGGCGTCATCGAGAAGATCACCTCCGACGAGATCGATGCGGCCGTGGTCACTCCCCGCAACGACGGCTGCTGGCTGCTCATCGACTTGCCCGATGGCCGCTGCTTCATCGCATACCAGGATCTCAGCGACATCGGCGGCAAGATCCCGTCCTGGCTCGTCAACGAATTTGGCCCCGGCGGGCTCGTGAAGCTGGTACGCGAGGTCGAAAAGCGCGCGGCCAATATCGACCAGCACTTCGGCACCGACCGCCCCCCGCCGGCGGCCCCTGACGGCTCCAAGGTGGAGCAACTCCAGCTCCCTTGATTCCGATGGAATCAGGCCCAGTTGCGTTCGGGCAAGGCTGGATCGTCGAAACCGAAACGGAAACACCCTAGCTTGTCGAGGATCACCAGGCGGGTGTTCACGCTGTTGCGCAACACGTCCTGGCGGAATCCCTCGAGGTCGGCCCCGGGTAGCTCGCGGATGGGCCGTTCCATCGGCACGAAGAAATCATCGAAGTGGCAGGGAATGACCACCCGGGGCCTGAGCTGCTCCAGCAGGCCGTGGACGAATCCCGCGTGGTGTTCCCGGCCCATCAGGCAAGGCAGCAGCACGTCCGCGCGTTGCCCCTCGATGGTCTCGGGGTAGTAATCCGCGCTGCCCAGATGGAACAGGGTCAGGCCCTGCCCGGGCAGGTTTTCGTCGCGGCACTCCACGACGATCCCGAAGGTCGTATCGTTGAGGTATTCCTGGAAGCGCAACGGGGGATGTGCGCCCTGGGGGATCTTGCCCACCAGCGGTACGCGCCCCCGGATCGCCTTGCCGTGGAGGGATGGCTTGATGGTGATCCGGAACGGCCCGGCCTCGACGGCCTGGTCCGCCTCGACCTCCAGGATCTGACTCGCAGGTAGCCCATACCCCCGGCAGAGGTTACTGGTGGAGTCCGACCCCAGCACTCGGGCACCGGTGAGGCGGGCGATCTCGGGAATATCGAGGATGTGATCACTGTGCGAATGCCCCGCGACGATGACGTCCGCCCTGGGAGCGTGGCGACGGATGGCCTCCACATCCGGAACCAGAGGCCCCGCCAGAGTCTTACGGAGTCCCGGCCGGCTCAGGTAGGGATCCAGCAGCAGGGTATGGCCACCGTACTCCACTCGGAAACCTGCTGTCCCGAGCCAGGTAACCTGCACTTGATCGTCGGCCAGTGGCGCGCTGTAGCGAAAACGCGAAAACAGATCACGGCGCATCGGACGGCAGATCAGGCGGTGCACGTTATGCCCCAGTCGGGGTCGTCTGAACGCTGGCATGGGGCTCCTCGCAATTCGGTGGCGCAAGTGTACCGCGAACGATGGTGAACAAAAAAAGGGCAGCGGGGATTTCCCGCTGCCCTGGAACGGTTGGCGACTGGTCTAGGCCTGCGCTTCGGCCTTGGCCAGCCGGTCGATGGCACGCCCCACCGACACGCGGTTTTTGTGCGCCTGCTCGTAGACGCGGACCATCTCGCGCTGGTCAGGCGGCAACTCCTTGAGGGCCGCTGCGATCTTCTTGACGCCGAGGCTGTCGTAGTCCCCGATGGGAAGATCTTCCATGGTCAGGTTGCCCATGCGCACGTCACGGGAAACCTGGTCGATGAACTGGCGGCCCTTGTCGATGAACTCCGCCTTCTCTCCGGTTACCTCGTTCAGGCGGTCGAGCCAGGCACCGATGGTGTCCAGTGCCTGCGCCTCGGCGCGAGTGATGTTCTTGCGGGACCGAGTGGCACGCTGGCGGATGGTCTCGTTGCTCTTGCTGACCAGTTCCTGACCCTTGTTCTGGATCTCTTTGATCTGGTCGCGCGTCCTTTCCATACGCTCCTTGGTTGCGTCTTCGGCCTTGCGGGCATGTTCCTGGATCTTCTCGATAATCGGGAGATTCATGATCCCTCTCCTCGGGGCCTGGCCCCTGGCTACCCAACAGCGGGTGGCCGGTGCGCTGAATGGTCATTCACCCAGCAACAGAAGAATCCTAGACACGCAAGGTCTACTTGTCAAGAGATTCGATGGTCCAACCACTGTACCGGACAGAAAATCGGATCGATCTTGGGATCGGGTGGAGCGTTCAGCCGACCCCCAGGCCCGCCCTCAGCTGCTCGATTACACGCTGGACGGCCCCGTCGAGTGGCCCATCCAGGGTCAGCCCAGCGGCCCGGTCGTGTCCTCCACCCCGGGAGCTCAGCCGGCGAGCAATCCCGGCGACATCGACCTGACCACGAGATCGCAGGGAGACCCGTATCCCTCCCGCGGGCAGCTCGATGAACAGCGCAGCGGCTTGTACGCCCTCGATGAAGACCAGCGTACTGACCAGTCCCTCCGTGGCTTCGCCGGTGGCCCTCGTCTCACGCATCCGTTCCAGGGTCACGCAGCCGTGGGCCACCTTGCCGCTCGTATCCAGCTGTACATCGGCCATCACCCGCCCCCGCAGGACCATATCTTCGGCGCGGGTGTCCAGGAACAGACGCTCGATGATGCGCTGTGCATCGATACCCTGCTCCAGCATCGCTGCGGCGGCCCGCAATGTCTCCGGAGAGGTGTTGGAGTAACGGAAGGCGCCCGTGTCGAACACGATACCCGCGTACAGGTGCTCGGCGAGGATCCGGTCCAGGGGCACGGCAAAGCTCGGATGACCGGCGATCTCGTGAACGATCTCGCAGGTGCTCGAGCGGGCAGCGTCCCAGATGGGCAGGTGGTAGTCCCCCGGGTCGCTAGAGCGATGGTGGTCCACCAGCACGTGGCAGGGCGCGGCGTCGAACGCCGGCCCCACATCCCCGATCCGATGCCTGACCCCGTCCAGTACGATGGCCATATCGAAGGGGCCCTCGAGTTCATCTGGCCCCACCACCGAATCACAGCCTTCCAGGAAATGATAGCGCCGGGGGATTGGCGCGCCGGAGGCGACGACCGCCACCAGTGAGGGGTTGCACCGCCTCATCACCTCGGCCAGAGCCAGGGAGGCGCCGACGGAGTCGCCATCCGCATCCGTGGGCCCGGCCAGCAGGACTCGCCGAGCGCCCTTCACTTCGGCCGCGAGCCGTTCGATGGTTTGTGTCAGATGGGTCATGATTTCTCCCGGACCTCGAAGGAGGCGATGTATATCATGGTAGGGCATCCTTGAGATATTCCCCTACAGGTTCTAGTGAGGTGTCATGGTTCTGCCCCAAGCCAACGAAACGCACGCCAACAGACGTTCGAGGCTCATCGAACGTATGCCCGACAGGAGCGCTGCGCTGTTCCTCTCCCTTCCTCCTTCGCCCCGAAACGGGGACGTCGTCTATCCGTACCGGCCGGACAGCGACCTGTGGTACCTCACCGGTTTTGCCGAGCCACGGTGCGCCCTGCTGGTGACCCGCGGCCTCGATGCGCCGGCGTCTGTCCTGTTCCTCCAGGACCGCAACCCAGATCAGGAGCTGTGGACCGGGCCGCGCATCGGAGTCGAGGACGCGCCAGACCAGCTCGGAGTGGACGCAGCCCACGACATCCAGGACCTGACCCAAGAGCTGACGTCCCTCCTGCGACCCGCCCAGGTGTTGATCTACCGCAACGCTCACGAAACCGACGAGTCGCGGGCCGTCGGCCGGGCCCTCCAGGCCGTCCGGGGAGGCCCCAGGGGACCGGACAAGGGGCCCCACTCGGTGATGGATCCATCCCTGACGCTACACGAGTTGCGAATGCTCAAGGATCCGGAGGAGGTCGAGGCCATCGCCCGGGCCAATCGCATCACCAACGAAGGCCTGCGCCAGGTGATGGCCACCACCCGCGCCGACACCGGCGAATGGGAAATCCAGGCCATCTTGGAGGCGGCGTTCCGCAAGCGCGGTGGATGGGGCTGGGCCTATCCGACCATCGTGGCATCCGGAGCCAACGCCTGCGTGCTCCACTACGATGCCAACGCAAGAGCTTGTGGAGAGGACGATCTGGTGCTCATCGACGCGGGAGCCGAGGTGGACGGCTATGGCGCGGACATCTCCCATACGTTCCCGGTGCGTGGGAAATTCAGCGCCCCTCAACGGGATCTGTACGAGGCGGTCCTACATGCCCAGTTGGCGGTCATCGAGGCGGTCCGCCCGGGTCAGACGCTCGACGGCCTACACGAACTGGCACTCAGGAAGCTATCCACGTCGATGGTGGATCTGGGGCTCGTGGAGGGGCCGGCCGATCGAGTGCTGGAGGACAAGCTGTTCCGCCGGTACTACCCCCATCAGACCAGCCACTGGCTGGGCCTCGACGTCCACGATGTGGGGGCCTATTACCTGGACGGCAAACCGCGAGCGCTGGAGGCGGGCATGGTCTTCACCGTCGAGCCCGGGTTGTACGTGCCCGCGTCCGACACTCGGGCCCCCGCCGAGATGAGGGGGATAGGGGTCCGCATCGAAGATGACATCCTGGTCACGGACGAAGGCTCACGCAATCTCACCGCCGGTGTGCCGCGCAGTGTCGTGGAGATCGAGGAAGCCTGCGCGAACTGATGCCCTTCGGCAACGGCTTGTTCGGGGAGTCGAGCGGAATACGGGCGGGTGGGGAACAGGGAGCGCTGAGCGCTACTCGGCGGCAGCTTCTTCGACGGTGTCTGCGGTATCGGTGGCGGCCTTGGCCAGCCCCTCGAAGAACGCCGGAACCATCTCGGCCGTGACCTTGATCTCATCGGGGAGGGCGGTCAGGTAGTCCACCTGGCCCTTGAGGATCTGGGTCGCCTTGGGGACCTCGGCGGCGGCCTGAAGGGGGTTGCCCTTGAACTCGCCAGCGACGCCGGGGATGAACGCGGAGATCTCCGTGCCCAGCGCGACGGCCTTGTCACTGACGACCGTGGCGTCGTCCGGCACGGACTTGATCTCGTTGGCCACCTCTTCGATGGCGGTGCACACGGCAGCCTTCTTCTCGTCCATCCCTTCCTTGTCGAAGCTCACCGACAGGGCGGCCACATCCACCTTGAGCGGCAGCTCCAGGGCGATGATTTCCTCGAGGGCGGCGTCGACAGTCGCTACCTCTTTGCCGGCCGCCTCGCCGATCTTGGTGGGGATGGCGTCGACCTTGCCCTTGAGTCCGCCCCACTCCGTGGCCAGACCTTCGGTCTTGGCGCTGAGTGCGTTGACCGACTGGATCTTGCACTCGTCGATGTTCTCCGGGTCGAATTCGGACGAGCCGCTGTCGCTACCCGAGTCCTTTGCCTTCTTCGCGAAGGCCGGGCCTGCCAGCAGCAAGCTCATACCAATGGTCAGGGCCATCAAAACCAGTCCGTTACGTCGCAGCATTTGAACCTCCTCCATCGCGTTCGGGCCAAGCTTTTTGCTCGCCCGAAGCAAGTTCCCATACGACGATCCCCCCCGAGTCGTCAAATTTCAGTCAACGGAACATAACATCTGCGTTTGTTGGGGTCCATCGCAGTCCGGATCAGCTTCTGTACTCGCAACGAGCCGAAGGGTTCAGTACAATCCCCGCGGTCTTCTCCGACCCCTAGGGGGTCGGGGAAGGGAAAATGCGGCAAACAAACGGCTTCGACACCATTTCCCCAGCTCGGAGGAACCAATCATGTACGGCAAGATGAAGGAAGATCTGCAGCAAGAGCTCCAGAATATTGACGAGAGCGGGCTCTACAAGCACGAACGGATCATCATGGGCCCGCAGGGCGCCGGGATCCGCATCAGCACGGGCCAGGAAGTATTGAACTTCTGTGCCAACAACTACCTGGGCCTTTCCAGCCACCCCAAGGTCCTCGAAGCGGCGCGTCAGGCGCTGGACGAGTGGGGCTACGGGCTGTCCTCAGTGCGCTTCATCTGTGGTACCCAGGACATCCACAAGCAGCTCGAGACCAAGGTCTCCGAGTTCCTGGGCATGGAAGACACCATCCTTTTCTCGTCCTGCTTCGACGCGAATGCATCGGTCTTCGAGCCGCTGCTGGGCAAGGAGGACGCCATCCTCACCGACGGCCTCAATCACGCCTCGGTCATCGACGGCATCCGCCTGTGCAAGGCCAAGCGCTACATCATCAAGCACGACGATATGAACCACATGGAAGAGTGCCTCAAGGAGGCCCAGGGCCAGCGCTACCGGATGATCGCCACGGATGGCGTATTCTCCATGGACGGCGACATCGCCCACCTCGAGCAGATCTGCGATCTGGCCGACAAGTACGACGCCTTGGTGATGGTGGACGACTCCCACTCCACCGGCTTCATGGGCAAGAACGGCCGCGGCACCCACGAGCACTGTGGCGTGATGGACCGCATCGACATCATCACCACCACCTTCGGCAAGGCGCTGGGTGGCTCGTCCGGCGGCTGCATCTCTGCCCGCAAGGAAATCGTCGACCTGATGCGTCAACGGGGCCGCCCCTACCTGTTCAGCAACACCCTCTCCCCGGTGGTGGCCGCCGGTACGCTGGCCGTGCTGAACATGCTCTCCGAGACCACCGAGCTGCGCGACAAGCTCGAGACCAACACCATGCATTTCCGCAAGGAGATGAACAACGCGGGATTCGACATCCGCCCCGGCGTGCATCCCATCTGCCCGATCATGCTGGGCAAGTTCGAAAACGACGCCGCCCTGTCGCAGAAGTTCGCCAACGCCGTGCTGGAAGAGGGCATCTACGTCATCGGCTTCTTCTTCCCGGTGGTGCCCCGTGGCCAGGCTCGCATCCGCGTGCAGATCTCGGCTGGGCACGACATCGATCAAATCGACCGCGCCATCGCCGCCTTCACCAAGTGCGGCAAGGAACTCGGCATCGTCTGATCCGAAGCTACGGCTCCTTCGAGCCCCCTGCCCCCTTGAGAATCTCGCCAACCTGACGCGCTGCCACCCGGCGGGTTTCCTCCGCCTCCGGGTGTTTAGCCTCGGCCGCGGCCCGGGCCGGGGCCACCCGCGCCTGGGCCGCCTCCCGGCGCTGCCCGCCGCGCAGCAGGCCGTCCACGGCCCGTCTAGCCGTACGGGCCGCACGCTCCGCCCGACCATCGATGAGGTCCGCCTCGGCCAGCCAGCGTAATCCGCGCGCATGGAACACCCGGTGCGTGGATCGGCTCAGCCGCCGGGCGATCCGTCGGGTGCGGCGTAGGTAGCGCTTGCGCTGAGAGCCCACCTCCCGGCCAGCAGCAGAGGCGTACACGAAGACGGCGCAGTTGCGGAACTCGGACAGGGAGAGCGGATCGAGCCCGTACTGACGGCGGAGGGCCAGCTGCGTCCGCTCCAACCCGGTGACCGCAGCGCTGTCGTTGCCCTGCCCGGCCTGTGCCACGGCAAGCGCCCCACGGAAACGTGACCACAAGGGCCGGGACGCCGCGGGGGTTTCCGTCGTGGAACGGAGCCCCACCCGGCACAGCTTCTCGACCACCTCCCAGCGCCCAAATGCCATCTCGATACGGATCCGAGCCCAACGTATCCACAACAGGAGATCGGGATCGGACCAGGACTTACGCTCGGGTAACAACTCGGCACACAGCAGATCGGCTTGCGTCAGGTCCCCGGCATCCACCTCGCCGAGGACGGCCTGGACCTGGACCATCTGGGCCTCCCAGGATCGCTCGACCCCCTCGTCGCGGAAGACCTCGAGCGCCTGGGCCGTCGAGGCCCGCATGTCGTCCCAGCGGCAGTCCATGGAGCACAAGAACGCCCGGGCCCCGTGCAGGTCCGCCAGGCCACGCTTGGCGCGATCGGCACCGAACAGCGCCTCGGCCTTGCCCAGCAGTCGTTGTGCCCTCCTCAGCAACCACGGCGAACCGATGGTCCCCACGAATCCCGCCAGTGCCACCAGGGCACGGGCGGTCATCACCGGATCGCCGCGATGACGGGCCAGCCTCAGCCCCCGGAACATCAGATGGAGTGAGCGCTGCGGCAACAGGAATCGAAGCACCTGAGCGACGTCCAGGCAGATCTCTCCCCCGATCTCATCGCCACTCCCGCGGAAGACCAGCCCCGGAGGAATCCAGGGACGGGATCCCAGAACCTCGTGGGCCGTACCCAACAATAGCCGGCCCCAGGGGAGCACGAGCGGCTCCGCCCAGATCAGTTCGGTCACGTTGGACATGGTGCGGACCGCCAGGGGGGCGTCTCCACTCTTGAGCATCGCCCGGGCGCCGCGCAACATCAGCGAGCTACGCACCTCGATGGGTGAGCGGCTGGCGGCAGCACGGAACGCCCGGCCCGCTTCCGTGAAGCGCCCACGCCGGTCGAGGGCCTCGGCCAGCCGGATCCGGATCTGCCACTCCTCGACCCCTGCAGGCGGGAACCCCAGGGCCATCGCGTAATACCGGATCGCCCGGTCCAGCAGCTGCACCTGCTCGGCATGTTCGGCCGCACGCAGTGCGTATGTCGAGGCACGCTCCGGCACGCCGGCCATTCGCCAATGGTCGGCCAGAGCGTGGAAGGACTCGGGGCTCGACTGCTCGAGGGACGCCGCCAGCCGTCGATGAATCTGGCGACGGCGAGCGGGTTCGACTTCTTCTAAAACGATGCGCGTCGCCCGATCATGGAACGGCACCAGCTGCACGCGCCCTTCCTTGCCGGCCACCCGCCGCAGGATCCGTTGGTCGGTCAACATCACCGCCAGCGAACTCGTCTCCTGTATGGACAGCTTGGCCGCCGCGGCGATGGCTCCCAGCTCCAGGGCGTAAGCGGCGGCAGCGCAGATCTCGACGATATCCTGGGCCCCCGGCTCCAGCGACCGATGGCGCCGTCGCACCATCTCGTTGAAGGAGATGGGAGACGTCGAACGCCCGGACTCCAGGACGTTGTCGCGGTTGAAACGGACCAACTCCTCGATGATCAGCGGGTTGCCCTCGGCCTCCTCGACGATACTCTCCACCGTTTCGTCCGTCAGGGACATTCCCGGGGAGATGGAGTGGACCAGAGTCTCCGTCTCGTTCGCCTCCATCGACGACAGCGGGATGTGGTAGATCCGCCGGCTCGCGCTGGGCCTATTCTCGGTGATCCAGGCAGGTACGACCCCCTCGTCCGGACGAAGCGTGGCCATGATGCCCAGCCGCTGCCCCCGTTGACGCAGCAGATGGTCCAGCAGCTCGAAGCTACCACCGTCAGCCCACTGGAGATCGTCGATGAACAGCAACAGCCCCGATCCTCCAGCGACGATATCGAGCAGCCGCTGCAAGGCGGTGAAGGCCTGATGCCTGCGCACCGCAGGCTCACGCAGGACAGGCCGTTCTTGGGAGGTCTCGTCCTTGCGCTGACGCATCAGTTCGGCCGCGTAGGGGAACATGCGGGACAGGATCCGCAGCTTGTCCAGATCCACGGCGTTGAGCAGCAGTTCCCGATCCTCCGAGGAGACCAGGGTTCCCACCAGCTGATCGACGGTCGAGTCGAAGGCCTTGTAGGGGATCTGCTCCCGCTCGTAGCACCGGGAGTAGAAACACCGCACTCCCCGCTGGCGCGCCAGATCAATGACTTCCTCGGCCAGGCGGGTCTTTCCGATACCCGAAGGGCCGTCGATGCACACCATCAACGGCCCGCCGATGGTCATCTCCAGGAGGTGCCCCAGGGCTTCGCGGACCGGCCCCTCCCGGCCGACGAACGGTGTCTGAACATCGGTATCGTCCAGGGACGGCATGTCGATGGACTGGCGCGGCGCGTCCAGTGCCGCCAGCTGCTCGAGCTCTGCGGCGATGGGGCGACGCGCCGGATCCTTGTCGAGCATGCGCATGGCCAGTTCAGCCAGTTCGCTATCCACGCCGGGGACGTCCCCCGGAGGCGGTGGCATCTCCGTGAGGTGGGCGACGAGGACATCCCGCTTCCGGCCGCGGAACGGCAGGCGTCCCGTCAAGATGCGATACAGGATGACCCCCAACGAGTAGATATCCGACGCTGGGATCGCCTTGCCCTTGATCTGTTCCGGTGCCACGTACCCCGGTGTTCCGACCTTGCGCCGGCTGAGGGCCGTCTGGACCTCTTCGGCGACGCCGACGAACTTGGCGATTCCAAAATCCAGGATCCGGGGTCGTCCCATGGCGTCCACGAGGATGTTGGACGGCTTGAGATCCCTATGAATCGTGCCCCGTTCGTGCAGGTAGACCAGCGCCCGCCCGATCTCGGCGTACATTCTCCGCACTTCGTGCCAGGGGGTCGCCGAGTGCTCGCTGAGATCACCATCCTCGAGCTGTGAGTCGTCGGTGCTCAGCCCGTACATGCTCCCGGAACCGCCCACCGCTTCGATGTGAGTGATCAGGTCGATGCCTTCGATCAGCTCCATGCTGAAGAACCACCGCTTGCCGTCGCGGGCCAGGTCGTAGAGTTCGACCAGGTTGGGGTGGCGCAGCTCCGCCAGGCTACGGAATTCCTCCTTGAAACGGAGTAACGACAGGCCCTCAGCCCGGCGAATGGCCTTGAGGGCAACCCTCCGGTCGTAGTGGGTGTCGATGGCTTCGAACACCTTGCTCATCCCGCCCTTACCCAGGGTGCGGATCACGCGGAATCGAGACGCGAGGAGGATGCCAGACTTCACAACATACAACTATGCGCTGCGCGGGCACGATGCTCAACCTACGACGGACATACTCCCGGCCATCACCGAAGTTGAGGAAGTGATATTTTAGGGAGCGGTGAGCGATCCTCGTACCAACCTGAGACGGTCCATAACGCGGCTCGAGCTGATCTCGGCCATGTTCGGCTTCACCGTCCTGTTGGTCTATGCCGAACACCCCAACGTCCGTTTGGGCCCGGCGTGTATCACGCTGGTCGTACTGGTGGGTTTCGAGCAATTGCTGGTCCGGCTACCCCGGCCGACATTTGGCACGGGCTTCATCGACCTGCGGTTGCCGTGGGTCACGCTGCTGTTGATCCTGCTGTGCCGTTTTGCCGATCCCCTGTCCACGCCCATCTACTTGACGGTGGCCGCTGCGGGCCTGTTCGAGGCCGCGCGCAATCCCACGCGCTGGCGCCTGCTGGCCATCCCGGGTATCCCGCTGGTCGCCATCGCACCGGCGGTACTGGCCCGGCCGGCGTGGATGCTTTCGCCGGACGCATCGTCCCTGGCATCCGCCGCCATCGGGCTGCCGATGCTCATCGTGCTGGGATCGTTGACTCTGCTGATCGCCATGCGGGAACGAAGAAACGCCAAGAGCATGGTGCACGAGCAGTGGCGTCTGCGGAAACGCCAGAAGATCGAACGGACCGCCCTCGAGGCCATCGACGAACCTGTGCTTTTGCTCGACCGCGATCTGAAGGTGCTGGACTACAACCATGACGCAGTGGAATGCCTGGGCAACGCCATCGAGAGAAGGCATATCACCGAGCTGATACGCCCACCGGAGGGCTACGAACCGATCCCGGATGCCAAGGACCTGCAAAACCACTACCACGCCGTGGAGGCCTACACCGCCACCGGCCCGAAGCGGGGCAAGCGCTGGTCGCTGGACGTCCGCCGCATGCCGACGGGAAGCCAGGAGCTGGCCCGATGGGTGGCCGTCCTCCACAGCTCCCAGGTCATGGTGGACCAGGTCAAGCACGAGGAAGAACGGTTCAGGAAGCTGGAGGAGGCCGCGCTGCAACGCCAGCAGTTCCTGCGCTTGATGAGCCACGAGCTGCGCACGCCGCTACACGCCATCTTGGGGTTCACCGAGCTCTTGCTGCTCGAAAAGCACGGTGAACTCACCGATGAGCGTCGCGCGAGCCTCGAACTCATCCAGCAGACCGGCCATCTCCTGCAGGGTTCCCTGGACGATGTCCGCGAATTTGTCCGCCAGGGGGATCGGCCGGCCTTCGACATCGACCCGTACGACATCGGTCAGATGGCCGCCGAGACCGCTCTGCTCATCGCTTCCACCGCCGAAAAGAACCAGATCGTGCTCACGGTCGTCCCACCCCCCGCCACGCTGATGGTCAACGGGAACTGGCAGATGACGTCCAGGGCATTGCTCAACATCATGTCCAACGCGATCCAGTTCACCCCGCCGGGGGGGCGCATCTCCGTGCGCGTCATGGACGGTGTGGACCGGATCGAGGTGGAGGTCGAAGACACGGGCGTCGGCATCTCCTGGACGGAGCAGGCCCGGGTGTTCGAGCCTTTCGACCGCGGACGGACTGCCACCACCCGCGACACCGGCACGGGCATGGGCCTGGCTGTGGCACGGCGTCTGGTCGAACGTCAGGGGGGGGTGATCAACCTCAGGAGCCGTCCGGGGCAGGGGAGCACCTTCAGCATCGCCTTCCCCAAGGACGAGACGCCGGACGACGCCGAAGCGCTGCGCCTGGAGCGGCTCGTGGCATCCTGGGAAGATATCCCCGTGTTGAGGATGGAGGAGGACTGAGGTGGGAGACGCAAAGATCCTCGTCGTCGACGACACACCGGACAGCCGCACGCTGATCGTGGAGCTCCTCAAGGTCGCGGGGTACGAGGTGAAGGCCGCGGCATCCGGCCAGACGGCCCTGGATCTGGTCGCAGAGTCGCCACCTGACCTCATCGTGCTGGATCTGCAGATGCCCGGGATGGACGGTTTCACGACCCTGGCCAACCTCCGCGAGATCGCCGGCCACATTCCCGTGCTTGCCCTGTCGGCCCATGTCCTCCCCGATGACGAACGCCTGATGCTGGCGGCCGGGTTCGATGGATCGCTGAGCAAACCCGTCAGTCTGAAGCAGCTTCATTCGGCGGTAAGCGGTTTGTTGGAAGGCCGGGAGCGCAAGGAATGAGCGAATCGAACGAGCGGATCTTGACCATTTTTGGTCTGATCCTGCTGATGCTGGGATTGACGTCGGTTGCCGTCTCGTCAAACCGCATCGAGAGCCCCTGGACTCTGACCGCGGTCCTGCTGGCCATCGGTGGCATCGAGGTGCTCCTGTTCATCAGCTCGGTGATCCTCCGGCGCCCGGTCATCAGCCGGACCCTGCATATCCTGCTGCTGTCTGCTGCCGTCTTGCTGTGCAGCCGCATGGTCAGCTTCCTGGACACACCGCTGTGGGTGCTCGCGGCGCTGCCGGCGGTTGCCATGGCCCTGCTGTGGAGGGGCGGCCTGGCATCCGTGGCCATATCCGTGTTCCTCTCCCTGGTGCTGGGCTCCGCCCTGCTCGTGCCCCCCCAAGGGGGGCAGGCGCTCACGCTGGATTCCATGCTCAGGCTGGTTCTGCAGATCGGCTATCTGTGGATCAGCATCTTGCTCCTGCTGCCGTTACTCGAAGCGCTGGACCAGCACCGTGCCACCCGCCGGGAGGAACTCGGGCGGGCGACCGCGCAACATATGCGGCTGGAAGCCATTTTGGCCGCCATCAGCACCGCCGTGGTGGTCGTCGACCGCAGCGGCTGGATCCGTCGTGCCAATCGTGCGGCCGAGGACCTCACCGGCCGTTCGTCGTCTCTGCTGGAGGGGATCCTGGTGGATGCGGTGGTCCACCTGGGGTGGTCCAGTACCGACCAAGAGCTCAATGACAGGAAGGGCCGCAGCGAGATCCCCGTCAAGGGTGGCGAGCCGATCCCCGTCGCCTATCGCATCCTCACCCTGGGCTCGGAGGACGACTACCTGGTCCTGTTGCATGACCTGCGGGCCCAGTACGCGGAGCTGGCTGCCATGGAGAGCCGGAGCATGGAACTGGAACAGGCCGGGCAAACGGGCAGCCGCTTCGTCGCCGGTGTCAGCCATGAGCTGAGGACTCCCCTCGATGCCATGTGCAATGAGGCCAACCTCCTGCTCGATGCCGATTCTGGCCCACTCGATCCGGAACAACGGCGATTTGCCGGCATCATCAAACGGAATACTGCCGCCTTCCAGGAGCTGGTGGATGACATGTTGATGATCTCCAAGCTCCACGCCGGCTTGGCCAAACCGGCCCGTGAGGAGGTCACCGCCCTACGCCTGATCCGCGAAGCGGACTGGGGCAAGCCGCCGGTGTTCGACCACGCCATCACCGCCGGTGGCCGGATCCCTTTGCTATGTGTGGATCGGGGCTGGACCGAGCGCATCTTCGAGGAGATCGTGGATCCGCGCCCCTTCGTCGGCGGCATCGGCTCCCAGATCAATCATTGCTTGATGGGCAACCAGTACCAGCTCGAGATCCCCTCCAAGCGGCTGGAGCCGGGCCACGACGACGGCTTCATCTTCGGCCCACATTTCCCTGAGCACGAGGGGCCGACGCCCTACTCATCGTCCCGGCTCGGGCTCAACATCGCGCGCCTGTTGGCCCGCGGAATGGGCGGGAATCTACGCACCGAATTCGACGTCGAGGGGAACGGCTGCTTCATCCTCGAGCTTCCGGTCACCGGTTTCCGCGAGGCCTGACCTACTGCCAGGCAGGTCGAAATACTCCGAACGCGTTAAACTAAGGCAACTCGGGAGAGAGTCATGTACCACTGCCTGCGACTGATTATCTGCTTGGCTGCGATGGTCCTGCTGCTGTCCTCGTGCCAGGATCCCGGCGCCCACAAGACCCCCATCCCGCCCACGGTCGTGATCCTGCAACCCTCGGTCGTCGATGGCACGCCGACGTACGACGAGGGGGACGGCGTCGAGTTCTCAGCGCAGGTTTCGGACAATCTGGACACCCCAGACGAACTCCAGATCGTGTGGCAAACCGTCTATTCGGATGGCGTAGACACCATCATCGAGGAGCTGGGTACCAGCACCGCAAGCGCCGACGGGCTCACGTATTTCATCGCCCCGGCGTTGGTCGGCGCGACTCACTCTATTTCCGTCACGGCCACAGATTCGGACGATCTATCCGATACCGACACCATCGAGATCATCGTCCTGGAGACTCCCCTCGACCAGGTCCCGACCGTGGCCATCAACAGCCCGTCGGACGGCGAGACCTTCGAGATGGACGAAGAGGTGGATTTTGCCGCGACGGCCGATGATGACAACGGCCCAGCCAACCTGACGGTCTCCTGGTGGTCCAACCTGGATGGAGAATTCGACACGACGGTCCCCAGCGATGAGGGCTGGATGTTCGTCTCCACGGACCAACTCAGCGTGGGCGATCACACCATCCGGGTGACCGTCACCGATGCATCCGATCAGATCGCCGAAGACGAGATCACCATCCATATCAACTCCGAACCCTCCGCCCCGTCCCAGCCCACCGTGCAGATCACGCCGGCCAATCCACAGACATCGGATGATCTGCTGTGCACGGCGAGCGGCTCCGTCGATCCCAATGGGGATACGGTCACCTACCTGTACAACTGGCTGCTCGACGGTGCCCAGACGGGGAACACGACGGACACGGTGCTGGCGGCGGAAACGACCGTCAGCGAGGAGTGGATTTGCCAGGTCGTCCCCACCGACGGGCAGCTGGAGGGCCCCCTGGGCCAGGATTCGGTCGTGGTCCTGCCCAACGACGGCGACGTGGTCATCAGCGAGGTCCAGGCCAACCCGGACGCCGTCAACGACGGCTCGGGCGAGTGGTTCGAGGTGTACAACAACACCGGCGAGACCATCGGGCTGTACGGCTGGGTCATCTCCGACATCACCAATGGGGAGAGCCACACCATCGACGACGCGCTGATGATCCTCCCCGGGCATTTCGCCACCCTGGGCAACAACGGGGACATGGGCAGCAACGGGAACGTGGCGGTGGACTACGAGTACGCCGGATTCAACCTCGACGACACCGTCGACGAGATCGTGCTGAGCATCGGCGTCGTGGAAGTGGACCGCGTGGAGTACGACTTCAGCGGCCCCTGGCCGTCCACAGCAGCCGGCCAGCCCATCATGCTGGACATGAGCCAGCTGGACTATGTCGCCAACGACGATCCGGCCAACTGGTGCGGCTCCACGACCTCCCTCGGGGCCGGCTTCGATTTCGGCACGCCCAGCGACGACAACGACGACTGCGACTGCTACGCCAGCGACAACGATGGCGATATCTTCGGAGACCATGCCAGCTGCGACGAGGATGACTGCGACGACAACAACCCCAACGTCAACCCAAACGCCGCCGAGGTCTGCGATGGCGTGGCCGACAACAACTGCGACGGCACCCTCGACGGCGACGAACTCGACGACGACGGCGACGGCATGACCGAGTGTGACGGCGACTGTGACGACGGCAACGCTCTGGTCTATCTGGGCGCCCCCGAGAACTGCGACGGGGAGCTGGACAACAACTGCGACGGGGTCAACGACACCAACGAGACGGACGACGACGGGGACGGATACAGCGACTGCGACGGGGACTGTGACGACGGGGAGGCGGCCGTCCACCCCGGAGCGGCCGACTACTGCGACGGGATGGACAACGACTGCGACGGCGCCATCGGGGAGGACGAGATCGATCCCTACGAGTCCAACGACTCCCGCGCCAGCGCACCACAGCTGTACTCGAGCAATTCGACCTCCACGTCTTCCACGGCCCTGTCCGATGCGACCCTCCACAACAACTCGGACGAGGACTGGTTCTACATCTACCAGGGGGATCCCTTCGGCGGGAACTACTCGGTGACCGGCTCGGTCACGGCGCCGGCGGGGGTGACGGTCTACCTGGAACTCTACAAGGACAACTCCCTCGAGGATGGTGGCCCGGGACAGACCAGCGTCAGCTTCGGGGGGGACTGGCTGGACGACGACTCGGACAACTACTACTTCCGTGTCGTTCGCCAGAGCGGAACCGCCGACCCCTGCGAGACCTACACTCTGAGTATCGCTTCATCCGGGTGACCGGCAGACCGCTCTCCGACTCCAGCCAGAATTTACTTTTTGTTCCATTGGTGGGCGGGCTTGACCGCTACCACTCCCCTTGACAACATAGCAGCGCCTACAACAAGCACGGACGTTCCCAGGAGGGGCGATGAGCACAGAGAAACGCCACGACGAACGCAAAGCCATGCGGACCAGGATGGATTATCGCAACGAAGGCGGCGGCGATTTTCTGTACGAGTACACGCAGAACATCAGTGAAGGCGGGATCTTCATCGAGACCAGGGAGCCGCTGCCCGTGGGCACCACCGTGGAGATGCGCTTCCAGCCTCCCGGAACGGAAGACCCCGTCGAGGTGAAGGGCAAGGTCGTGTGGATCAACCCGTTCAGGCCAGACGACGACAATCCCAACCCCGGCATGGGCATCCAGTTCTCAGCGGTGACCGACGAAGAAAGGGAAATCGTGGCTCAGGTGGTCAAGGCCATCGCCTATCTCTAGATCCTATCCTTCCCCTTGGCGGGCCAAGCTCGCCACCAGATCGTAGCCATCCACCCCTGTTATCGTCGCATCGATCATCTGGCCCGCTTCCAGGTCGCCGCCGTCCAGGATCACGCAGCCGTCCACCTCCGGTGCCTGGAGTGCCGTTCGTCCCGTCCACAGGGGGCCCTGCTCCAGTCCCTCGACAAGCACTCGCTGACGGCTTCCTACCAGCGCCTCGTTGTGTTCGAGGTGGATTCCCTCCTGCAAGGCCATCAGGGCAGCCTGACGCTCCTCGCGGACATCTTCAGGGAGCTGGCCCGGTAGCTGGGCCGCAGGCGTCCCCTCCTCGGCGCTGAACGGGAATACACCCATGCGTTCGAAGCGTGCCTCGCTGGCGAAGTCCATCAGCTTGCCGAAAGCCGACTCGCTTTCACCGGGGAACCCCACCAGGAACGTGGTTCGCAGCGCCACGCCCGGTATCCCAGCGCGCAGCCGCTCGACCAACTCTCGCACCGTCTTCTCGGACGTTCCCCTCCCCATGCCCTTCAACACGCCGCCATCCACGTGCTGCAGCGGCACATCCACGTAGGGAACAACCCGTTGCCCCTCTCGGATGGCCTCGATCAACCGATCACTGAACCGAGCAGGGTAAGCGTACAGGATGCGGATCCAGTCCAACCCCTCGACGTCGTCCAGCGCCCACAACAGGTCTGGCAGCCGCACCTTGCCCCGGTCCCGCCCGAAAGCGGTTGTGTCCTGACCGATGAGGTTCACCTCTCGCACACCGTTCTCCACCAGTTCCCGTACCTCAGCGACAATGGACGCCACCGGCCGGGTCCTCAGCGGACCGCGCAGCTGGGGGATGATGCAAAACGAACATTGCTGGGAGCACCCCTCCCCCACCTTCACGAAGGCCGATCCTCCCTGTGGCATGCCCGCCCTGACGGCACCGTCCAGCGCCGCACACTGAGGCGGAGGGCGAACGACGCCGGCCTGATCATCCAGGCACATCTCAGCGACCTGATGTACGGCTCCCGTACCCGCTACCAGGTCCACCTCCGGCATCAACTCCAGCAACTTCTCGCCGTACCGTTCGGCCAGGCATCCGCTCAATACCAGCTTGCGGCACCGCCCCTGCTCACGGTGCCGGGCCAGCTCCAGCACCACATCCACCGACTCCTGGGAGGCGTCCTCGATGAACGTGCAGGTATGCACGACCAGCACCTCGGCGTCCTCCGGGTCGTCTACGATCCGGGCGCCCAGCGTATTCAGCTGGCCCGCCATCACCTCCGCGTCTACCTGGTTCTTGGCGCACCCCAGCGCCGCGATGTGGACGGTCGGTCCAGCGTTCTTGTCGGTTTTTGGGGATGTCACGGGCTAGTTGTAGGGAAGGATCTCAACCCCGTCAGGGGCCTCGAAGGTGAACTCACCGGTGGGAATCTCCGGGTTGGTCTGTACATCGGTGAGACGGGTCACGGTCAGGTTGCCCATGCCATCATCGAACGTCACCGACACGATGGCGTGCTTCTCCGGCTCCACCTCGACCCAGATCTTGTCCACACCGGCCATCGCCTCCTTGGGGACGAGCTGCAGCCGGATCCGTCCGCCCTCTCCCGGCTCGGGCAGCAGGGTGACCGTGAACTGGCTGCGCACGTCCTCCAGGCCCAAGATGAAGCCGAACATCCGCGCCTGGTCCCCCGAATCCAGGTCGTTCATCACGAAGGCCCGTTTCTCGTCCGGGTGGTAGACCCACAGGCTCTCGCCGTCGCTGATGAACTGGCGCAGGGACGGGCTGGTATAGTCCCACTTCATCTTGGCAGGGCGCTGGATCAACAGCGTCCCCTTCTGGACGAAGTTCTCGCCACCCAGGTACTGGTTCTCCTGCTCGAACGAACACTGGATCGCCGTCACGTTCGCATAGTGCTCGTTCACACCATGGAGCACCTGATCCAGTCCCGATCCCTTCTCCCCCGACGCCACACTCACCATTCCCAGTAAGAGCATCATCGAGATCACACCCGTCGTAACCAGCCTCATCGTCGCTCCCTTGTCCGTCTCACATCTCTGCCCCGAACGGTTGCACGAATACCTCGCGCGGTTTCACGCCGTCCGCCGGCCCCACGACTCCCTCTTCTTCCATGCGTTCCACGATCCGCGCTGCGCGGTTGTACCCGATCTTCAGCCGGCGCTGAAGCATGGATGTGCTGGCCTTGCGTGTCTCGGACACGATAGCCACCGCACGGTCGTAGAACTCGTCGTACTCTTCCTCTTCCTCACCCGCCGCTTCTGCCGCGACAGCCGCTTCCAGGACATTCTCCAGATAGGCCGGCTCGGCCTGTACGCGGAGTTCCTCGCAGATCCGTTCGATCTCCGAGATCGTCACCAGCGGCGCATGAACGCGGAGCAATCCAGACTGCCCCGGCTTGAGGAACAACATATCGCCGGCGCCCAGCAGGTTTTCGCCACCGTTGGAATCCAGCACGGTACGGCTGTCCACCTTCGATGCCACCTTGAACGACAAGCGAGCCGGGAAGTTGGCCTTGATGAGCCCCGTGATCACGTCCACGGACGGTCGCTGGGTCGCCAGCATCATGTGGATACCTGCGGCCCTGGCCATCTGTGCCAGCCGGACGATGCAGTCCTCCACGTCCTTCTTGGCCACCATCATCAGATCGGCGAGCTCGTCGATGACGATCACGATGAAAGGCAGCTTCTCCGGCGGGCCGGTGAGTGGGCACTTGGCATCTTCGGGGTCGTAGCTCAGCGCCTCGTCGCCGCCCTTCTCCCAGGCCTCGCGCTGCTCCTCCATCTGCTTGTTGAAGCCGGCGATGTTGCGCTTCTTGAAAAAGCGCAGCAGTTCGTAGCGGCGGGTCATCTCCCCGACGGCCCACCGCAGAGCGGCTGTGGCACGGCGCGGGTTGGTCACCACCGGGAACAGCAGGTGGGGGATGTCCTCGTAGACGCTGAACTCGATCATCTTCGGATCGACGAGGATCATGCGGACCTCGTCGGGGGTGCGGCTCAGCAGCAAGGTGGTCAGCATGGAGTTGACCGCCACCGACTTACCCGAACCGGTGGTCCCTGCGATGAGCATGTGCGGCATCTTGGCCAGGTCCGCCACGTTGGGGCGGCCGATGATGTCCTTGCCCATGGCGATGGGAAGGGCACGCTTGGCGATCTCCGCCGATTCGTGAGCCAGCACCTCCCGCAGGAAGACCGTCTGCCGCTTGAGGTTGGGGACCTCGACGCCCACCACCCCTTTGCCCGGGAGGGGGGCCACGATGCGTACCCGCTCGGCCTTCAACGCCAGCGACAGATCATCGGAGAGGTTGGCGATGGTGGAGATCTTCACCCCCGGGGCGGGCTCGAACTCGTACATCGTCACGACCGGGCCGGGACGGATGGCCGTGACCCGACCCTTGACCTTGTAGTCCAGCAGTTTGCGTTCGAGGGTCCTGGCGAAGCCGTGGAGTTCTTCCTTGCTGTAGCCGAAACGGTCCCGGGACACCGGGTCCAGCAGGGCCATCGGCGGAACCTTGAACTCCACGTCGGCGGACCACCCTCGCAGGCTGTCCACTTCTTGTTTGGGGTTGGCCTGCAGATGTTCGCTCTCGACGATCTCCGGCTCGCCCGTAGCGGCCTCGGCTGGTTCTGTGGGCTTGGCTGGCTCGCTGGGCTCGTCGCCGGCCTTTTCACTCCCGGCCGGTGCGGTCACCGCCATGAGCAACTCAGCGGGAGTCTCGGGGAGCAGGGTCGGATCGTCGGCGACGATGGCCGGCGCTTCACCCGCGCCCGTCTCCTCCACCTCGACCTCCACCGCACAGGCGTCCTCCGGGGGGGCCTTCGTCCGGTCCGATTGGGTCACGGAGTCCAGCTTCTCGAGGCTGATGACTTCCTGTGAGTCGCCATCTGCGGGTTCGCTCACGCCGCCGTGCACGATCCGGGGGGGGACGGCCAGCAACTCCGAACTCTCGAGCGTGTCCCGCATCCCCTCCTGAGCCTCGACCGCCAACTCTTCCAGCTGCTCGTCTTCTTCTCGACTCCGCTGGCGGGCGGACCTGCGCCGCGCCCTCGCCTGGAGATAGTCCGTCCAGCGCGTTCGAATCCCCTGCAAGCCACCCTGAGCCGCTGCTCGAGTGCGCTGCCCCGCAGATGCCAGTTGAGCCCGGCCCCAGCCCCACAGTCGAGCCATGGGGCCCTTCGTCCGTTCCCAGATCTCGGAGAAGGACACATCCAGCGCCAGCTTGATCATGATCAGCAGGGCAAAGCAGGTGACCACCACGCTGCCCGCGCGCCCCATCAGGCGGGTGAGCAACGAGGCCAGGATCTCGCCAATGGCTCCACCGGTGGGAAGGGGTTCCCCCCGGAAGTGCACGCTGCCGATGAGCAGTTGAGCCAGCAGCGCCACCATCACGACCACGGTGAATAGTGCGGCCACCTCGGGCCAATGCACCGGTGATTTCCGGCGCACCAGCAACCGCCCACCGAAGACCAGTGAGACTCCGGCGGTAACGAAACTGGTTACACCGAGTAGCTGGAACAGGTAGTCGGCGAGAGTCGCCCCAAAGGGACCGATCCAGTTGCGCACCGGCTCCGCGCTCTGCGTATTGAGGGATGGATCCGTCGGGTGGTAGCTGAGCAGCGCCAGGGATAGAAGGATTCCAAGGGCGAGCAGCACCAGACCTATGGATTCCCGCGCATGCCTGCGCAGGCGCTCGGAGTGAGCGCTATTCTTCGGTGCCTTGCGACGGCGAGTCGTACCGGCTCGTCTTTTCGCCACTTTCCCATCCTCAGCTGCCCACGAACGTGGCTCCCGCGGGCTTTACAGCATTCATCTCCAACGAGATCGAGCCACGAGAATTTTAAGCTTCGGCGGCCTTCCATGTCAATATGTTCGCCAAATTACCATGGGCAAAATGGGGACCATACCTTGCCCACGGGGTTACCCTTCAGGCGCAGCGTTCCTGAGCTATTCAGTGGGTCAGACGCAGCGGCGCCCGTATTGATTCAGGATTCGATCAACTGAAGGGGAAACGGTTCAGTAGCCGAGTTCGATGGTCAGGCCGATCATGTGGTCCGAGAAGGTCGGTTCACTGCCGTCCGAGGAAGCGACGATGGACCAGTAAGTGTAGTCCACGCCCACGGAGAAGAAGTCTCGGATCTGGAAGTCCACACCCGCACGGGCCTTGATCTCGTGGTCCGTACGGTCCACGTCGCCGGCGATGGTCCGGTAGAGGTACTTGAACTCGGCTGTCGGCAGGATGAATCCGGCGATCTGCCCGCGGTATCTCACGTAGGGCGACGTCGTGATGTAGTAGTTGGAGAAATACAGAAACCGGTAGTCGCGCAGGAAGCCGATTGTGATCTTCTGAGTGAGGGCCGGATTCCAGTGCAACTGAACCTTACCCAGGATACCGTCCGCGCCGCGCAGATTTCCCCCGACACCTTCCGAGCTGTTTGGAAAGTAGGCGTTGCCGTACCCGAACAGGCCCTGCAGAGCCAGCTTGCGGCTGATCTTGCCCTGGACCCCCAGCCAAACCCGCCAGTGGTCGGAGTCGTACTGGTTCATGGAACACAGAGACTCATCGCAGCCGGCAACGGTGAAAGAATCCTGAAGATCCGGTTCCCACATGATGTGGCCGAAGTCGGCAATCAACATCGCCTGTGTCTTGGGGAAGAATTTCCAGCCAACTTCGATGTTGCCGTAGAAATCGAAGGCCTGGCCGTACAGCCGGCGATCTGAACTCTCGCCGAACCCCTGGGCGTTGGCCCCGGTGTATCGCGCCAGATCGATGTTGAACGTACCCCGAATACGCAAGGAGGTCCCTGGCCGGCCCTCTACTCCGATGTGAGCTTTGTTATTGAGGCTGTCCATCAAGGAGTAGCGGAACTGGGGCAGATCGACGTTATCGAACTCACGGGAGAGCCTGCTCAATTTGTCACCGAACAGGAACGAGAACTGCCCCTTGGGCCTCGTGACCAGATCGAGCCCAGCCAGGTAGTTGGCATAGACGTTCAGGTCCTTGTGCCCGACGGAGTCATTCTGGTGGTCTACGGCGACCCCGGTGTACTGCTTCAGATGGTATTCGCCGTACACCTCGAAATCCGCGTTCTCGGAACGCAGGATGTAGCGGAGGTGCGGTTCCACGCGAAGAACGAGGTCTCCCTCGCCATTGGATTCAGACCGGTAGACATTACTATCGTAGCTTGCACCAATCTCGATCCCGGGCTGAAAACGCCCGCTGGCTCCAGCGCGAATCCCCTCATCATCTTCAGCAGCATCCGCAGACACGGTGGGGTACATCCACAAGGACACCCCCACGCACAGCCCAGCCAATCTCAACAGTCGTTTCTTCATACTGCTCATTCCAACGTCAGACACTACTACAGATCTTCCTGTCCGTGTGAAACCCAGAGGGTCCCTCTTCAATCCCGATCGATTTTGACTTCCTGTCTTATCCGGCTGTCGTTGAAATCCCCGCACGCGGCCCCACATCGCACATCCTCAGCACCGCGTTGATGAATGATTTTTATCCGATGGAACGTCCCTCTTCAACCCTCAATTGAAGGGCGACTTCTCAGGAGCCCGTTCGAAACCACTGGGATCCGAGAGGTAGTCATCCGCATCATCTTGCTCTTCAGGCATATCCACTGACCAGCGGCCGTGCCCGGCGTACGAAACACCGACCTCCGGAACGCAAGCCTCTGCTTCCACGACCAGCTGAGATGCCTGCTGCTGGGCCATGGTGACTTTTTGGAATTCGTGATTTGCTAGATCGTTGTTCTCGCGTGCCATCGCCTCTTGCATGGCCATGTCCGCGTCCTCAACAACCTTCAACAGAGCCTTCAGCCCAGCCAATTTTTCATTGAGGCAATTGAGCAGCAGCACGTCTTTGTTCTTCTGTGCCTGCTCCACCATCTTCAATACGTGCCTGGCCCCGCCCTTGACGTCGGAGACCGCCTCTTCAGCAAAATCGAGTTGCTGCCGCGGCGTCATGTTGGCGGTATCCGCTGGATCGCCCTCGGCTGCTTGGGCAATTGGAGCTACCAAACAAGCTGCGAGCAGCATGATGCCCAGGAATCTTCCGGGCCAATGGCCTGTTCCGTTAACTCTCATCAAGAATCCTCCGCAACCCCGACGGAACTCTCAGCGTACGGCTGGAGAGCCATCGTGTCAACTGCCCCGCACGATCGATTGAACCTGAATTGGCAGTTGATATAACCGCTCATTCGCTGCGCGGATAACACTTTGTGAAAAAATTTGAGTCGTCAGGCGGTCAAAAAAAGTAGCGACTCATCCGGAGAAGAAGTTGAAGGGGTAGGTGATCTCGAACTCGTCGGCCCCTTCGGGGAACTTCCAACGGTTGATGCGGCGAATGATGCAGCTTTCCAGGCCCTTGTTCCCCGTGCTGTTGCTGGCCACGTGAACCCCGGACACGCCGCCGCTGGGCAGCACGGTCCAGGTCACTTCCACCTTGCCTTGCAGATCGGGGTTGCCCTTGAGCTGCTCCTCGTAGCAGGCCTTGATCTGGCCCTTCTTGCGCGACACGTACTTCTTGACCGCACTGACATCGCCCGCGTCACCGAAGGTAATCTCCAGGTTGCCGCCGACCTTGGCCTCGACCTGTTTCTGGACCTTCTCGCCGCTGCCGGCTGTTCCGCCCCCGGCACCACTCATGTCGGTGATACTCCCGACCTTGCCGGTTCCGGATCCACCCTCGCGTAGTGTGGTGTCCTCGCCTCGACGGGCAACCTTGATGCCGTCCGCGGATGCGAGCGCTGCGTCCAGGTCGCCGGACAAGCTCCCACCATCGGCTAGGAGGTCTGCCACAGCATCGCCCGACGCGGTATCGCCTGTCGTACCGATGAGTGCAGCGAGCCCCTGTTGCATCAGTTCGGCCTTGCGCTGGTCGCGGATCTCCTCGGCCGACATTTGCTCTTCGGGCTCTCCCTCATCGGCCTCGCCGCCGGCGTCAGTAGGCTCGCCGGTGTCCTCGGGTTTTTCCTCAGCCTCGCCGAGTCCATCCTCTTCGGGTTCTTCCTCGGGGACCTGGACATCGGTCTCTTCATCGAAGAAGACCTGGGTGAACCGATCCGGGATGTCCTCGATACTGACTTTCCCAGGCGTCGGCTGTGAGTCCACATAGATGTACGCGGCACCGTTGACGATGCACGAGAAGAAGAAGAACCCCAGATAGACCCAGTCCACTTGCCCGACACTGAACGGGCTGAAGCTGACAGCGACCCTCTTGGGTTCAGGTGGCGCCTGTACGAACTGGAACAAGATCGTGACCGGTCCGATCTGGACCTTGCCTCGATTCTTCTCAGTCAAGCTCAGGTAGTAGGCGTCGCCCCGCTTCTTGGCGACGTTGCCAGCCAACTTGTTGAGTGGCTGCACCGCGTTGTTGATGGAGATCTTGCCCTGCATCTTGTCCGTGAAAGCCAGCGCGTACGCTGGCCCCTTGGCCACGAACAATTTGAACTGCTTGGGCAGAAACGATTTGGGAAGAACGAACGTGTTCCTCGTGGATTCACCCACGGTCACGTTCTCGCCTGAACGGATCAACCGCTCTTCGAGAATCTTCCCGCCCTGGATGATGCCGATCCGAAGGACCTTGTGGCTTGGTTGAGCCTTGGCGCCCATCGACGTCCCTTCAGGTGCTGTTCGGTTCCTTATTCAGCTTCGGGCCTTCATGACCCGGAACTTCAGTGCTCCCGTCCCGGAGAGCACGCCCTTCTATCATAGCAGGGTTTACGAGTTCTGCTCAGGTCCTAATCCCAGTTATTCACTGTTCTTGTAGACCACGAACTTGAACTCACCGAACTGCGCCTGGCCGGCAGTGTACATCACCTCGCGAAGCAACGAAAAAGGTACCTTCTCATCGCACTGGAGGAGCATGCGTCCCGTGAACGGCTGATTCACGTTGCGAGCAGCGATTGCCTTGGCATCGTCTGCCTTCTCCTGCAACGTATCGTACAGCGGCGTGATCATGGTCCCACGCTTGTATTCCTCGGCCACGGCCATGTCACTGACATCGATGACCTTGACCCCGTCTACTGAAATGGTCCGCTTGGAAACCACCAGGTTGACGGCGACCTCGGGTGCCTTTTTGGAGGAGGATGCGGGCAACCGCAGGTCAGCTGAAGGCTTCACCTGGATATCTTCCACGGAGTAGCTCTTCAGGAGGAAAACCAGGATGATGGTCATCATGTCCATGAGCGACGTGATGGACAGTTCCTGCTTTTCGCCGGCCCTGCTCTTCGATTTAGCGCGGAGCTCTGCTGGACTTGGCATTGCTGGCTCCTACTGTGCGCCACCGGCGATGACCACGAAGGGGAAGAGCATTTCTTTCTCTTCGGCTCCCTCGGGTTCGTGGTCTCGCGTGGCGTCCATGGTCCCAATGATGACTTCGTAGACGATCTCGGACTCCGGTATCAGGATGACATTCTGCTCATCCGGATACTCGGCCTTCACCTTGACGAGCAGCTCGGTGAGCTTCTCGTATTGATGGTTGCCCTCGTTATCCACAGGGATGGTCGGCTCGCGCTCGACGGCCTGGGCAACATCCGTGATCTGTCCGGCTTCCTCTTCTTCACCTGTAGAGAGAATGGCCGCGTTTCCACCCACGATGAATCCTCGGTCGGTGACGGCCACCGTTAGCATCAGCGGGGGTTTGTCGTCCACGGTCTCCGATGTGGCCTTGGGCGCTCCAATGGCCGGCAGGGAGCTGTCGATCACCGCGAGGTGAACGAACTGTACCGACAGCAGGATGAACGGGATGAGAATCGTCATCAGGTTCATGATCGGCACCATATTTGGTGGCTCGACCTTCTGCTGAATGGCGCCTTTTTTACGATTCGCGGCAGCACTCATTTGGCTCTCCAGGTTTCTACGGCGGCGGCCATTGGGCCGCGTTCGCTAGCCGACTGTGATGCCCCATTCAGGACACCACGCTCAAGCCCAGCAGACCGATCTACTGACCTTCAGACTCCTTCAGCGAACCACGCTGACGAGCACTGAGCAGGTTGACCAGTTTCACCGAGTACTGGTCCACGTCGTCGATCACCTTGGTCGTGCGACCCTGGATGATGGCGTGGAACACCATGGTCGGGATGGCCACGATGAGACCGAACATCGTGGTGTACATGGCGATGGAAATACCGGAAGCCAAGAGGGCCTGCTTCTGTTCGGCGGATGCGGCACCTACGGCCTTGAACGCCTGAATCAGACCGGAAATGGTTCCCAGCAGACCTGTCAGGGTGGCGACGTTGGCCCACATACCCAGCATCGGGGTGCGCTTGGTCACCAGAGGCATGACCTCCAGCGTGGCCTCGTCCACAGCGTTCTGGATCTCCAACGTGCTGCGGTTGGCGCGGGTGAGGCCTGCCTTGAGCACGCGGCTCAACGCGGCGTTCGCCTCTGCGTTGCACAGCTTGATGGCGCGGTCGATGTTGTTCGCCATCACGAGCTTCTGGATCTGAGCCATGAAGGCGGCGCCGTTTAGGTTGTACCTGAAGAAGATGAAGTAGAACCGCTCGATGATGGTCGCCAGGGCGATAACCCACACGCCCAAGATCCCGTACATGAACGGTCCACCCTTACTGAAGAACTCAACCATGCTTCCCATTCCGAAATCCTCCTTGGAATGAACTTGTATCCGTATCTCACTGAACGGCACGTAGTCCACGGCCGCTCAATGTTCGATCCTCTAATTCGTTCAGAAAGGTTCCTTGTCCACAGACTCGACGATCTTGGGTACGAAGCTCTTGTCCAGCTTCAACTGCTCATGGTCCTCGATGTCCTGGCGAGTGACAATGTACGTCACCTGGGGCTTCTGAACCGTACCTTCAACCTGTTCCGCCTCTTCTATGACGATTTTTTTACGTTGTTGTGCCTGGCCCACGGGGGCACAGCACAGCAGGACGACCGCGATCGCCCCGAGCATTATCGATCGGCTGAAACGTACCAAACTCACCGATATTGCTCCTCTTTTTCGGTTCCGGTCCTAGCCCAAGAGCATCCCATTATAGGGAACTCGCAGACCTGGCACAACCACGCTCACAGCGCTTTTCCAAACCATCAAACGCGACGGTTATAACCCATCCAACGTGCTGTCCCGCGGACTAGTTGCGCATGTTCGACAAACCGTCTCTTGTTTGACGGTCTCTTGACCACGCACGAGGTCCTCGGGGCATCCCATTTCCTACTCGCTCCCGCCCGCCGGGGCTGGTTCCGCGGGGGTCTCTTCCTCGGCTGCGGGTTGCGACCCTTCACCTTCTGCCGGCGGCGTCCCCGCAGCAGGAGCCTCGGCAGCAGGAGCCTCGGCACCCGCTGCCTCGTTGGCGGCGGCTTCGGCGGCAGCGGCAGCTGCTTCCTCGGCGGCGGCGGCGGCCTCCTGGGCCGCAGCAGCTTCGGCAGCGGCGGCGGCCTCCTGGGCCGCAGCAGCTTCGGCAGCGGCGGCGGCGGCCTCTTCGGCGGCACGGGCCTCCTCATCAGCCTTACGCTGCGCCTCACGTTCCTTGCGACGCTGCTCGCGCTCCCGATCCCGCAGCTCGCGCTCCTGGGATTTGCGGACCTCGTCGATGTAACTCTGGACCTGATCCCGGTCTTCCCCCTCGGGCAGAATCCGGATCAGCTCTTCGTACGTCTGGACGGCCTTGTCGTTCTCACGAGAAAAGTCCGAGTAGAGCACGCCGAGGTTGAACAGCGCATCCTTGTTGCCCGGATCGTTCTCCAGCACATAGGTCAGATCGGTCACCGCGCCCTGCAGATCACCGGTACCGCGCTTGGCAACGGCCAGTGCCAGCCGGGCGCCTACGTGGTTGGGATCCAGCTGGACCGCGGGCGCAGCCAGATCGCGGGCTCCCTCGAAATCCAGATCATGGAGCTTGAGGTTGGCCAGGTTGACCCGCGTTTGGATGTGATTGGGGTCCAGCTCGATGGCCTTCTCGAACTCGAGTTTGGCCTCGAAATCCAGCCCGAGTTCGCGGTAGATCATGCCCAGATTACAGTGCAGCGTCGGATTCTGCTCGGCGAGGGGATTCGCCCGGCGGGCCTTCTCCAGGGCGAACTTGGCCAGCTGGGGTTCCCCCTGCTTCATGTAAGCCTGGGACAGCAACAGGTACGCCCCTACCGAGGTGGAGTTGATACGCAGGATGTCCCGGATCCGATCCACGATCTCATCCGCGCTGGCGCCGGCAGCAAAGTCCATGCGCACCGAGCCGAGCCGGCAGTCGGCGTTCTCCGGGTCATTTTTGATGCACTGCGAGTATGCATCCAACGCCGCACCGCGCCGCTCCTGGCGCTCGTAGCACACACCCAACGCAACCCATGCCTCACCGATGGTGGGATCCTTGCTCGTGGCCTTCTCCAGCGAAGGGATGGCCTTGGTCACGTTGCCTTGCTTCATGTAGGCGAGGCCCAGGTTGTAGTGGCCCTGGGCCCAGTCGGGCACACGCGACACCACGCTCTCGAAACGCGCGACGGCAGTTGGCAACTGGGGGGGCACCAGGTTCATCGCCATCACCCCATCGTCGAACTCACGCCGGGCGATCTGCTCCGCGGTCTCGGCCGGGGGAGCGGGGGGGGCGGCCGGCACGGGCTCGCCGGTTTCCGGGTCAACGGCTCCCGGTTCGGCGGGTGCCCCCGCCTCGTCGGTCGCGGTGCCGCCTTCGCTCGTGGGTGTGGCGTCCGTGGTCGTGGCGCCCGCGTCGGGCTGCTGATCACCCGAGTTCGTCGGCTGAGTGCTCCCGCACTGCTGCACCCCGCCCAGGAACGGCATGCACACCAAAATGGCGGCCAGGACAGGTAGGTGGTGGCGCATCAATGTGTCTCCTCCACCGGCGCGGCCACGGCCTGCGGCATGGGCTCGTAGACGGAATCGTCGTAGTGAACCTTGATGGGCTTGAGCATCGGGTAGGTGTTCGGGTCCACCTTGTGCAGCGCCTCGCGGGCTTTGTCGACCCACGGGGAGTTCTTCTTCATCTCCCGCGCCTTGGCGAGCACCATCTCGAACAACTTGACGGCCTCGATCTCGAAGGGCTCGGCCAGCTCGAGCTTCATCTCGTCGACGATGTCGTTGAACTCGAACATCGAGTCCTCGGTCTTGGGTCCGAAAATTTTGCGGTCGTAGGGCGGGTCCCAGGCGTAGATCATCTCGGCGTACTTCTGGATCACGGACGCCTTGATGTACAAGCAGGCCATGATGTGGTCGAAGTCCGGGTAGGTGGCCATGAACGTGCTGGCCTCCTCCTGGATCACCTTGGCCATCTCCTTCTTTTCCTCCAGGACCGGCGCGAGGTCCTCCTGCTTCATGGTGTTGGGCAGCTTGATCTTGTCGTACTCGAAAAGGCTGGTCTCCAGGGTCGGGAAGGCATAGCCAGAGGCAGCGGCCACGCTGACGGTGTTGAGCTCGACGCCCGCCTCACGTGCCTTGTGGTAGGCCTCCAGCAGCTGCTCCTCGATCTTGGCGATCATGCGGGAGTTGTTCTGCTCCTTGTAAATCTTGTGCTGCTTGATCAGGGACTCCATCGTCCGATTGATCTCTTTGTCGCCGTAGCGCCGGTTGTACTCCTGGTACTGGTTGAGGGCCTTCTTGGAGTTGCCCCCGTCGTTGTACGCCTCGGCAGCGCGCCAGTAGGCCTCGTGGATATCCTCGACGTCCGGATAGGAAGCGTACTTGAGGAAGAACTTGGCGGCCTGGTCATACTTCTTGAGCCCCAGGCTCAGGAAGGCGGCGTTGTAGTAGGCGTTGGCGGTGTAGTTCTCGCCCGTCTCCGGATCCTTGTAGTTGGGGTGCAGCGCGGCGACCTTAGTGTAGTAGTCGATGGCCTTTTCCAGGTCCATGGTGCGCTCGTACTGCCCGGCGATGCGGAAGAAGATGCTCGGTGCGCGTTCGTCCTTGCCGTAGACGTCGAGGAACTCCTCGTACAGGGAGTGGGATTTGACGGTGTTCCCGGCGTTCTCGTACTGCAACGCCGCGTTGAACAGGGCCATGGCCGCATTCTCGTTGTCCGGATACTCCCGGTAGTACGCCTCGAAGAGTCGCGCCGACTCCTTCTTGTCCGTCACACCCGCCAGCTCGGCGAGCTTGAACTGGGAGTTGCGCCGCTTGACCTTGTAGAAGGCCAGGCGCTCGGCCCAGTACTCGGGGTCGTCACCCAGCATCTCCACCTGCAGGTAGTGCTCGCACAGCTCCAGGACCTTCTTGACGTCCCCGGTCTTGTGGTAGCTGTCCACCATGTAGCCGGCCACGTACGCGGCGAACGACTTCTCGGGGTATTTGTCGAGGATGTCGGTGAACCGCCTGCGGGCCTCGTCGATCTGGTTGTGGTAGTAGAAGATCTCCGCGACGATGTACTGCTTACGAGGGATGTCCTTGTGCGTCGGATCGAAGGCGTAGAGGTCGTCCACCGCCTTGATGAAGTTCATCCGCGCTTCGCTGATGGGGATGACCGGGATCTGCTCGGGCTTGTCCCCCAGCGGGATCTCCATGTTCGCCAGTGACGACGGGTTGGCCTTGTAGTCCCCCTCGTTCTTGTTCATCAGCACTTCGTAGGCGAACGCCAGGGAGTCCAGGACGTCCCCTTGGTAGGTCTTGTCCGGATAGGAGTCGAGCTTCTTGTACTCGACGATGGCCATCTCGTACTCGCCGGCGAAGAAGTAGCAGTCCGAGATCTGGTACTGGGTCTCGTAGGCGTCCTTGGCGAACGGGAAACGGTCCAGGTAGTCCCGATAGGCCACCGCGGCCTTGATGTACTCGGACCTGGCAGGCTCTTCACCCGGCTCGGTGAACTTGGTCTGCGCGCTGGCGTGGTAGGTCCTGGCGACGTCGCCCAGGGATTCCTCGATGTACTTGGCGGCAGCCCGCAGGGCATCGGGGTTGTCCTTGTTGGCCTCCCACCAGGGGGTCCCTTCCTTGAAACGCTCCACCAGGTCGATACGTGCCTGCACAGCAGCTTCGGGATCCCGATCGTCCTTGAGGTAGTGAAGGTTCATGATCTTGTACTGGAAATCCGGGTTGTCCGGGCTGAATGGGTACAGTTCCTGGAGCCGCTCCAGGGTCATCAACTCCTCGTCGTAGCGTCCCTGCTGCCACAGCACGTCATCGATGCCGGTGAGGACCTCGTACTTGTACTCGCGATCTCCGATCTCCTCGAAGAAGGCCTCCGCCCGCCCCATCGGCGTTCGGTTGGCATCGTCCGCTTGCTCCACCAGAGAGATGGCGAGGTACTTCAAGGACTCGGGCTTGAGCTGACTCTCCTTGCCCTCTTCCACCATCATCGAGTCGCTGAAGTCGATGAGCTGGACGAAGCGCGGGATGGCGTTGTCCAGATCGTCCTTGCGGTAGTAAGCCCAAGCGAGTTTGTACAGGGAGCGGTCGTAGAGTTCCTCGACGCCCGTGTTCATCACCTCGGTGTAGTGCACGATGGCTTCGTCGAACTGCAGATCCTCGAAGTAGATCTCGCCGAGCATGAAGTGGCCGTTGGCCGCATAGCGGCTGTCGGGCAACCGCTCCACCAGTTCGTGGTACGTGGCCCGGGCCAGCTCGTCGTCCTGCTGTTCACTCAGTTCATCCGCGTAGCAATAGCCCAAGAAGTAGTAGGTGGCGTCCAGGTACTTGTAGTCCGGGAAGTCCGCGGTCAGGCGCTTGAACAGACGGATGCTGCGGGCGTAGTTCTTGCCCGGCGGCTCCGGAAGGGTGCTGATCTCACCGGCGTCGAACTGCTCTTCGAGCATCCGGTAGTCGGCGTTGTCCACGGCCATCTGGTAGTCGGTTTCTTCGAGGTATAAGGTCGCCAGCCGGAACATGCGGTGGGCCGTGTACGGGCTGTCCGGGTACTTGGAGATGAAGTTCTCGTGCTCCCGGATGGCCTCCAGGCGCGCGGCACGCTCTTCGGCTTCCTTCTCCTCGGTCTGCACGTCGTAGCTGGACCGGATGTTATGCAGCTCTTCTTCGTAGCGATGGGTGACGACCCGCTTGATTTCCGCCCGGATCTCCTCCATCCGGTCCGAATAACGCAGGTAGGCCGTCCGGAACAGCTCCATGTCGGTATCGCTGCCCTGGTACACGGGTTCGGCGGCCGGCGGTGGGGCTTCGCCCTCTTCGGCCTCTTGAGCGAGCACGACCGTTGGCATCCACAGGCATAGGACCAGCGTGAGGAAGGTCTTCATTCGATCACCCCCCAGGTGTCATCGTCTTCGTCCTCTTCTTCCTCGTCGAAGTCGAGGAGCCCCGAGTACATACGCTTGAGCTCCTTGAGCATGGCGTTGCGCTCGTCACGCAGGTTCTCGCGCTGCGTGGTGACCTCCTCCTTTTGCATCCAGAAGACGTCGATGGCCCCCATGTCCGCCTGCATCACCGTGTCCTCGAACTCCCGCTGCACACCGCGGAAGCTCGCTTCGGCGATGTGGCCAGAGACGTCCGTGCTATCGGTGCGGTACTGCTGAGCATCGACGGCATACGACGAAAGGGCGCTCTTCTCCTGGCTGAGCAGCTGGCGGATCTGGTCCAGCTCTTCCCGTTCACGGCGCTCCAGGTCGACCCGCATGCTCTGCCCGTCGTTGCGCATGTTCCTCAGCCGCTGGCGACCGGAGTCGATGGAGGCGAAGAACTGGCGGGCGTTCCCCTTGGTGACGCCGGACCGATAGCCGATCAGGTCCTCGGCCAGCTGCGCCATCTGCGCGCGCACCTCTTTGCGCTTGCCCTGCTCGGTCTCGTCCGATTCATCCCCCAGGCTCGCCGTCAGACGACCGGTAGCCATGGCGCGATGGATGCTGTCGAACTCCTCCTGATGCTCACGCAACTCGTCGCGGAGTGCCTGGATCGCCAGCTTGTGGCCCTGGACCTCCCCGTCGGTCATCGCCCCGCTGGCCAGCTGGGTCTTGAGATAGATCTCGTTGCCCGCCAGGCGCGCGAGGATGTCGTCCACCATCGTCTCGAGCTTGTAGGCCTCGTTGTCCACGGCCTTGGCCGCGGATTCCACGTCCTCCCGGTACTCGGCGCGATCGCTGTACATGGCCGATACAGAGGCCACTTCCCTGCTGAGCTGACGGCGCCGCTCGACGATCTGCTGGATGCCGGCGGCGTTCTCGCCCCCCAACGCGTCGATGAGGTAGTTGGCCTCCACGATGACCAGATCCGACTCCATGTCCAGGATCTGAGCGTCCAGGCCATCCATCTCCTGGCGCTTGGCCCGGTAGGCGGTCATCAGGTCGCCCGAGTCCTCGGCGTAGACGGCGGCCTCGATGGTCGCAACAGTCTCCTGCCCCTCGGCGATCTCCATGGCCTCCCGCTGGAGGTCCGATGCCACGCCCACCGCCTTGGCCAGGCGGGGATCCTCGCGGGCCATCCGGGCGGCCAACTCGGGGACCTGGTAGTTCACGTCCACGATGTAGGACTCGTCCACCAGCTGGTTGAAGTACACCATGGGATCCACGTCCGACCCCACCAGCACGTCCAGGCGCTGTTTGATGTCCTCGTACTCGGCGACGACGGCCTTGTACTCGGTCACCGCGTCTTCGTAGTTCTTGAGCTTGACCCGCAGGTGAGCCGCGAGCAGCTTCAGCTCCGGCTCCCGCGTGTCGTCCGGGAAGGCCAGCAAGAAGATATCGATGGTCCGTAGGGCACCCTCGTAGTCGCCGAGCTGGATGTAGGCCCAGCAGATCTGGAACAGGGAGTCGGCGAAGAACGAGGAGCTATTGGGGATATTCTGGTACGCGGCGATGGCCGCGGGCAGATCCTTGAGTTCGAAACTCAGGGCCCCCAGCGCCAGATAAGCCAGGTGCTGGATCTTCAGCTGTTCATCCGTGGAGATGGGCAGCTGGATGACGTCCTGGAACACGGGCATGGCCGCCCGGTAGCGCTGTTCGGCCGCCTCGGTGTTGCCGGCGAGGGCCATCTCGTAGCCCTCCTTCACCAGGATCTCGCCGTAGTGGTACCGCGCCTGCGAGGTGTAGGTGCTGCCCTTGGGGAACTCGTTGAACATCGCCTTGGCTTCGTCGAGCTTGCCCTGGCGATAGAGGGTCTTCCCCAGCGCGTACCGCACGCGCAGAGCAGACGGGCCGCTTCCGGACCGCGTCGTCTGTAAGAAGTTGTTGTAGTAGTAGTTGAAGAGCTCCACGTCGCCGGTGAACCCACAGATCTCGATCAGCTTCATCACCGCGCCGTCGTAGTGCGGATGGGTCGGACCGATGGATACGATATTCTTGAAGGCCTCCTGGGCCGGATAGAAATTGCGCGCCAGGAACAGGCTCTCGGCCAGGAAGTACTGGGCCTCGGCCTCCTCGCCGTGGCCGACCAGGTCGCCGTTCTCCAGCAAGGAGAAGTACAGCAACGAGGAGCGCTCGTAGTCCTCGGTGAGGAATGCGAAGTTCGCCTCGAAGAGCAGGTCGTTGACCTCCGCCGGCGAACGGCTGAGGGGGGCACCACGCACCGAGTCCCGCAGGTTGTTGAACTGGATCTCGAGGATGTTCAACCGCTCGACGAGGAGATCCAGGTGTGTGGTCGGGTTCAAGGAGCCGCCCCGGCCACCCGCACGTTGGGCGGCCGCTGCGTTCCCGGCGATCCAGCAGACCCCCAGGAGCAACAAGGTCGCTCCACGGAGGGCCGAACATAGTCTTATTTTTTTATCTGCGCTTCTTCGCATGAAGGGCCGCGCCTCCCATCCTGAGGGTCACGCTAGGACTCGTCACCACCGGGGATGTTGCCCACGTCTTCTTGTTCGAATTTCATCGCCGGCCCATCCTCGAACTTGCCGAATGTGCCGCCCTTCTTCTCGAGGACCATACGGATGACCGCTGTCTTGTTGTCCTCGGCGATGAACGAGTAGCTCTCCTGGCCCTTGAACGTGTAGTCGTTGAGATAGGAGAACTCGCTGCCGCCGTGCCCTTTGACCACGATGTTGGCCGTAATCGTGTGGCTGCCGGGGGGGATGTTGCCCTCGAAAATCTTGAGCTCCTTCTTGCGGTGGAACTCGCTGCCGCTGTCGATCTTCTCGAAGATCGGCGTGCCGTCGAAGAAGTACGAGATGGACTCGATGCGGTAGGAGTTGCCCAGCTTGTTGACGTGGATCAGCGAGGCCTTGGCGCCTGCGACCACCCCCTTGATGACCTTCTCCTCGAGGAGCAGCAACCGCGCCTTGGAGCGGAAGACCTTCTCCTTGAGCACGTTCACGTTCTGTTCCACCGTACGCAGCTCGCGGGTGATGGAAATCTCCTCCACCTCGGGCGCTGCTTCTGTGGTCGTGGCCTCCGGTTCGGCCGGCGCCTCCCCGTCGGCGGATTCGTCCCCGCTTCCCTCTTCGCCCTCAGCTGGCTGCGCTGCAGCCCATCCCGGCAGAACCAACATCGCGCTGAGAATGAACATCCCCAGGAATCCGTGCATTTTACCTGTCATCGTGAGCCCCTACCTCAGGGTGGTTTTGTGATTGTCCCGTCCGCGCGCACACGTACAAACTTCCATAAGAACGTACTCGCAGCAGCGTCAACTCACACTGGTCAGAAGGATAGTCGTGCCCCTCTCGGCATGTCAACGACGGTAATGATACCGAACAATTACCGAATGGCCGCAAGCGCAAACGCGCGCGAGCGCGAGCAATGACCCCCGTACCGGCCGTCACCGGCCCCTGGGTTTTCGTGGTTCCGTTGCAAGGGAAGAGGGCAGGAGAGGGGGGCCCTGAGGTCGGGTGAAACCCCGGCCGACGGGCCTATTCCTCGGTCTCTTCCTCGGAGCAGGTGGGGTTTTCTTCCGGGAACGCGGGGCCACCGAGGATGTAGACCTCCTGCCAGTACTCGGAGCACGGCTGGCGGTAGAGTTCCTTGGTGTCCTCACAGTTGCGCTCGATGGCCAGCAAGGTGTTGGCCTCGCACTCCTCGATCTTGTCCTCGTCTTCCTGATCGAGGCAACAATCGCCGGCCTGGGCGCGGCCCGACTCGGCGCTGTCGAGGCAGGCTGCGCGGAAGTCGCCCTTGTTCTCCCAGGCCTCGCCCTCGGGAGCGAGCCCGTCCCAGGTCGTGTTCCATTGCGGCAGGCACTCTTCGTAGTAATCCGCCGCAAAGTTGCACAGTTCGTCACATGTTCCGCCACAGCCAACCGCAGTTAGGCTCAACGAAATCGCCGCTACCAGACCGATAAACCTGCCGATCATGAATCCCTCCGGCTGGCGGTGGGGCCGCTTTGGGCACACCCGCCCCAGGTTCGGCGGGATATTACAGGACAGAAGAAAGCAGTGCAATTGGGAGTCTTTATTGGCCGATGGGGTGGGCCCGGCCAGAGGAGCGAAGCCCCACGGAACGGCGTGTTGGACCGAAAGAGGGATCAGTACCCGGCGTCCCCCAGGACACCGCAGCTGTCCGCCGCTTCGGCTTCTTCGAGCTTGTCGTTGCAGGTCTGACGGACGTCTGCCGCTGCTGAATCCGACTGTTCTTTGGCATCGCGATAGACCGCTGCCTTGTCCGCCATGCAATGCTCGAGGTAGTCGTCCGCGTTGGCATAGCCCTGAGCCGACCAGCTCGTGTTCCATTCGGCGGAGGACATGCAACCCAGCTCCTCGATCTTCTCCACGTTGGTCTCGCAGAACACATCACAAACGTCGCTACAGCCGAGGCCAAACGCCATCGCCAAGGTTGCGATTCCCATCCATACCGTCGTCTTACTGAACATGGTGTTGCCTCCCTGCCCCAATTGCTCCTGGATTGTTTCGACCCCTGACGATACCTACGTTACCCCTGTGTTGACAGCACAGCCAGGGTGATTCCTCGCCCGTCAACCGGTTCCACCGCACTCGCGGATGTTGACATTTGGATCATGGTTGTCTAGAAACGCTGCACCTCTGGCCCGGGCAGGTAGCTCAGCAGGTAGAGCAGGGGACTGAAAATCCCCGTGTCGGCGGTTCGATTCCGTCCCTGCCCACCAGGGCCACAATCCCCCAATCCATCGAAGCAAGACGGCCGGTATCATCCGTGGAGATCCGTGCGCTGAGCCGGTTCGCTCCACCGGCTGGACGGAACCCGGACATTCGGATCCTTCCGGGGATTCTCGGGGCTGGTTCGGGAGGGTTAGGGATCTAGGGTTGGAGATCGTCTGCAGCAGCAGGCACGCCGTTGGCGCGGTTGTACTCGTCCCGGTGGAAGATCCACGTCCACGCCATGCCACCCTTGGCGGCGATGTTGTCGATGATGATGTACACCACCGGCACCACGATCATCGTGAACAGCGAAGCCGCCCCGAGGCCGCCGATGACGGTGAGGGCCAGCGGCGCCATCATCTCGCTGCCCTCGGTCTTGAAGAAGGCCATCGGCACCATCGCCATCATGGTCGTCAGCGAGGTGATCATCACCGGCCGCAGGCGGGTGGTCGCGCCCTCGATGGCCGCTTCATGGAGCGACAGGCCCTGCTTGCGCAGCTGGTTGACGTAATCGATCATCACGATGCCGTTGTTCACCACGATGCCCGCCAGCATGATCACCCCGATGAACGAGGTCACCGAGAGGTTGGTCCCGGTCAGGAAGAAGATCCAGATCACTCCGATGAGGGCCAGCGGCATGGTGAACATGATAGTGAAGGGGTGGGAGAAGCTCTCGAACTGGGCCGCCATCACCATGTAGACCAACAAGACAGCCAGGGCCAGGCCCATGAGCAGCTGGCCGAAGGTGGTCATCATGTCCTCGTATTCGCCGCCGAACTCCAGCATGTAGCCCACCGGCAGCTGCTTCTTGATGGGATCGACCCGCTTGGTCACCTCCCCCATCGCGGCGCCGAGGTTGGTGTTCTCGAGGTTGGCGGTGATGGACACGCGGCGGGTCTGATTCTCCCGGGTGATCTGCACCGGCCCCTCCCCGTCCTCCAGTACGGCCACCTGGCTGAGCGGGATCGTCCCCCCCATCGGCAACGGTACAAGGATCTGGCGCAAGGCTGCCTTGGAGTCCCGGTAGGAGTCGTTGTAGCGCACCCGCACGTCGAACTCGTCGCCCCCTTCTCGATACCGGGTCGCCACGGCGCCCAGGGTGGCCGTCTTGATGGCCTGGGCCACCTGCCCCACCGTCAGGCCGTAGTTGGCCGCCTTGGCGCGATCGATGAGGATATGGCTCTCGGGCTTGGCGGCCCGCAACGAGGTGTCCACGTCGACGATGCCCGGCACGTCTTCGATGGACTCCGCGACGCGTTCGGCCCAGTCCCGCAAGACGTCCAGGTCCTTGCCGTAGAGTTTGATGTCGATGGGGGACGTGCTGCCCCCGAAGCCGCCGCCCATGTCGACGAACTCCACGCGCATGTTCTGCACAACGGGCAGGTTCTCGCGGATGGAGGTCTTGAGCTCGTCGTTGCCGGCGGTGACCCGGTCTTTCTTGTCCTTGAGGCGGACGAACACCACCGCCTCGTGGGGGCCGGTGGGGTTGCTCTCCTGCATGCCGGCGCCGGGGTCGTTCTCGTCCACGCCCATCATCGATCCGATGGTGAGCACGTCGGGATACTGGGAAATGACGTTCTCGACGCGGATGGCGGCGGCCTCGGTCTCCTCCAGCGCCGTCCCCACCGGCATGGATATCTTGGCCATCAGGAACGGATCCTCGGAGGCGGGCATGAACTCCGCGCCGATGCGCGGCGTCGCCGGCAGCACGCACGTGAAGAGGAATAACGCCGTCACGGCGGCCACGGTGATGATCCGGTGCCCGACGCACCAGGTCAGCAGCCGCCGGTACAGCCCCTTGAAACGGGCGAACAGCCGGCCACCCGTCAGGGAGTCCTTGCTGCCCTTGTTGGAGAAGAACACCGACGCCAGCATGGGCACGATGGTCAGCGCCACGAACAACGAGCAGAACAGTGCCGCCGCGACGGTCAGCGCCAGGCCCTGGGCCAGCCGGGCCGCGAGCCCACCGCCGATGACGATGGGCAGGAACACCACAACCGTCGTCAGTGTGGAGGCGATGATCGCCATGCCCACCTCGCGGGCGCCGAGCTTGGCGGCCTTACGCCGCCCCTCCCCAAGCTCGATGTGCCGGTAGATGTTCTCGATCACCACCACCGCGTTGTCCACAAGCATGCCGATGCCCAGCACCAGCCCTCCCATCGTCATCATGTTCAGCGTGTCGCCGGAGATGTAGATCGGGATGAAGGTGGCCAGCAGGCTCAGCGGGATCACCACCGCGATGGTGGCCGTCGGCCGGATGTTGCGCAGGAACAGGTACATGATGATCACCGCCAGCATGGCGCCGACGATGCCGTTTTGGACCACCGATTTGCCCAGCTGGGCGATGATCTTGCCGATGTCGAACAGCAGCCCGAACTCGATCTCTTTGGGCAACAGCTTCTTGACGTCTTCCAGCTCGGCGAGGTACTCGCGGCGCGTCTGCAGCGGGTTGGCCCCCGACTCCTTTTGCACCATGAACATCACCGACTCGAAGGGGCCGCTGCGCACCTTGTTGCGCACGTCCTTGGTGCCCCACTCCACGTCGGCGATGGTGGCCAGCTTCACCGGCGCGCCGGAGGTCCTGGACATGCCCACGGTGGTGTTACGGATGTCCTGGAGGTTGTCGTAGACCCCCACCGTACGCAGCAGCAGCTCCTCCCGGTCCACGATCAGCCGGCCGGCGGGCATATTCATGTTCTGGTAGGCCAGGGCCATCAGCACCTGGTCCGAACCGACGCCGGAGCCCAGCATCGAGCTGCGGTCCAGGTTGACCTGGACCTCCCGCGTACGGCCGCCGAAGAACGCGGCCTGGGCCACGCCGTCGAGGCGCTCCAGGCGGGCCTGCACCGTGTCCTCCATCATCTTCTTGAGGACCACCGTGTCCTCCATGCCGTTGACCAGGTAAAAGGCCTGCGGCATGGAAGCCAGGGAGAACTTGATGACGATGGGGGACTCCACGTCCTCGGGCAGGTAAGGCTCGATCCAGGCCACCTGCTCGCGGATATCGGCGGCGGCAGCGTCCAGATCCGTGCCCCAGACGAAGTCGATGAGGATGAAGGTCACGTCCTCCTGGGAGACGGTCTTGATCTTCTTGACGCCGTTGACGGCGGCAATGGCCCCCTCGTACGGCTTGGCGACGATGGCTTCCAGCTCCTCGGATTGGGCCCCCGGGTAGCGGACCATCACCGTCAAGGTGGGGTAGTCCACGTCCGGCATCAGGTCGACGCCGAGCTTGGTGAACGAGATCACGCCGATGACCACCACGATCATCACCAGCATGGTGATGGTGACCGGCCGATCGACGGAGACGTCGGTGATACTCACTGGGACACCTCGATGAGGGCTCCATCCGGAAGCCCGAAGTTCCCCTCCACGACCACCTTCTCGCCTCCCTCGAGACCGGAGACGATCTCCACCCCTTGGTCGCCCTTGAGAGCGATCGTCACATCGGTCTTGCGAGCCACCGAGCCCTTTTCCGCCGTGCCCGCCACCATCACGTAGTCCCCGCTGCCGTCATTGCGCAGCGCATCGGCGGGCACGTACAGCACGCCCTCCTTGCGCTCCAGCACCAGTCCCACCCGGGCGTGCATGCCAGCGCGGACGATCTGCTCGGGGTTGGTCGCTTCCACCCGCACGGGGAAGGTGCGGGTGGCCGGATCGGCGGCCAGGCCGATATTGGTGACCGTACCCTCGATGCCCTCCTCGGAGAGCTGGTCGGAAACCACGTCCACCCAGATCCGCACGGACATGCCGTCGCGGATGCGGCCGATGTCCGAGTCGGCCACCTGGAGATCGACGCGGATCGTATCCAGGTTCACCAGCGACACCAGCACGGCTGCCCCACCGGTGGCGGACATCCCCATGGGATTGAAGTACTCCCCCTGCTCGCAACCCACCTGGGTCACCACGCCGTCGAACGGGGCGTACAGGGCGCCGCCGCTGATCTGCTCGGAGGCGAGGCCGCGTGCGGCCGAGGCCTGGGCCAGCTGCTGCTCGGCCATGCTCAGGCCGGTGCGGGCCTGGTCGAACTGCTGGCCGGTCAAGGAGCCGCTCTGGTGGAGCTGCTCGGCGCGGCCGAACTCGGTGGTGGCGCTCTCCAGCTGGAGCTCGGCGAGCTTCACCGCCGCCTCGGCCTGCTCCTTTTGGAGCTGGGCCATGTCCAGGTCCAGCTGGGCCAGCAGGGTGCCCTTGGGGACCCGATCACCCACCTTCACAGGCAGCCGCTTCACCTTGCCGGGCATGTCCGGGACCATCCGGATCGACTGGCCGGCGTCCACGGATCCGGTGAGTTCGAGCGTGCGCTCCAGGTAGCCGCTGTGCACGTCCTCGACGGACACCAGCGCGCCCACCTCCTGGACCTCCGTGCTGGAGAACCCCATCGCCTGGCATCCCGCCAGGGCCAGGGCCAATAACGAAACTCCCGCCAGGGCAAGACCGTTCCTCAGGGTGTGATTCATCGTCCGACCTCCGGTTCCATCCCCACGGCTTTTCTGAGCGCCGCGTATGAAATTCGCATCTGGGTTTCGGCCTGTAGGACCGACAGCTCCGAGCCGGCCATGGCCGTCTGGGCCGTCAACAGCTGGGTGTTGTTGGCCACGCCTGCCTCGAACCGTTCCTGTTCGAGCCGCATGCTCTCCTGGGCCTGGCCGAGGCCCTCGCGAGCCACCGCTAGCTCGGCGGCGGCCTCGTCGAAGGAGGTGATGGCCGACTCCAGCTCCACGTCCATCATCTCCACCATGAAGGCCCGCTGGCTCTCCAGCTGCCGGTAGCCGGCCTTGGCGGCCCGGTTCTGGTGGATCGCCGCGCCCCGATCCCACAGGGACCAGCTCAGCGCCACGGTGGCGTTGGCGCTGTACATCCACTCCGCTTCGTTGGAGTAGTTGGGGTTCTGGGCGTTGAGGTTGCCCAGCAGCACCACCGCGGGGAGCCACGACGCCCAGGCCGCGTTGGAGTAGTGCTTCATGGCGTCCAGGGTGTAATCCATGCTGGCCAGATCCGGGCGGTTGCGCAGCGCCATTTCGACGATGGCATTCCGTTCGGCCGGCAGATCGTTCACCGGCAGCTGGTCATCCATCACCAGCTCCAGCCGCTCACCCATGGGGATACCCAACATGATGCGGAAGGAACGCTCGGCCAGGCCGGTCATGTGGGCCATCTTCATGGCATCCAGCTTGGCCTGGCTCAGCTGCACCTGGGCTGCCAGCAGATCGGCCCGGCTGGCCATGCCCACGTCCACCAGGTTCTGCAGATCGTCCACATAGGCCTGGGTCAGCGCCTGAGCATCCGCCGTGACCCGCACCGCGTTGCGGGCGGCCACCAGCCCGTAGAAGCTCTGCTCCGCCTGGAACGCCGTATCGTGCCGGGTGAACCGCACCTGCTCCCCGCTGGCCCGCCACATGTCCATGCTCGCCGCCCGGGACTGGTGCAGGGCGCCACCGGCAAAGATGATCTGCTCGGCCTGCCCCGCCAGCTGCCAGTTGTTGGCCATGCCCATGTCGATGCGGGTCGGTTCGGTGGGTTCGTCCGAGGTGCCGCCCATCATGCCCTCGGCGAACATCTCCAGGAACTCGATGGTCCAGCCCGGCGGTAACGTATCCGGATCGATATCGCTGAAGTCCGGCTCCATGTCGGTCATGAAATCGCTGGTATCGAACTCCATGTAAGGGACCGGATCCAGGCGCGTGTAGCCGGCCGTCCCCGTGATCTTGGGGAAGAACTGCATCAACGCCTCGTCCGCCTGGGCCTTGGCCTGGGCCTCGCCGTATTCGGCGGCGTCCAGCAACAAGCTGTGGTCCAGGGCCAGGACGACAGCGTCCTGGGCGGTCAGGGTGCGGGCGTTGGCGGTGCCGGCGGCCAACACCGCCAGCAACAGAGCGACCCACAAACTGGGCTTACGTATCGGTAGCATCACTTGTCCTCTATGGGTACGGCGGCGCCGTACAGGAAGTGCGTCCGGACCATCTCCATGAACTCTTGCACCGGGCGGGGTGGATCCTCCGCCTGGGACATGACCCAGCCGCGGAGGAAGTGGCCGAGCAACGCCATCATCGCGTGGGCGGCGATGTTGGGGTCCTGCTCCCGCAGGGCGCCCTCGTCGATGCCCCGCTCCATCAGGCCCGAGAGCGCATCGATCATGCGGAAGAATCCACCGATCATGTCCTTGTGGAGCTGTTCGCTGGCCACCGGTGGCTGGGCCTCGGCGGCCATCATGAAGCGGAACGCGACGATGTTGTGCTCGGAGAACTCGGCGACGGTGTCGAGGAATTGCTGGAGGCCGTCGTGGAACGACCCCGGCTTCTCCAGAGCGCTGGTGAACTGGCTCTCCAGTTCGCCGAACACCCTGCGAACCAGGGATACGAAGATGTCTTCTTTGTTGCGGAAGTAGTTGTACAGCGCTCCGGTGGAGAACCCGGCCTCCCGCGCCACGTCCTCCATGCACGCCTGGTGGTACCCCGCCTGCCCGAAGACCTGCAGCGCAGCGTCCAGGATATCCCGGCGGGTTCGTTCCCGTTCCCTTTCCTTGCGGCTCAACCGAATATCGGGCCGGTCATCCGGCATGACACACCCTCCGTTTGGATTTGTGGCGAACCCCACCGGACGTCCAGCCGGCCCCCTCGAGCCTACTCAGAGTAGCTGAAGATGAATTCATATTCAAGAAGATGAACTCATCTTCACGGCCCGGACACAGACATACCCCTTGGACCCTGTTGCCGTCCTGTCCGGTTCTCGTGGCTACCTCGATACCTTGACGCCAAACCCAATCTCACGCGGAAGGCCGACAAGGTGAGCATGTAACTGTCTCTACTGGTTAGGTGCCCCTTCTATTTCCAACGGTTCGGTTTTTTTTGTGCCGGGCCTCAGATTGATGACTAGACTGGTTACGTGACCGACTCAGGCAACATCCAGATCACCGTGGACGGTTTCCCCGAGGAGGTGGGGGCAGGTATGACCCTCGCCGAACTGCTCGCCGCCCGCGGTGAACCCGCCAAGGTGGTGATGGTCGAGCACAACGGCGTGTACGTTCCCGCCGCAGAACTGGCCGACGTTTCCCTGGGCCAGGGGGATCGGGTGGAGTTGATCCTCCCGGCGTTCGGCGGCTGACCCCCTTCCCTCCTCGCACGCGCGCCCGCCCCCTATCTTTGTAATTCGTTTGACACGCGAGCGATCCCGCGAGCAAAATGCCTCACTGACCAGAAAACATTTTTGGTCAGTTATCCAGTGAGCCGGATGAGCACGAACCGAACCGCAGCGGATCCCGCCAAACGAGAGCGCATCTTGCGGGCGGCATGGAACCGCATCCGCCAGTACGGATTCGCCAAGACGACCATGGGGGAGATCGCCGCAGACGCAGGTATCGGCAAAGGAACGGCCTACCTGTACTTCCGCTCCAAGGCCGACATCATGCTGGCCCTCACCGAGGAGACCAACCGCCGTATCCTCGACCAGCTGCAGGCCATCGCCGCCGAAGAACGACCACCGGTGGACCGGCTGCACGACCTGATGCTCCACCGGGTCCACGCCATCGCCGAGTTGGCCCACAAGTACCCCCACGGCGACGAGTTCTTCCGGTCGTTCAAGCCGGAGATCGTCCGGCGGGTGGAGAGCTACGTGCGCCGGCAGGGGGAGCTGGCGGCGAGTCTGATCAAGCAGGGGAACGACATCGGTGACCTGGCGGTAGCCGACCCGGATGGAACGGGCGCTTTCCTGGCCCAGCTCTTCGAGCGCTTCACCCCCCCGTACGACCACGCCCCCGGTGAGGCGGATGTGGTCCCCTTTGCCGAACGAACCTTCGACCTGCTCCTCAGCGGAATGCGCAGCCACGGCAACGCCGGCGGCGCGACGCTGTCACCCTCTTCGCCTTCCTCGTCCAGCGGGGCCGGCGCGGGAGAAAAACCGTGATCCTTCCCGATTTCAAACTCCTGGAACCCACCAGCGTCGAGGAGGCCTGCGAGATGCTGGCCGCCCACGGTCGAGCTGCGCGCCTGCTGGCGGCCGGCACCGACCTGCTGGTGAACATGAAGAAACGCACGCTGTACGACGTGCACCCAACCCCCCGCAACGGCGAGGCGTTCCCCGGCAAGGGACATCCCCTGGCTGGGACAGAGGCCCCCGGGGTGCTGATCTCGCTGGGTCGCGTCGCGGAACTGAGTGGTGTCACCGAACTCGATGACGGACGGATCCGGGTGGGGCCCATGACGACCTTGACCGATCTAGCGGACCACCCGGTGATCTGCGAACACAACGCGGCGCTCTCGGAGGGGGCGTTTTCCATCGGCGCCACCACGATCAGGAACCGCGCGACGGTGGGCGGCAACCTGTGCAACGCTCGGCCGGCCGCCGACACGGCGCCGCCGGCCATCGTGCTCGGGGCGAGCCTGGCCGCGGTCAGCGCCGGCGGCTCCCGTGAGATCCCGGCGGACCAGTTCATGACCGCTCCCGGCTCCTCGATGCTCACACCGGAAGAGCTGCTCGGGGCCATCCTCCTCCCCGCACCCCGCCCGTATCAGGGCAGCGCCTACCGCAAGATGGGCAACCGCGAGGCGCTGGAGATCTCCATCGCCGCCGCCGCCGCCAGCGTGACCCTGGATGGGCCGGGCGGGACGATCGCCGAGGCCCGCATCGCGCTGGGTGCGGTGGGCCCGACCCCCATCCGGGCCACCGCCGCCGAGGCCGCGCTCGTCGGCAAGACGGCCGACACCGGCACCCTCGCCGCGGCAGCCAGGACCGCCGGACAGCAGGACGCGACCCCCATCGATGATCACCGGGGCACGGCGGCCTACCGCCGGGAGGTCATCGAGGTACTCACCCGCCGGGCCCTCGAAGCCTCGGTTCTCCGGGCCGTGGAAGGAGGCCAGCATGGCTAAGCAGCTCATCGAACTGACCGTCAACGGTGAGGTCCACGAGATCGCCGTGGCCACCAACCGAACGTTGCTCCAGGCGCTCCGCGAGGAGATCGGCCTGACCGGGACCAAGGAGGGCTGCGGCGTCGGCGACTGCGGCACGTGCACGGTGCTGATGGACGGCGCTCCGGTCAACTCCTGCCTGGTGCTGGCCATCGCCGCCGTGGGCCACGAAATTGTCACCATCGAGGGGGTCTCAAACGGCCGGGAACTGCACCCGGTACAGGCGGCCTTCGTCGAACACGGCGCGGTCCAGTGCGGGTACTGCACGCCGGGCATGGTGCTGAGCTCCGTGGCCCTGCTGGCCCGCAACCCGGACCCCACCGCCCACGAGGTGCAGACCTATCTATCCGGCAACCTTTGCCGCTGCTCGGGGTACCAGAAGATCATCGAGGCGGTGCAGGACGCTGCCACGCAGATGAACCAGGGAGGCGATCATGAGTGAGTTCCGCGTCCTCAACACCCGCGCCCCCAAGGTCGATGCCCTGGCCAAGGTCACCGGCAAGGCCGATTACACGGATGACCTGACCCGCACCGGGATGCTCACCGGGGCCATCCTGCACAGCCCCGTGGCCCACGCCCGCATCACCCATCTGGACGTGACGGCCGCCCGTGCCCTCCCTGGCGTCAGGGCGGTGATCACCGCCGAGGAGGCCGGCTCGATCAAATACGGCGTCTCCCCGGCGCGCTACGACGAGACGATCCTGGCCACCGATAGGGTGCGCTACATCGGTGACGAGGTGGCGGCGGTGGCGGCGGTGGATCTGAAGACGGCCATCGCCGCGCTGGCCCTCATCGACGTGGAATACGAGGAACTGCCGCTGGTGCTGGATGCCCACCACGCGTCCGACGAGGGCGTGGAGCTTCTGCACGAGGAGTACCGCGACAACATTTCCGCCCGGGTACACCAGGAGTTCGGTGACGTGGACGCGGCCCGGTCGAAGGCAGCCGCGACGGTCACCGGCTCGCTGACATCAAAGATGCAGGACGGCGCCTTTTTGGAGCCCCAGACCGCCCTCGCCGAGTTCGACCTGGAGGGCAACCTGACCCTGTGGAGTTCGACCCAGGTGCCCCACTACGTGCAACGTACCGTGGCGATGGCCCTGGAAGTCCCCGTACACAAGGTACGGGTCGTCAAACCCGCCGTCGGTGGCGGCTTCGGCCCCAAGGCCGCTGCGTCGTCGATGGAGCTCATCACCTGCGTGCTGGCCCGAGAGGCCGGCCGGCCGGTGAAAACAGTGCTGAGCCGCGAAGAGGTGTTCCTCCACTCCCGGGCTCGTCACCAGTACTTCCACACCATGACCACCGGCGTGACCGCGGACGGCACCCTGCTGTTCCTCGACCACGAATGCCTGATGGACGGCGGCGCCTACGTCAGCTTCGGTATCGCCTCGGTGTACTACGCCGGGTCGCTGCTGGGTGGACCCTACAAGCTGCCCAACATGCGTTACAGCGGCCGCCGCGTCGTGACCAACAAGCCCCCGTGCGGCGCCCAGCGCGGTCATGGGGCGGTCATCGCCCGGGCACTGTTCGAATCCCAGCTGGACGACCTCGCCGCCCAGATCGGCATGGATCCCGTCGAGCTGCGGCTCAAGAACATCATGCACACCGGGGACAGCACCTGTAACGAGCTGAACATGAGCTCGCTGGGCATGGAGGAGTGCATCGAGAAGATCCGGGACCGCTCCGGTTGGGTGGAAAAACGCTCCGCGAGCCGGGAGAACGGCAAGGGCATCGGCATGGCCTGCGGGTTCTTCGTGTCCGGCGCTGGGTATCCCATCTATCGCTCCAAGACCCCCCATTGCACGGTCATCACCAAGGTGGCCGACGTGGGCGGCAGGGTGCACCTGCTCACCGGCTCCGCCGACATCGGCCAGGGTTCGGATACGGCCTTCGCGATGATCACCGCCGAGGTGCTGGGCATCCCGCTGGAAGACGTGGCGGTACAGTCCGGAGACACGGCGCTGACCGTGGACCTGGGCGCCTATTCCAGTCGCCAGACGCTGATGACCGGCCACGCGACCAAGGAAGCAGCCGAGGCGCTCAAGGCTCAGATCCTGGGGGTGATCGCCTCCAAGACCGGCCTGAGCGAGGACCAGCTGGACCTGCGCGATGGTGTGGTGCAAATCCTCGACGGCGAGATGGATTTCTCCGCGTTGAGGACGGAGTACATCAAGGAGCACCGCGGATTCACCGACCTACCTGAGGGCGATCAACTGACCTTCCGCGAGGCCTCGCGTATCGCGTTTTTGGAGCTGGGCTCCCTGGTGGGCACGGGCCAGTACCGCCCGCCACCTCTGGGCGGGAGCTACAAGGGCGCCGCCGTGGGGACCTCCCCGGCCTACGGCTGCTCGGCCCAGATCGTCGAGGTGGACGTGGACCTGGAGACCGGCCGCATCTACGTGGAGAAGATGACGGACGCTCACGACTGCGGGTTCGCCATCAACCGCACCTCCGTGGAGGGCCAGATGCAGGGTTCGCTATGCATGGGCCTGGGGGAGGCGCTGTATGAGGAGGTCAAGTTCGACGATAAGGGCCAGATGCTCAACGCCAACCTGGCCGAGTACAAGATCCCCACTGCCCTGGACATGCCCGAGGTGGACGCCATCGTGGTTGAGAGCGGTGAGCCCAACGGCCCGTACGGCGCCAAGGAGGTCGGTGAGGGGGCCATCATGCCCACGATCCCAGCGCTGCTCAACGCGGTCTACGACGCCACCGGTGTGCGTTTCGACGAGCTCCCGCTGACACCGGAGCGGGTGTTGATGGGGATCAAGGCGGCGCGCGAGGGCGGGGAGTAGCCCCTCAGAATTCGTAACAGGCGCCGATGTAGGTCGCCTCGGTCCCGATGGACACGCGGCGGGGATCCACGCCCTCGTCGTACCTAGTCGCCGTTCGCACCTCCAGGCCATGGGAATCGCACCATGGCTGGAGATCCACCTCGACCTCGCCCTCGACGACATCCGCCCACGCCACAATGAACCGGTTCCCCGGGATGAGGTCGTCCAGGGTGGTGGCGTCCGTACCGTCGTGGCGCTGGAGCTCGAGGAAACGTACCCCTCGGTCCAGGTAGTCGTCGTGCACGGCGATGAGGTGACCGTTGTAGGCCCAGGGGAAATCCGGGTTCCGGTAGGGATAGGCCTCGCCAGGACGGTACTCGAACACCGTGCGGCCTGGGTATTCGGCCTCCAGCGTCTCCACCATCTCCACGATCTCCGGGCGGGTCATGCCGCAGGTGGAGCGGCCGGTGAATCCATCCGTCGGATCGGTGAAGTACTGCTGGATGTGATCGGCGAGCCGATCCAGGTCCGGATTCTGAGCGGTCCCCAGCTCCGGGTGGGATCCGTACCCGAACACCCACGGCAACGGGTCCTCCCCCGCCAGAACGGCGGCGCGCCATTCCAGGTAGGCGAGCCACATCAGCGCCTGCAGGTGCTCCACGGATCCATCGAAGCCCAGGTGCTCCCCCTTACCGAGGATGCCCACCTGCGGGTGCTGGGGGATGGCGATGAAGGGCACGTCCGGATCGGTGAGCAGCTCGCCGGGTCCTGCATCCACGCTCCAGCGGAAGGGATGGAGCAGGTCGAAGTTACGATCCGCCTCCTCGCCCTCGGTGGCGGCCACTGACCAGGCGTCGATGGTCTCGGTGGTGTAACCGCTGTCCACCATCATCCCGTACCACCAGCCGGTGCGGCCGGTGAGGCGGACGTGGCCTCCCCGGTACTCGATCCCCGCTGGATCGAGTGCCTGCCCGATCCAGTCGCGGTGGTCGTCCACGGACTGCTGGAGCTCGGCATCCGTCGGGTCATCGCCCAGCGTCGTCCAGGTCAGTTCCGCGATGCGGACGCTGGGATGGTGATGCACGCCAAAGGCGTGGCCTGCGTCGGCGTAGCCGGCGAAGCGCTGGGTCTCCCCGGTGAGCAGCGCCCCCTCTGCCTGATAGCCGTTGAGGGCGATCTCGAGGCGGAGATCGTGGGCGGCGGCCCAGCCGGCCAGGTAATCCAGCTCGTCACGGGAGGTCTCGTACTCCGCCAGGGAGCCCGTATCGAAATCCCGCACGTGGACGCCGACGGTGAGGGCGATGGCCGGTTGTCCGGGACCGCCCAGGCCGCAGGTGGCGTCTGGCAAGAAATCCGTTTGTGGATCCGCGGGGCAGCCCGCCCAGATCCCGGCCAGGAGGAGCCACAACGACAGGTATGGGAGCCGCCCCATGCTCACCCCATGAGCAGGGCGTTGACGTAGGCCTCGTAGAGCTCCCGGTCCGCGTTGTTCTTGAAGGTGGCGATCTGCAGTCCAACGCCCCGCCCGGCGGCGTCGGGATCATCCTCACCGTGGCTCCAGCGTACCTCCGTGATCATCCGGATCAGGGCCGTGTCGTCCGGCAGGTCGATGGGGAATTCCAGGCGCAGCATGGCCCCCTGGCGGGGCAGCGGATCGGTGGGTGTGACTGCGAGGAACAGCCCCTGGAGGCTGAAATCCTGCGCGATCCCCAGACGCTGATCACCGCCCAGCTGGTAGTACACCTCTACCTCGGAGAGGATGCGCGCCTCCCGCCGCACCTGCTCGCTGGTGACGGACGGGGTCGCATCGAAGGGATTGGCGGCGGTCTCCCGGCGCGGGACCGCCTTGGAGAGCACCGCGCGCAGCTCTCCGAGCAGCCCCTTGGGAGGGTCTTGCTTGCGGGGGACCTGGTGCTTGGCGCTCTTCTCCCACGGAGCATCCGAGGGGGGCGGCTTGGCGGCGGCCTGCCGCCGGGTCTTGAGCTCCTTGATACGGCTCTTGGAGAGCACGTCGTCCAGGCGATAGACGCCGATCTGGGAACTGGAATCGTGAGCACTGTGCTCGTCCGAATCGTCCTGCGGGGCCACGCTGGCCGGCGGCTGCTCGGCCGGGGGCAAGGGGACCGGGGTGGGGGGTTCGTGCTCGGACTCCCGGGGGGGCGCCGGTGCCTCATCGCCCTGGGGCGGCGGCGCACCGAGCGGCGGTGCCGCGGGCGGCAACTCGGCGGGCGGTGGCTGCGGCGCCGGAGCCATCGGCGGCTCGGCCGACGGCGGTGTGTAGCCCACCTGCAGAGGATCGGCAGGCGGCTGAGGTGCGGGTTCAGGCGACACGCCAGGCGGTAACGCCTGGCCTTGGGGAGCTACGCCACCGATGGGGGCCAGATCGTCAAGGGGGAGTGGAGCCGATGCCTCGGTGGGCACCTGCGGTTCGACGGCTTGCGGTCCGGCGGCCGTGGGTTCGGCGCCCTGTGGTTCCGGATCGAGTTGGAGTTCGGGCTCGGGTTCGGGCTCGGGCTTGGGCT